>NZ_CP028271.1:0-313306 GCF_009914055.1 Mixta intestinalis
ATGGCTGGTGACCGTATCGCCTGGGTTGAAGATCACACGGGTAATGGGAGAATCATTTCGGGCATAGAGTCGGTTTTCACCGGTAGCAGGAAAAAGCAGGGTAACCATACGGGCATCCAGGGCAACTACCGTTCCCAGTCCCAGTTCGCTTTCCGTGTCGCTGATCCAGCGTTGACCAAGTGTAAAAGGCATAGATGTTTAGCTCGCGATTCTCGTAATAACAGATGTCATGCTCCCGCCCGGACAATAGCGTTGCGGCCCGACAATAAACTTGTCTGGCTGAGGCCCAGGAGCGGTGAATTCAGGAAGGGCGCTATGGTACTGGAAGGTAACGCGTTCGTCACCTGTCAAAAAGGCCCAGCTGTCCGGTAATCAGTGTAGCAAAATCATCCTGCATAAAAGGCAATATCCCATCGGCAACGGGCTGCAACTGCTTTGTCAGATAGTGATCGTAGTCCAGCGGCGCACGGCGCGCCTCCAGTGGTTCCGGGCCTGCCGTGGTGATGACATAGCGGATTGTGCCGCCTTTTTGATACTGCAACGGACGGCCCAGTTTTTTATTTTGTTCGTCGGCGAGGCGAGCAGCGCGCACATGTGGCGGCACATTTCGCTCATATTCATGCAATGGACGACGCAGGCGCTTTTTATAAACCAGCTGGGCATCCAGTTCGCCGTCCAGCAGCTGACGTACCGTTTCGCGCACAAAATCCTGCCACGGCTGCTGCCGAAAAATACGCCCGTAGAGCGCCTGTTGAAACTGTTGCGCCAGCGGTGTCCAGTCGGTGCGCACCGTCTCCAGCCCTTTAAACACCATGCGCTCTTCACCTGCCCGGCGTATCAAACCGGCATAGCGTTTTTTGCTGCCCTGTTCAGCGCCGCGAATGGTGGGCATCAAAAAGCGCACAAAATGGGTTTCATATTCCAGTTCCAGCGCGCTTTCCAGCTGGTACATCTTGCGCAGGTGTTCGCGCCACCACCGGTTGACGTAGCTGACCAGCTGACGACCAATGGCATCGGCGCTAGCCTCATCATGGGGCGCTTTCAGCCAGACAAAGGTGGAATCGGTATCGCCATAAATAACGGTATATCCCTGCGCCTCAATCAGCTGGCGCGTTTGCTGCATAATCTCGTGACCGCGCATCGTGACGGAAGAGGCGAGGCGCGGATCGAAAAAGCGACAGGCGCTGGTGCCGAGTACGCCGTAAAAAGCGTTCATGATGATTTTTAGCGCCTGTGACAGCGGCTGATTTCCCTGACGCTTCGCTTCTTCACGCCCTTGCCAGATGCGGCTGACAATTTCCGGCAGGCAATGGGTATGGCGTGAAAAACGTGCCTGACGAAAGCCCGGCACGGAATCCTTATCATCGGGATGTGCCAGCCCTTCAATCAGGCCAACCGGATCGATCAAGAATGTGCGGATAATCGAGGGATAGAGGCTTTTATAATCCAGTACCAGTACTGAATCATACAGCCCCGGACGCGAATCCATAACATAGCCGCCAGGACTGGCTTCCGGCGCAACATCACCAAGATTCGGCGCGACAAAACCGGCGCGATGCATTCGGGGAAAATAAAGATGGCTGAAGGCCGCCACCGAGCCGCCGTGTCGATCCGCCGCCAGTCCGTTAACGCTGGCGCGTTCCAGCAAAAATGGCATCAGCTCGGTTTTTTGAAAAATACGCGTGACCAGCTCGCAGTCCTTCAGGTTATAACGTGCCAGCGCGGGCTTATCATTGGCAAAACGCTGGTTAATCTCTTCCATACGCTGCCATGGATTATCGATCGCTTTTCCTTCGCCCAGCAGCTGTTGCGATACCGCTTCCAGGCTGAAAGAGTCAAAGTTCCAGAAGGCGGATTTCAACGCTTCAATACCGTCAATAATCAGGCGGCCCTGTGCCTGAGCGAAAAAGATGCCGGGCTTAAAACCGTGCTCACGCCACTCCAGCGCTGTCTGATTACGTCCCAGACGTAATGGGATCGCGTAGCGATCGGCATGTTTTTGCAGTATACGCAGATCGAACTGCACAACGTTCCAGCCAATCAGCACATCAGGATCGTTAGCGGCAAACCAGGCGTTCAGTTTTTCCAGCAGCTGCGGGCGGCTGTTAACGTAATGCAGCTCAAAATCAAGCTGGCTGGCATCACCGTTTTCCGGGCCAAGCATCCAGACGATACGCTGGCCGCAGCCCGCTATGCCGATGCAATAAAGTTCGCCATGCTGGGTGGTTTCGATATCCAGCGAGGCCCATTTTAGCCGTGGACGGTAGTCGGGATGCGGTTTCAGGCGGGCGTTAATCAGGCTGTTACCCGCAGGCTGGCCGCTAAACCAGACCGGTGCGGTAATAAAACGTTCCATCAGGAAACGTTCGGGAGGACGAACATCCGCTTCGTACAGCGGAATATTATGTTCGCGCAGCCGTTTTTCCAGTCGCTGAAGCTGGCGATACTGCTGACAGTAGAGGCCCAGCACCGGGCGCTGGCGAAAATCTTTCAGGCTGAGCGGTGCCAGCCGCCAGTGGTGCTCGTCGGCCAGCAGCTTTTGTACCTGCTGCTGACAGGCCGCAGGCACGAAAGCTACCGATTCCTGCGGCGGCAGCACCAGCCGCTGCGGCCCTTCATCGGTCGCCAGCCAGAAAACAATTTCAGTGCCGTTAGGCGTATCGCGCCAGTGGCGCGTCAGCAAAAAGCCTGCGCGTGCGTTACTCACCCGGTGCCCTTTTTAATAAAAAACGGCGCTCAGTATACCATGGTTATTTATACAGTTCTTCAGGAGGTGTGAGGAGTGAAGGATTGTTAAATTCAAGAATAGTCCTGATTAAAAATAGTATTTTCTCGCGTATTGATCGAAGAAATGAAATCAGCATAGTGCTTATTGAAATATGAAAGATTTGGCTATTAAGGAATATAATTAATGGAAGCTTTAACTTTTCCTTGTACTATTTTCACCACCCAGCGGAAAATGGATGATACCATGGCTAAGGATATGTACTGCGGGGACTTAACTGCTTCTCAGTTACAAAAGTACTATTATCTGACAGACGTCTCTGAAAAAGTTGACCCTTACACCTGTACAAAGTTAACGCCATTCAACCTGCCGCAATCAAGATTTTATAATATGCGTGGCGGAGGAAAGGAAACATGTAGCCCTCTGGAATGTGCCAGGCTAATGTTTGATGAAATGCGCAGCCTCAGCTGGCCTTTCTCTATGTATAGCCCGTATCGTCAGTTGATTAATAAGATGATTGATCATATGCAGTACTCCTGTGGAGCCTCTTTCAGAGATGCTTCTCTGGATATGGCTTTAAGAGAGCAAATATTAAATGATTATTCAGGTAAAAGTTCACTAAATATAATAAAAGAAAACATAAATAAGTATGTTAATTTTAAAGATAAGTGCTATCCAAAAGAAGCAATTTCATTGTTAAGAAATGCGATAGGAAAATCTATTTTACCGAAATTCAATCGGGTAAGAGATAATTTTAATGGCTTGGGAATAACGATACATGATATCTATGCCCTAAAGATAAGCCTTCTATCTTTAAATGTGAATGATAATAGTTGGACGGCTAAGGTCCAGTATCAAGCACAGGATCACTTTGGGCTTGATGATGAAGATATTATGAAAAAAACATATCATCAGTTAAGATTCTTTCGGATTTGGTTTATTTTGCAACGCTATGAAAAATATAGCTATCGCCCATTTTTTACTAATATCAATGCAACCGTAGATTTAACGGGGAGCTAAAATGAAAAAAACAGCGTTAAAGATTTTATGGGGCTGCCTTATCATCTTGCTGATAGCCGCTGCTGGATTTGCTTATCTTAACTTGCGGCCCGTGAAGGTTATTGCGGTACATCACGATAAATATAGTACCTCTGTATTAGTTAATCGTATGCCTTTCAGCGCGACTGAAAAAATCAAATGGTGGATAAAAAATCAACCGGAGCTAACAGCAACATATAAGCTGCCAGGGGTCAGCGATACCTATTTTAATATCTATTTTTGGGCCTTTGGCGATGGCTATAAAGAACTGGGAAAATACGATCGCCTTTGCTTCCATGATATGCCGCCGCCAAAAAACTGCATCGAAAAAGAGCGGCTAATGTACATTACCTTAACCCGCCACGGTGAAGTGGATTACTGGTTGAATAATACGCGTTATATTCAGAAGAAAAACGGCGAGCTTTATGAAAAAGGCTTCGACTAATGTCTCTTCTGGGCTGGCGCAGAGTGTTGAATTACAACACGATGAGATGTCGCTCGTGCAGCAGGTAAACGCCTGTCAACGGCGGTCAATAACTTCATACAAATCATCGCTTGACGCTATGTCATTCGCTCAGGAAAATCCAGGCGATAATCGACTCTGAGGATGTCTATGGAAGCCTGGCTGGAACACCTGATTACCCAATCGCTGGAATGGGCGCTGTTTGCCGTGGCGTTAGTGACTTTTCTTGAGTCGCTGGCGCTGGTGGGGCTACTGCTGCCGGGAACGGTGATGATGGCCAGCCTGGGTACGCTGGTAGGAAGCGGACAGCTGGGGCTTTATCCCGCCTGGGCGGCAGGGATAGTCGGTTGTCTGTTAGGCGACTGGATCTCATACGGCATCGGCTGGAAATTCCAGGGGCCGTTGCATCGCTGGAAATACTTGAAAAAACATCAAAAGATGCTGGATAAAACCGAACATGCGCTGCATCAGCACAGCATGTTTACCATTCTGGTGGGCCGTTTTGTGGGGCCGACGCGCCCGTTATTGCCGCTGGCGGCAGGTATGCTGGAGCTGCCGGTACGTAAGTTCCTGCCGCCAAATATTATCGGCTGTATACTCTGGCCGCCGCTTTATCTGCTACCGGGGATTCTGGCTGGCGTGGCGATCGATATCCCGAAAGGCGCGCAGAGCGGCAGTTTCAAATGGTTACTGCTGGCGGTTGTGCTGTTGGTTTGGCTGGGCGCCTGGCTTGGCTGGCGCTGGTGGCGCGCCGGAAAACAGCGGGACTGGGCGACACCTTATCTGCCAGCGCAGCGGCTGCGCTGGCTGGCACCGCTGAGCCTGATTATCGGCATCGGTAGTCTGGTTGCTATCCAGTTTCATCCCATGATGCCGATTTTCCGTCAGCTGCTGACGAAGGTATTTGTAGGTTAATTCGCTACGGGGCGTCAGGACGATGGCGAATGCCTAATACTTCCGCCGCCTCCGTTTCACCACGCAATAGCGTTGCCGTTGCGCCATCCCAGTATATCCGTCCATCAACTACCAGCAGGCTGCGTGCGGCAATCTGCGCAGCATCTTCAAGGCTGTGCGATACCATTAACAACGTTAGCTGGCGTTCACTACATACTTCATCCACCAGCGCCAGCATCTCCTTGCGCAACGCCGGATCCAGCGCCGAAAAAGGTTCATCCAACAGCAGGATTGGCTGTGCGCGTACCAGGCAGCGAGCCAGCGCCGCCCGCTGACGCTGACCGCCGGAAAGCTGGCCGGGTAAACGCGTTAACGCATTCTCCAGGCCGACGCGCCCGGCAATGGCCGCGACCTGCTGCTGTTGGGCCAGATTCAGCTTTAGCCCAGGATGCAGGCCAAGCCCGATGTTCTGCGCTACGGTCAGGTGAGCGAAAAGATTGTTTTCCTGAAACAGCATCGAAACCGGGCGCTGGGCAGGCGTGCTGTGGGTATGATCGCTGCCGTTTAGCTGGATATCGCCGCCGTGCGCCGGAAGAAAACCTGCGATTAGACTAAGCAGCGTGCTTTTACCGGCACCGCTTGGCCCTAACACTGCGGCACGCTCGCCAGCCTGTAACGACAGGGAAAAGCGCATGGGCAGATGGTGATACATCCAGGTCAAATTAGTCAGCGTTAACATGGCGTCCCGGCAGTTTTTCAATCAGCGTAAACAGAAGAAAACAGAGCAGCAGCAGGAGCAGGGCGGTAGCCGCGCCGTCGGCGCTGCGGTAGGCACCAATCTGCTGATACAAATAAAATGGCAGCGTGCGGAAATCGGCACTGCCAAACAAGGCCACTACGCCGAAATCACCAATCGAGAGCACGCAGGCAAATGCAAGTGCCTGCGCCAGCGGACGTTGCAGCGCCCTGAGTTCCACGATCCGTACGCGCTGCCAGCCCGCGAATATCCAGCGACAGGCAAAGCCGATCGTAACGCTCAGCGATATCGCACATTGGATTTTCCAGCACCTTCATCGCATAAGGAATAGCCATCAGCGCATTGGTAAAAATAACGATACCGTCCGCACGCTGTGGCAGGCCCAGGGTACTGTTAAACAGTAAAAAGAAGCCGGTTGCCAGTACGATCCCCGGCATGGCGAGAATCAGCATTCCGCTCATTTCCAGCGCCTGACCCGCCAGTAACCGCTGACGCAGGCGCAGCTCGCGGCTGCTCCAGAGCAACAGCATCGTCAGCAGGACCGACAGCAGACCGGCAGCCAGCGCAATACGCAGTGAGGTCCAGGCCGCCTGCCACAGCGCCGATTGATGCAGCAGCCCGCTGAAGCCCTGGCGAGCACCATCAACTATGACCGCCAGTAGCGGCGGCAGTAGCAAAAGCAGAGCCAGCGAGACAATCAGTATGTCGCGTAACAGACGGCCCACGCCACGGTTGGCGGCACGCCATCCGTTGAGCGAGATGTCGCCGGTCGGCAGGGCTTTGCTGAGCCGCTGGCTTAGCATAACCAGCCCCAGGCAGCAGACCATCTGCAACAGCGCCAGCAGAGCGGCCCTGCCCGGATCGTAGTCGTAGCTTAACGCCTGGAAAATAGCCAGCTCAATGGTCGTGGCCTGTGGGCCGCCGCCGAGCGATAATACGGTGGCGAAACTGGCGAAGCAGAGCATAAAAATCAGCGCCGCCGCAGGCAGGATCTGACGGCGCAGCCACGGCCATTCCACCAGACGGAAAAAATACCCGCCTTCCATACCTAACTGGGCGGCCAGCTGGCGCTGCTCACCGGGAATATTTTCCAGCGCTTGCATCAGCAGACGCGTCGCCAGCGGCAGATTAAAGAAGACGTGCGCCAGCAAAATCCCCTGCAACCCGTAAGGCGAGAAGTGATATTCGATACCCAACAGGGCGCAGAGTTGTGCCAGCCAGCCTTCGCGCCCATAAACGCTTAACAGACCGAACACCGCCACCAGCACCGGCAGCACCAGCGTCATTGCACAGAGGCGCAGCAGGAGCCGACGGCCAGGGAAGCGCCGTCGCCAAAGCGCCCGCGCCAGCGGAATCGCCGGGATCACTGACAGCAGAGCGGAAAGCAGTGCCTGCCAGAAAGAAAAGGCGATGACGTGATGCAGGTAGCTATCCTGCATCAGGGCGCGCCAGTTGCTGTCCGGTGCGTTAAACCAGAGCGCGCCAAACGCCAGCAATGCCACGCCAGATAACAGCGTAGCGGTCAACAATCCCGGCCACAGCCAGCCGGGGATCAGCGGCTGACGGCGCGTTGCCATGTATTAATCCATGTGGCACGCTGTTGCGCCACCTGCTGCGGCGTAAACTGCAACGCGTTTTTTGGCACGGTCAGGCTGTTAAAGCCTGGCGGCAGCGTGATATCGGTTACCGGATACATCCAGTTGCCGGTGGGGATGGTCTGCTGAAAGGGCTCGCTGACGATAAACTGCATAAACTGCTGCGCCAGCTGCGGCTGCGGACTGTTTTTTAACTGCGCTGCCACCTCAACCTGTAAATAGTGGCCTTCGGCAAAATCAGCTGCCGCGTAGCGATCTTTGTTCTCGGCAATCAGGTGATAAGCAGGGGAGGTGGTGTAGCTCAGCACCAGATCGCCTTCCCCTTTCAGGAACAGCCCATAGGCTTCGCTCCAGCCTTTGGTGACGGTAACGGTTTTCTGCGCCAGCTTCTGCCACGCCTGTGGCGCTTCGTCGCCATACACTTTTTGCATCCACAGCAGCAGCCCCAGCCCCGGCGTGCTGGTACGCGGGTCCTCGTAAATCACACGCCATTTTCGATCGCTTTCTGTCAGCTCTTTCAGGCTTTTCGGCGGATTTTTCAGCTTGTTTTTATCATAGACGAAGGCGAAGTAGCCGTAGTCGTAAGGGATAAAGGTACGGTCATGCCAGCCGCCCGGCAGCGCCAGTTTGGCGGTGTCTACTTGAGATGCAGTGAACAGGCCGGTCTGTTCTGCCGCCGCTACCAGATTATTGTCCAGCCCCAATACCACATCGGCCTTACTGTTTTTGCCTTCCATACGCAGACGGTTTAACAGTGAAACCCCATCTTCCAGCGCGACAAATTTCAGTTCACAGCCGCACTGCGACTCGAACGCTTTTTTCACCGCCGGGCCTGGGCCCCATTCTGCGGCGAAGGAGTCATAGGTATAGACGGTCAGCGTGGGTTTGGCGGCAAAAGCAGGGGCAGACAGCAACAGCAGAACGGGCAAAACTTTTTTCAACACGTTGCGCTCCTTGAGGAGAATAAATAACAGGGCGCATGATCTGAGGACGTAACGCATCTCAAATCCCTACGCCGGTATTAACCGGATCAGGTTCGACGGGTCTCTCTCAGTGAAGCAGCGCGTCAGCGAACGCTCGCGTCTCTCCACACCCCGTTGAGAACGGCTTAGTGTAGACTTTTCGTCAAATTAACGAAAGTATCAGGATTCAGGTGGTGCGAACCAGGCTGATTTAAAGTCAAACCAGCCGAGCGTGTTCATGCGCATGCCGCGCATGCTGCGCTGTCCTTCCAGCACCAGCCAGTGATGAAACAGCGGATGCAGGTAGTGATTCTCTACCAGCTTTTTACACCAGTCTGCCAGCGTCAGCTGCTGGTTGCGCCAGCGTCCGGCGTCTCCCTGCCAGTCAATATCAATGCAGTACTGTAGCAGCGGCAGTTCGTAGAGCAGGGCGAAAACGGAAAAACCGAGCGGCAGCGTAAAGTTGGCGCTGCCGAGCCAGATATCACTTTCCGCTGCGCCGTGATGCCAGTTAACATAATCGATCTCCTGCACGTTCAGCTGCACATTATGCTCTGCCAGCAGCGGAACCAGCAGTTTAATCAGGGCACGATGTTCACTGTGGTCACGGTAGCTGGTCAGCGTCAATGAACTGAGGCCCACCGGTTTGGCAACCTGCTGTGTATCCTGCCGATGGTGCCAGCGCGGCAGTAAGCCCCACGCCGGGAACCAGTAGCGTTGATAGCCGGGGCTGGCATGGTTGAGCAGGGCGACCGGATTGAGCAGCGAACTGACCCAGCGGCGTACCTGTTCATCACGCCCTTTTGTCGATCGCCGATCGAACAGCAAAAAGTAGCAGCCTTCTTCCAGACGACTTTCCTGCGACGTTTCTTCTTCCCGATCTGCTTTATCACCCTGAACCTTCACCCCCGCGTAGTCCAGATCCTCACCGATATCGGGCAGAACCCAGATATTGACCTCATCAATCAGTGCGCGATAGCCAAAATAGTCATCAAACGCCTGAATTTTTAGCTGGGATTGCTGGTTAAGCTCAACCAGGTAAGGGCCAGTACCAACCGGATGACGGTTATAATCGGGCAACTCTGGCCATTCACGCGGCAGGATCATTGCGCTAACGCTACCCAGTAGCCAGGGTAGCCAGAGATCGGGCTGACTGAGATGAACATCCAGCGTCCAGGGCGTTGGCGATTCAATATGCGTTAAGTGAGAGTACAACGGCTGAGAAGTCAGACGGCGCAGGCTGGCGATGACATCCGCCATATCCAGCTCGCGCCCGTGATGAAACTGAATGGCCGGGCGCAGATAGAAGCGCCAGTGCTGCGGCGACAGCGCCTGCCAGTGGTGGGCAATATCGGGCTCCAGTTCCCCGTTTTCCTCATTTATATGCGTCAGGCCGTTAAAGATTTGCCGTGCCAGATGAGTTTCCGAACGACGCAGCGGCGAGCCGGGCAGCAGGTTCAGCATCGGGCGATAATAGAGAATGCGCAGGATATGTTTGCCCTGACGAAAGCTGCGCCCCAGGCGTGAGGCGATCATCTGCCGCGCCTGATTTTTATCTCCTACCAGCTGCACCAGCTGATCGATGCGATCCTGCTCCAGCAGTTCTTCCGCCTGCTGCCGTCTGAGTGCCAGCCCGGTGGAATAAAAGCTCAATCTTGAACGTTTGCTGCGTCCCGCCTCCGCCTGCCAGTTCAGCCAGCCCTGTTTCTGCATAGCATTAAGTAAACTACGCATATGACGGCGCGAACAGTGCATCTGCATCGCCAGCTGCGCCAGCGTGGTTTCCTGAGGCTGACCGTCACAGAGTTGCCAGAGGCGAATGAAATGTTGTTGCAGGCGCGAAGAGGCCATAAAAGGGGAGCTCCATAAAATAATACGTCAGTTTTTTCGCCCCCTTATTATGCTCATAATAACAACAGATGAAAGTGCGGGAGGCAGCCTGACCGGCTGGCGCATTTTTATCTGTTCGGAAGCGCTCGTCATTGTGACGCTGTCGCCCCGTTTTTTAATTTCTGAGTAGGGTGCTATTACACCGCCAGCAGCCGTTTACGCTGCTGGCTTTTTTCTTTCTCCTGTGCTTTCTTCTACAACGATAATTGCGCCCACCCTGGTGTGCGGTGCCCCTTACCCAGCTTGCTGTTTTCTTCTTCCAGGTACAGGAACCGTTATGAAATTTCTGCTGACGCGCCGCCGCCGTCTTAACCCGGTTTATATCGCGTTTATGGCCGTCTCTTTTATGGTGGGCATTGCCGGTGCGTTGCAGGCACCGACGCTAAGCCTGTTTCTTTCGCATGAGGTGGGCGTCAGGCCATTCTGGGTAGGGCTGTTCTATACGGTAAACGCCGTGGCAGGGATTACGGTGAGTCTGCTGTTGGCAAAACGCTCCGATAACCGCGGCGACCGACGCAGACTAATCCTGTTTTGCTGCGCGATGGCGCTGGCGAATGCGCTGCTGTTTGCCTTTAACCGCCACTATTTGACGCTAATTACGCTGGGTGTACTGCTCTCCGCGCTGGCCAGCGTTGCCATGCCGCAGATTTTTGCTCTGGCGCGTGAATATGCCGATCGCTCCGCGCGTGAAGTCGTGATGTTCAGTTCGGTGATGCGTGCTCAGCTGTCGCTGGCCTGGGTGATCGGCCCGCCGCTCTCCTTTGCGCTGGCGCTCAACTACGGCTTTACCGTGATGTTTACAGTCGCCGCGCTGCTGTTTCTGGTCTGTCTGGCGCTGGTGGCTTTTGCGCTGCCTTCGGTGCCGCGCGTGGCGCAGCCGCCGGAAGTGCTGCTGACCCAAATTAGCGCCTGGCGTGATAAGGATGTGCGGTTGCTGTTTGTCGCTTCGATGATGATGTGGACCTGCAACACCATGTATATCATCGATATGCCGCTTTATATCAGTAGCGTGCTGGGATTGCCGGAACGTCTGGCGGGACTGCTGATGGGAACCGCCGCCGGGCTGGAGATCCCGATTATGCTGCTGGCCGGTCATTTTGTGAAACGCACCGGCAAACGGCGCATTATGCTGCTGGCAGTTGCGTGCGGCGTACTGTTTTATCTGGGGCTGGTGCTGTTTCAGTCGCGTACTGCTCTGATGCTGTTGCAGATCTTTAACGCGGTGTTTATCGGGATTATTGCCGGGATCGGGATGCTGTGGTTTCAGGATCTGATGCCGGGACGGCCCGGAGCAGCAACCACGCTGTTTACTAACAGCATTTCAACCGGCACCATTCTGGCGGGGCTGTTGCAGGGGACGCTGGCGGAGTCGTTTGGTCATTATGCCGTTTACTGGCTGGCGCTGGGCATCGCGCTGGTGGCCTTTGCACTGGCAACGCGGGTTCGTAACGTTTAACAGGCATTAAAGAAGGTGAAAAGATTCCCGCCGCAGCCGGGCGGGAATGGATGGGCAAATCAGTGCAGAAATGCAGGCTGCTGCTGTTCGTAAGCGGTAATCGCCGCCTCGTGTTGCAGCGTCAGGCCAATACTGTCCAGCCCGTTAATCATGCAGTGGCGGCGGAAACTGTCAATCTCAAATGCATAGCGCCTGTCGCCCGCCGTCACGGTCTGTTCGACTAAATCGACGGTGAAAGTGATCCCCGGCTGTGCCGCCACCTGGCGGAACAGCTCATCCACCTGCTCTTCGCTCAGCCGTACCGGCAGCAGCTGGTTATTAAAGCTGTTGCCATAAAAGATATCGGCGAAGCTCGGTGCGATAACTACCTGAAAACCGAAATCGGTCAGTGCCCAGGGCGCATGCTCACGCGACGATCCACAGCCGAAGTTTTCCCGTGCCAGCAGGATGCTGGCCCCCTGAAACGCTGGCTGATTCAGCACAAAGTTTGGGTTGGGCTGCTTGCCAGCTTCATCTTCAAAGCGCCAGTCATGAAACAGATGCTGACCAAAGCCGGTACGGGTTACCTTTTGCAGGAACTGCTTGGGAATAATGGCATCGGTATCGACGTTAGCGGCGTCCAGCGGCGCGACAATACCGGTATGTTGAGTAAATTTGTTCGCCATGATTGTATCCTTAATTCAGTTCGCGAATATCAGCAAAGCGGCCCGCGATAGCGGCGGCGGCGGCCATTGCCGGGCTGACCAGGTGCGTGCGTCCACCGCGTCCCTGACGCCCTTCGAAGTTACGGTTGCTGGTTGAGGCGCAGCGTTCGCCGGGGTTCAGGCGATCGTTGTTCATTGCCAGGCACATTGAGCAGCCCGGCAGACGCCATTCAAAACCTGCATCGAGGAAAATTTTATCCAGACCTTCCGCTTCCGCCTGCGCTTTGACCGGGCCGGAGCCGGGTACCACCATCGCTACCACGCCCGGCGCGACTTTACGTCCTTTGGCGATGGCGGCGGCAGCGCGTAAATCTTCAATACGCGAGTTGGTGCAGGAGCCGATAAAGACTTTATCGATACTGACGTCGGTCAGCCTAATGCCCGGTTGCAGGTTCATATAGGCCAGCGCTTTTTCCGCCGAGGCGCGCTCAACCGGATCGTTGAACGAGGCGGGATCGGGGATCTGCTGATTCACGGCGATCACCTGGCCGGGATTGGTGCCCCAGGTCACCTGCGGCGCAATCTCGGCGGCATCGACAGTGACAACCGCATCGAAATGCGCATCACGGTCAGATTTCAGCGTGCGCCAGTAGTTGATTGCCTGTTCCCACTGCTCGCCCTGTGGCGCGAACTGACGCCCCTTCAGATAATTAAAGGTGACATCATCCGGCGCGACCAGCCCTGCCTTTGCACCCATCTCGATGGCCATATTGCACAGCGTCATACGGCCTTCCATGCTCAGTGCTTCAATCGCCGGGCCGCAGAATTCAACCACATAGCCGGTGCCGCCAGCGCTGCCGATTTTGCCGATAATCGCCAGCACGATATCTTTCGCCGTAATCCCGCTCGCTGCCTCGCCTTTTACTTCAATTTTCATGGTCCTGGCGCGGCCCTGTTTCAGCGTCTGCGTCGCCAGCACGTGCTCCACTTCTGAGGTGCCGATGCCGAAGGCCAGTGCGCCGAACGCGCCGTGGGTGGCAGTATGTGAATCACCGCAAACGATCGTCATGCCCGGCAGCGTCATGCCCTGTTCCGGGCCGATAACATGCACGATGCCCTGATAAGGATGGTTCAGATCGTAGAGCTGGACGCCGAATTCAGCGCAGTTTTTAATCAGCTCCTGCATCTGGATGCGCGCCATCTCGCCGGAAGCGTTGATATCTTTGGTCTGGGTAGAGACGTTATGATCCATGGTGGCGAAAGTTTTGGACGGCTGACGCACCCTGCGTCCATGTGCACGCAGGCCGTCAAACGCCTGCGGCGAGGTCACTTCATGCACCAGGTGACGATCGATATAGAGCAACGGCGTCTCGTTGGGCGCTTCATACACGACATGAGCATCAAACAGCTTCTGGTATAAGGTTTTCATTTTATTATGCTTCCTCAGCGATAAAGCGGGCGATGATCGATCCCATTTCATCTGTGCTAACGGCAGGGCCGTCGCCAGCCAGGTCGGCGGTGCGATAGCCCGCTTCCAGCGCGCGGTTAATGGCGTTTTCGATGGCGTTAGCCGCCTCGTCCGCCTCCAGGCTATAGCGCAGCAGCAGCGCCAGCGACAGGATCTGCGCAATCGGGTTGGCGATATTTTTTCCGGCGATATCCGGTGCCGAGCCGCCCGCCGGCTCATACAGGCCAAAACCCAGCTCGTTCAGGCTGGCTGAAGGCAGCATGCCCATCGAACCGGTGATCATCGCGCACTCGTCAGAGAGGATGTCGCCGAACAGGTTGGAGCAGAGCAGCACGTCAAACTGCGCCGGATCTTTAATCAGCTGCATGGTGGCGTTATCGATATACATATGGTTCAGCTGAACATCGGGATAATCCTGCGCCACCTCATTCACGATCTCGCGCCACATCACCGAGGTTTGCAGTACGTTAGCCTTATCAATCGAGGTCACTTTGTTACGGCGCTTGCGTGCCGATTCAAAGGCGATACGGGCGATACGTTCAATCTCAAAACGGTGATAGACCTCGGTATCAAACGCTTTCTCATATTTGCCGCTGCCTTCGCGCCCTTTCGGCTGGCCGAAATAGATGCCGCCGGTCAGCTCGCGCACGCATAAGATATCGAACCCGCGATCGGCGATGTCGCTGCGCAGCGGGCAAAAGGCTTCCAGCCCTTTATACAGGCTGGCGGGACGCAGATTACTAAACAGTTTGAAGTGCTTACGCAATGGGAGCAGGGCTCCGCGCTCCGGCTGGCGGGTAGGCGGCAGATGTTCCCACTTCGGGCCGCCAACGGAACCAAACAGAATGGCATTCGCCTGCTCACAGCCGTTTACGGTAGCCGCAGGCAGCGGCTCACCGTGCCGATCGATGGCTATTCCGCCTACGTCGTATTCGCTGGTGGTAATTCGCATTGCGAAACGCTGACGAATGGCTTCCAGCACTTTCATCGCCTGGGCCATAACCTCAGGGCCGATGCCGTCTCCTGCCAGGACGGCGATATGATGAGTCTGCGTCATGTTTACACCATTTCCTTCTGTTCTTTTTTGAATTTACGCTGCAGTTCCTGCTCAACCTGTTTGGCGCGCCAGATGTTGTTCAGCGCGTTAACCATCGCTTTAGCAGAGGATTCAACGATATCGGTCGCCAGGCCAACGCCATGGAATTTCCGATCGTGATAGTTGACGACGATATCCACCTGGCCCAGCGCGTTTTTACCATGGCCTTTGGCGCTGAGCTGATATTTCACCAGTTCAATATCGAACTCGGTAATGCGGTTAATCGCCTGGTAAACGGCATCCACCGGGCCGTTGCCGGTAGCGGCTTCCGACTGGACCGCTTCGCCACAGATCAGATGAACGGAAGCGGTGGCGGTAATCGACGAACCAGACTGCACGTTGAAATCCTTCAGCTGAAAATATTCCGGCTCCTCGTTCTGGCGATTGATAAAGGCCAGCGCTTCCAGATCGTAATCGAATACCTGACCTTTCTTGTCCGCCAGCTTCAGGAAAGCGTCATACAGCGAATCCAGGTTATAGTCGCTTTCCTGATAGCCCATCTCTTCCATGCGATGCTTAACGGCCGCCCGCCCGGAGCGCGATGTCAGGTTCAGCTGAATCTGGTTCAGGCCGATCGATTCCGGCGTCATGATTTCGTAGTTTTCACGGTTCTTCAGCACGCCATCCTGATGAATACCTGACGAGTGCGCGAAAGCGTTAGAGCCAATCACCGCTTTGTTAGCCGGAATCGGCATATTGCAGATCTGGCTCACCGTCTGGCAGGTACGCCAGATTTCCTGATGCTGAATGTTGGTATGGACATTCATCAGCGCGGCGCGGGTTTTGATGGTCATGATCACCTCTTCCAGCGCGCAGTTACCGGCGCGTTCGCCGAGGCCGTTCAGCGTGCCTTCAACCTGGCGTGCGCCAGCCATCACCGCCGCGATGGAGTTGCCTACCGCCATGCCCAGGTCATCATGGGTATGTACCGAGAGAATCGCTTTATCGATATTGGGTACGCGTTCACGCAGCGAGGCGATGGTGTGCGCATATTCGTGTGGCAGGGTATAGCCGACGGTATCCGGAATATTGATGGTGGTGGCTCCCGCATTAATCGCGGCTTCGACCACGCGGCACAGATCGTCAATCGGCGTGCGTCCGCCATCTTCACAGGAAAATTCTACGTCGCTGGTGTAGTTGCGGGCGCGTTTTACCATATAAACCGCGCGCTCAATCACCTCCGGCAGCGTGCTGCGCAATTTGGTGGCAATGTGCATAGGGGAGGTGGCGATAAAGGTATGGATGCGAAACGCCTCAGCGACGCGCAGCGCTTCATAAGCGGCATCAATATCTTGTTCAACGCAGCGTGCTAACGCACAGACGCGGCTGTTTTTAACGGTGCGGGCGATGGTTTGTACCGATTCAAAATCACCGGGCGAAGAAACGGGAAAACCCACTTCCATGACGTCAACGCCCATACGCTCCAGCGCCAGCGCGATTTGCAGTTTTTCTTTAACGCTCAGGCTGGCCTGTAACGCCTGCTCGCCGTCGCGCAGCGTGGTATCGAAAATAATGACTTGTTGGCTCATCGTCTTTTCCTTTTCAGTTTGGCTTTAACCAGTTCGCCTGCGTCACGAGCATAAAAAAACCCGCGCCTTGGCGCGGGTTTCTTCGTTTTGCAAGCCTGAATCAGTGACTGATTCCGCCCACACGACTACCGCGCAAGTGATATGCGTTTAGTAGTAGACCGAGTAAGCGGAATGAACGAATCATGTGATCAGGCTCCATTAATTTCTGTGCTGTTTTTATTGGTACTTGATTGCGTTAGCGATGTCAACCCTCGTTGAGAAAGCGCAGGAAAGAAAAGAATGTTAAATGAAAAGAGATAAATACCAGCGGGTAACGACGCTACAGAATAAGTGATCCATTAACAGGTTGTTGTTTTTAAGTTTTTTGAAATCAGATGCTTAGGTTGAACGGTTCGGTTGGATTGCAAAGCATGGGCGCCGAAATAAAGGTGATATCAGACATTTTTGTAGCGAAGATAAGGCGCTTATACCAGATAAAATAGCAAATGGAATTCATAAAGCAGCATATTTTATTACCCCAATTTTTTACGATTATCTTTCCCCATCGCCAGCGATAAAAAAAGTACTAATGATAAGTTTTTGCTATGAATGACAGTGTCCGCAGAATAATCCACTAATTAAATCGCCTGGTGTTAGCGTTTTTTTTGTTAATTAGTTCGCTTATTAGCGTAATAAAGAAAATATCTGGCAAAGCGTGGACGAGTTGGGGGTTTACCCGACAAGAAATCTGCGGTTATGGTAATTGAACAAGGCCAAGGTAAATAAATCTGCATGGGCTTCATTCCCCCTGTACCCTGACTCTGAAAACATTTCAGGGTTGTAGCATTAACACTGCGTTGATCTCTGCATAAAGCCGCTGCTCGCGCTGTGAAGCGTTGCGCGGTGATACCGGGCGGATGCCTGAGCAAAGAGCAAACTGAAAGCCGGGAGGCAAAAATGGAGATGTTGTCAGGAGCTGAAATGGTGGTCCGATCGTTAATCGATCAGGGCGTTAAGCATGTTTTTGGTTATCCGGGCGGGGCGGTGCTGGATATCTATGATGCGCTGCAAACCGTTGGCGGTATCGATCATGTGCTGGTGCGGCACGAGCAGGGTGCAGTGCATATGGCGGATGGCTATGCGCGTGCTACCGGCGAGGTTGGCGTGGTGCTGGTCACTTCCGGGCCTGGTGCCACCAATGCGATTACCGGTATCGCTACCGCCTATATGGACTCGGTGCCGATGGTGGTGCTCTCCGGCCAGGTGCCTTCCTCGCTTATCGGTTACGATGCGTTCCAGGAGTGCGATATGGTAGGCATATCGCGTCCGGTGGTGAAGCACAGCTTTCTGGTTAAAAATACGGAGGATATCCCCACCGTATTGAAAAAAGCGTTCTGGCTGGCTGCCAGCGGGCGTCCCGGCCCGGTGGTGGTTGATCTGCCGAAAGATATCCTTAACCCGGCGCATAAGTTGCCCTATGTCTGGCCGGAAAGCGTCAGTATGCGTTCCTATAATCCCACCACGCAGGGCCACAGAGGTCAGATAAAACGCGCTATACAGACGCTGCTGGCAGCAAAAAAACCGGTGATGTACGTGGGCGGCGGGGCGATTATCTCTGGCTGTGAGGCGGAGCTGCTTAGCCTTGCTGAGAAGCTGAATCTGCCGGTAACTAACTCGCTGATGGGGCTGGGTGCCTTTCCCGGTACGCACCGACAAAACCTGGGTATGCTGGGGATGCACGGCACCTATGAAGCGAATATGACGATGCATCATGCTGATGTAATTTTCGCTGTCGGCGTGCGTTTTGACGATCGCACCACCAATAATCTGGCGAAATATTGTCCTGACGCTACCGTGCTGCATATCGATGTCGATCCCGCCTCCATTTCAAAAACGGTGGCGGCCGATATTCCGGTGGTGGGCGATGCGCGTCAGGTGCTACAGCAGATGCTGGAAATGTTACCTGCCGATCAGATCACGCAGGATTTCGACAGCCTGCGCGACTGGTGGCGTAGCATTGATGGCTGGCGCGCACGTAAATGTCTCGCGTTCGATCGTAACAGCGACAAGATCAAGCCGCAGGCGGCGATTGAAACGCTGTGGCGCCTGACAAAAGGCACCGCCTACGTTACTTCGGACGTGGGGCAGCATCAGATGTTCGCAGCGCTCTACTATCCGTTTGATTATCCGCGCCGCTGGATCAACTCCGGCGGGCTGGGCACGATGGGCTTCGGCCTGCCTGCGGCGATTGGCGTGAAGCTGGCGTTACCGGAAGAAACCGTCGTCTGCGTAACCGGCGACGGCAGTATTCAGATGAATATCCAGGAGCTGTCGACAGCTCTGCAATATAACCTGCCGGTGCTGGTGCTGAACCTGAATAACCGCTATCTGGGGATGGTGAAACAGTGGCAGGACATGATCTATTCAGGTCGCCATTCCCACTCCTATATGGAATCGCTGCCTGATTTTGTACGCCTTGCTGAAGCCTATGGACACGTTGGTGTTTCCATCTCTCATCCGGCAGAACTGGAGGAGAAACTGGCGCAGGCGCTGAAAACGGTGGCGGAAGGGCGGCTGGTATTTGTGGATGTCAACGTGGACGGCAGTGAGCACGTTTATCCGATGCAGATCCGCGGCGGCAGTATGGATGAAATGTGGTTAAGCAAAACGGAGAGGACATAATTATGCGTCGTATAATATCGGTTCTGCTGGAAAACGAATCCGGCGCATTATCCCGTGTGGTTGGCCTCTTCTCACAGCGCGGCTACAACATTGAAAGCCTGACGGTTGCGCCTACCGAAGATCCCACGCTGTCGCGTATGACGATTCAAACCGTCGGCGATGATAAAGCGCTGGAGCAGATTGAGAAGCAGTTGCATAAGCTGGTGGATGTCCTGCGCGTCAGCGAGCTGGGGCAGGGTTCGCATATCGAGCGTGAGGTGATGCTGGTCAAAATCCAGGCCAGCGGCTACGGACGTGAGGAAGTGAAGCGCACCACCGAAATTTTTCGCGGGCAAATTGTCGATGTCACGCCCTCGCTTTATACGGTTCAGCTGGCAGGCACCAGCGATAAGCTGGATGCCTTTTTGAATACGCTGCGCGATGTCGCTGAGATTGTCGAGGTGGCGCGATCCGGCGTGGTAGGCGTTTCCCGCGGCGATCGTATCATGCGTTAATACGCCACCTTAATTATTCATTTTGTTGCTAACCCGGCGTTCTGCCGGGTTTTTTCTTTTTCTGATATGCCTCATTTTTGCCATTAAAAGCGGTTGCCCGCTGGCGCGTTCTGCGGTTAGATGTAACAAAAAGCTTATCCTCAGCCATGCTGCGGCTATTGTTGCGTACGCTGGCGTTAATAATTTGGAGTCATCGTGAAACTGGATGAAATAGCGCGTCTTGCCGGCGTGTCGCGCACTACCGCCAGCTATGTCATCAACGGCAAGGCGAAGCAATATCGTGTCAGCGATAAAACCGTAGAAAAAGTGATGGCCGTGGTGCGTGAGCATAACTACCATCCTAATGCGGTTGCCGCCGGTCTCAGAGCGGGCAGAACGCGTTCTATCGGTCTGGTTATTCCCGATCTGGAGAATACCAGCTATACACGTATCGCTAATTATCTGGAACGTCAGGCGCGGCAGCGCGGCTATCAGCTGTTAATCGCCTGTTCGGAAGATCAGCCGGATAATGAAATGCGCTGTATTGAGCATCTACTACAGCGCCAGGTTGATGCCATTATTGTTTCTACCTCGCTGCCGCCGGAGCATCCTTTCTATCAGCGCTGGGTGAATCATTCACTGCCGATTATTGCTCTGGACCGTGCGCTGGATCGTGAGCACTTTATCAGTGTGGTAGGCGCGGATCAGGAAGATGCGCAGGCGCTGGCGGCAGAATTACGGCAGCTGCCGATAAAAAACGTGCTCTATCTGGGCGCGCTGCCGGAGCTTTCGGTCAGCTTCCTGCGTGAAATGGGCTTTCGTGCGGCCTGGCAGGACGATAACCGCCCGATAGAGTTTATTTATGCGAACAGTTTTGAACGCGCGGCGGCGGCAAAGCTGTTTGAAAAATATCTTGAAGACCATCCGATGCCTGATGCGCTGTTCACCACCTCATTCGGCCTGCTACAGGGCGTAATGGATACCATATTGCGGCGTGAAGGGCATTTGCCTGGCGAGCTGGCTATCGCCACGTTCGGCGATCATGAACTACTCGATTTTCTTGAATGTCCGGTACTGGCAGTTGCTCAGCGCCATCGTGACGTGGCGGAAAGAGTGTTGGAACTGGTACTGGCGAGCCTTGATGAACCGTGCAGGCCAAAACCTGGCTTAACCCGTATTCGGCGTAATCTGGTGCGACGCGGTAAATTAAGTCGTAAAACAGCATAATTATTGTCTGGCGAAGGCGGCAAGGTGTCGCCTTTTTTACATCTTTAAATATTTTCGCTTTTAATTTCGCCATTAATAAAAGAAAAGCCTAATTACCATGCCGCTAATAGTGTATTAAGTAAATTAAAGTAAATCGGCGGAATGGTTTTTAACTCCTTTACAGCTTGTTTATTGGCTGAGGGGAAATGAGTCAGGTCAGTAGCGCCATTGCACGCTTTTGCAGCGGATTTTTATCGGAAATGCCCTAAAATGTCGCCGCTGTCGCAAACTGTAATCCTTACCAAACGCCCTCAAAAACTGTTTTCTTTTTGCTCATCCTAATAACCATTTTGAATTTTTTGCCACTATTCATTAGTTTATTTTCCCCGATGGGATAAATAGAACTTCATTTCTCTCTTTCCGCCTTTTCTCATGCCAGGAAATAATTCTGTCTGGCTTCCCGCGTAGCTTGACAATGATTTCCTCCGCTCCGTAAACTCCTTTCGTGGGAAAATGTGGGATAAAGTGGCAAAAAAGGGTAACTGAGGGCATCAGCTGACATGTTTCGTGGCGCTACCTTAGTCAACCTCGATAGCAAAGGGCGGCTGGCCGTGCCAACGCGTTATCGCGAAACGCTAATTGAGGAAGCGCAAGGCCAGATGGTTTGCACCATTGACCTCCATCAGCCCTGCCTGCTGCTTTATACCTTACCCCAGTGGGAAATTATTGAACAAAAATTATCTCGCTTATCCAGCATGAACCCTGCCGAGCGTCGTGTGCAACGGTTGCTGTTGGGTCATGCGAGCGAGTGTCAGATGGATAGCGCCGGACGGCTGCTGCTGGCCAGCACGCTGCGTCAGCATGCACATCTGACAAAAGAAGTGATGCTGGTTGGGCAGTTCAATAAGTTTGAACTGTGGGATGAACAGACCTGGTATCAACAAGTCAGGGAAGATATTGACTCTGAGCAAGCCGCTCAGGAGCCGCTTTCAGAGCGGTTGCAGGATTTGTCGCTATAGCTTATGCAGGATAACTTTATACATACCACGGTGCTGTTAGATGAGGCCGTTAACGCGCTCAACATTAAAGCAGACGGCGTTTATATCGACGGCACTTTCGGTCGGGGTGGTCATTCGCGCCTGATCCTTTCCCGGCTGGGAGAGCAGGGCAGGCTGTTCGCTATCGACCGCGATCCGCAGGCTATTGCCGCCGCCGCTGCGATTAACGATCCGCGCTTTACTATTATTCACGGTCCTTTTTCTGCGCTGGCAGAGTACGTTGATGCTCGCGACTTAACCGGCAAGGTGGATGGCATTCTGCTCGATCTCGGCGTCTCTTCGCCGCAGCTGGACGATGCCGAACGCGGTTTCTCCTTTATGCGTGACGGGCCGCTGGATATGCGCATGGATCCCACGCGCGGTCTTTCTGCTGCTGAATGGTTGCTGCAGGCAGAAGAGAACGATATCGCCTTTGTGCTGAAAACCTATGGTGAAGAGCGCTTCGCGAAACGCATTGCGCGCGCCATCGTTGAACGTAACCGGCTACAGCCGATGACGCGCACCAAAGAGCTGGCGGAAGTTATTGCTGCCGCAACGCCGATTAAAGATAAGTTTAAGCATCCGGCAACGCGCAGTTTCCAGGCCATCCGCATTTGGGTTAACAGCGAACTGGAAGAAATTGAACAGGCGCTGAAAGGTTCACTGAGCGCGCTGGCGCCCGGTGGACGGCTGTCGATTATCAGTTTCCATTCTCTGGAAGATCGGTTAGTGAAACGTTTTATGCGCGAACAGAGCCGTGGGCCGCAGGTGCCCGCCGGTCTACCGATGACCGAGGCACAGCTGCAAAAGCTGGGCGGACGCCAGTTAAAAGCGCTTGGCAAGATGATGCCGGGTGAGGCGGAGGTGGCTGAAAACCCGCGCGCGCGCAGTTCCGTTCTGCGTATCGCGGAGAGAACCACATCATGATTGGCAATGAACGGCACAGTCTGCCTGGCGTTATCGGCGGCGATCTGATGCGCCACGGCAAAATTCCGCTGCTGCTGCTGGCAGCGGTACTGGTTTCCGCCGTACTGGTGGTGACCACGGCGCATAAAACCCGTCTGCTGACGGCGCAGCGCGAGCAGCTGGTGCTGGAGCGTGATGCGCTCGATATTGAATGGCGTAATTTAATTTTGGAAGAGAACGCGCTGGGCGATCACAGTCGCGTTGAGCGTACGGCGACGGAAAAACTGCAGATGCAGCATGTCGACCCGTCACAGGAAAATATTGTGGTACAGCAATAAGGAAACCCGGACTCTATGAGATCCGCTACCAGGGCGCCTAAGTTGAAAAAACAGGACGATCAAGCCAGCTTTGTTAGCTGGCGTTTTGCGTTGCTGTGCGGCGGTATTCTCGTGGCGCTGGTAGGACTGATGCTGCGCGTGGCGTGGCTACAGGTTATCAATCCTGAACGTCTGGTACGCGAGGGCGATATGCGCTCCCTGCGCGTACAGTCGATTCCTACCGCGCGCGGTATGATTACCGATCGCGCCGGACGCCCGCTGGCGGTAAGCGTGCCGGTTAATGCCATCTGGGCTGACCCGAAAGAATTGCACGATCACGGCGGAATTACGCTCGACAGCCGCTGGCAGGCGCTGGCCGATGCGCTTTCCGTGCCGCTCGATCAGCTCGCCAGCCGTGTTAATGCCAATCCTAAAGGGCGTTTCGTCTATCTGGCGCGCCAGGTAAATCCCTCAATTGGCGACTACGTTAAAAAACTTAAGCTACCGGGTATTCATCTGCGCGAAGAGTCGCGCCGCTACTATCCTGCCGGGCAGGTCACCTCTCATTTGATCGGTTTTACCAATATCGACGGGCAGGGGATCGAAGGCGTGGAAAAAAGCTTCGATCGCTGGCTGACCGGACAGCCGGGTGAGCGAACGGTACGTAAAGATCGCTACGGGCGCGTGATTGAAGATATTTCTTCGGTGGATAGCCAGGCGGCACATAATCTGGCGCTCAGTATTGATGAGCGTTTGCAGGCGCTGGTCTACCGCGAGCTGAATAATGCGGTGGCCTTTAACAAAGCGGAGTCGGGTACCGCCGTGCTGGTGGATGTGAATACCGGCGAAGTGCTGGCGATGGCTAACAGTCCGGCCTATAACCCAAACAACCTCAGCAATACGCCGAAAGATGTTATGCGTAACCGCGCGATTACCGACATCTTTGAACCCGGTTCTACCGTAAAACCGATGGTAGTAATGACCGCGCTGCAACGTGGTGTGGTGCGGGAAAACAGTGTACTGAACACCATTCCTTATCGGGTAAACGGACATGAAATCAAAGATGTAGCGCGCTACAACGAGCTTACGCTTACCGGAATTTTGCAGAAATCGAGTAACGTCGGGGTATCAAAACTGGCGTTAGCGATGCCCTCCTCAGCGCTAGTGGAAACATATTCACGCTTTGGGCTGGGCAAACCAACCAATTTGGGGTTGGTAGGGGAAAGCAGTGGCCTGTATCCCCACAAACAAAGGTGGTCCGATATTGAAAGGGCCACCTTCTCATTCGGCTATGGGCTGATGGTAACGCCGCTCCAGCTGGCGCGCGTTTATGCCACCATCGGCAGCTATGGCATTGCACGACCGCTCTCGATCACTAAAGTCGATCCGCCGGTTCCCGGTCAGCGCGTCTTTCCCGAACCGCTGGTGAAAACCGTGGTTCATATGATGGAAAGCGTGGCGCTGCCGGGCGGCGGCGGCGTCAAAGCGGCAATTAAAGGCTATCGCATTGCCATTAAAACCGGTACGGCGAAAAAAGTCGGGCCTGACGGTCGCTACGTAAACAAATACATCGCCTATACCGCAGGCGTCGCGCCAGCCAGCCATCCGCGCTTTGCGCTGGTGGTGGTGATTAACGATCCGCAGGCGGGGAAATATTACGGTGGTGCGGTGTCGGCCCCGGTATTCGGTGCCATCATGGGTGGCGTGTTACGCACCATGAATGTTGAGCCGGATGCGTTGCCGGTCGGCGAAAAGAATGAGTTGGTTAACAACAAGAAAGAGGATTCAAGTGACAGATCGTAACTTGCGCGACTTACTGGCTCCGTGGGTGCCTGGCGCGCCGGAGCGTCCGCTTCGAGAAATGACACTGGACAGCCGCGTGGCGGCGTCCGGCGATCTGTTTGTGGCTGTTGCAGGCCATAACGTTGATGGGCGACGTTTTATTCCTCAGGCCATCGCGCAGGGCGTATCGGCGGTAGTTGCCGAAGCCGAAGGCGAGGCGGAGGATGGCGAGATTCGTGAAATGCACGGCGTGCCGGTCATTTACCTGGCGCAGCTGCCGCAGCGCCTTTCGGCTCTGGCCGGACGTTTTTATCAGCAGCCGGGTGAGCAGCTGCGTTTAATTGGCGTAACCGGCACCAACGGCAAAACCACCACCACTCAGCTCCTGGCGCAGTGGGCTAACCTGCTGGGCGAAACCGGCGCGGTAATGGGCACCGTCGGTAACGGGCTTTACGGACATCTGATGCCAACAGAAAACACCACCGGTTCGGCGGTAGACGTACAGCAAATGCTGCATAGTCTGGTGGAGCAGGGCGCTACCGTAGCGGCGATGGAAGTCTCTTCGCACGGCCTGGTGCAGCACCGCGTGGCGGCACTACCTTTTGCTGCCGCCGTATTTACCAACCTCAGCCGCGATCACCTCGATTATCACGGTGATATGACGCGCTACGAATCCGCTAAGTGGCTGCTGTTTTCTGAACATCAGGTTGGCGAAGCGATTATTAACGCCGACGATGAAGTGGGCCGCCGCTGGCTGGAAAAATTGCCGGATGCGGTTGCCGTGACCATGGAAAACAATCTGCTGCCGGATGTGCACGGACGCTGGCTGAAAGCGACCGGGATTCGCTACCACGACAACGGCGCGACGATTAACTTCTCCTCCAGCTGGGGCGATGGCGAAATTGAAAGCCGCCTGATGGGCGCTTTTAACGTCAGCAATCTGCTGCTGGCGCTGGCGACGCTGCTGACGCTGGGCTATCCACTGGCGAAGCTGGTTGCCAGCGCGCGTCAGCTACAGCCGGTATGTGGACGCATGGAGGTCTTTAACGCGCCGAATAAGCCTACCGTGGTGGTGGATTACGCCCATACGCCTGATGCACTGGAAAAAGCGCTGGAAGCGGCGCGTTTGCACTGTACCGGCAGGCTGTGGTGTGTCTTCGGCTGCGGCGGCGATCGCGATAAAGGTAAGCGCCCACTAATGGGGGCGATTGCCGAGCAGTGCGCGGATGTGGTGGTGATTACTGATGATAACCCGCGCAGCGAAGATCCGGCGGCGATCGTCAACGACATCCTTGGCGGCCTGCTCGATCCGGGCCGCGCCCGCGTGATGGCAGGGCGTGCTCAGGCGGTTACCAACACCATTATGCAGGCGCAGCCGCAGGATATCGTGCTGGTGGCAGGCAAAGGGCATGAAGATTATCAGATTATTGGCAATCGTCGTCTCGACTACTCCGATCGCGTCACCGTAGCGCGTTTGCTGGGGGTGATCGCATGATTCGTCTTTCTCTTACCACGCTGGCACAGGTGACCGATGGAACGCTCATCGGCGATCGCGCATTAACCATTGACGATGTGACCACCGATACCCGCAAGGTTACTCCGGGCTCGCTGTTTATTGCGCTGAAGGGCGATCGTTTCGATGCGCATGATTTCGCCAGCGAGGCGATTGCCAGCGGCGCGGCAGCATTATTAGTGAGTAAGCGCTTGCAAGTTAACGTGCCGCAGGTGGTGGTTAGCGATACGCGTATTGCGCTAGGTTTGCTGGCAGCCTGGGTTCGACAGCAGGTAAGTGCTCACGTTGTGGCGCTTACCGGCTCCTCCGGTAAAACTTCGGTAAAAGAGATGACCGCCGCCATTCTGCGTCAGTGCGGCGAAACGCTCTACACCGCTGGTAATCTGAACAATGATATCGGTGTACCGCTGACTTTGCTGCGTTTAACTACCGCACACCGGTATGCGGTCATTGAGCTGGGCGCGAACCATCAGGGTGAAATTGCCTGGACCACCGGCCTGACGCGCCCGGAAAGCGCGCTGGTCAATAACCTTGCCGCTGCCCATCTCGAAGGCTTTGGCTCGCTGGCAGGCGTGGCAAAAGCGAAGGGTGAGATTTTCCTTGGCCTGCCGGAAAACGGCACGGCAATTATTAACCTCGACAGCAATGACTGGGCGAACTGGCAACAGCAGCTTGGTCAGCAGCGCATCTGGCGTTTTTCAGCAACCGCAGGTGTAGCGGCAGATTTCTACGCTACCGATGTAGTGGTTAAGCCGCAGGGCACCGATTTTACGCTGCATACGCCGCAGGGCGCGTTAGCGGTAACGCTGCCGCTGCCGGGGCGACACAACATCGCTAACGCACTGGCCGCCAGCGCGCTGGCGCTGTCGGTAGGCGCGCCGCCTGAAGCGATTGCTCAGGGTCTGGCGTCGCTGCAAGCGGTACCGGGCCGCCTGTTTCCTGTCGCACTGGGGCCGCAGAAGCTGCTGCTCGACGACAGCTATAACGCTAACGTGGGTTCGATGACCGCTGCCGTTCAGGTACTGGCAGAGATGCCGGGTTATCGCGTTATGGTCACCGGCGATATGGCGGAGCTGGGCGCTGAGGCGGTGGCGTGCCATCGTGAGGTAGGAGAGGCAGCCTGTCGCGCTGGCCTTGATAAAGTGCTGAGCGTAGGGACGCTAAGCCAGCATATCAGTGATGCCAGCGGCGTGGGTGAGCACTTTGACAATAAGGCTACGCTGATTGCCCGCCTGTCATCGCTGCTTGCCGAACATCAGGTTATTACCGTTTTAGTTAAAGGTTCTCGTAGTGCCGCCATGGAGCAGGTAGTGCGTGCCTTACAGGAGAAAGAAACATGTTAGTTTGGCTGGCCGAACATCTGGTCGCTTTTTATTCCGGCTTTAACGTCTTTTCATATCTGACGTTTCGCGCCATCGTCAGCCTGCTGACCGCGTTGTTTATTTCGTTGTGGATGGGACCGCGGATGATCGCCTGGCTGCAAAAATTGCAGATAGGGCAGGTAGTGCGCAGCGAAGGGCCGGAATCGCACTTCAGCAAGCGCGGCACGCCAACCATGGGCGGCATCATGATTCTGACCTCCATCACCATTTCGGTGCTGATGTGGGCCTATCCCTCCAATCCTTACGTCTGGTGCGTGCTGACGGTGCTGGTAGGCTACGGTGCCGTCGGTTTCGTTGACGATTACCGCAAAGTGGTGCGCAAAGACACCAAAGGGCTGATTGCCCGCTGGAAATATTTCTGGCAGTCGCTTATCGCGTTGGCGGTGGCCTTCACCATGTATGCCGTTGGCAAAGATACGCCCGCCACGCAGCTGGTGGTGCCGTTTTTCAAAGATGTGATGCCGCAGCTGGGGCTGCTCTATATCCTGCTTTCCTATTTCGTGATTGTCGGCACCAGTAACGCGGTCAACCTGACCGATGGTCTGGACGGGCTGGCGATTATGCCAACGGTCTTCGTGGCGGCAGGCTTTGCGCTGGTCGCCTGGGCTACCGGTAACATGAACTTTGCGGGCTATCTGCATATTCCCTATCTGCGTCACGCGGGTGAACTGGTAATTGTCTGTACCGCCATTGTAGGAGCCGGGCTGGGCTTCCTGTGGTTCAACACCTATCCTGCTCAGGTATTTATGGGCGATGTCGGCTCGCTGGCGCTGGGGGGCGCGTTGGGCACTATCGCGGTGCTGCTGCGCCAGGAGTTTTTGCTGGTGATTATGGGCGGTGTGTTTGTGGTTGAAACGCTCTCCGTTATTTTGCAGGTGGGATCGTTCAAGCTGCGCGGCCAGCGTATTTTCCGTATGGCACCGATCCATCACCACTATGAACTGAAAGGCTGGCCGGAGCCGCGCGTTATCGTGCGCTTCTGGATTATTTCGCTAATGCTGGTGCTGATTGGCCTGGCAACCCTTAAGGTGCGTTAATTATGGCTGACTATCAGGGTAAAAAAGTTGTCATTATCGGGCTGGGGCTGACAGGCCTCTCCTGCGTTGATTTCTTTTTATCGCAGGGCGTAACGCCGCGTGTGATGGATACCCGAGTCTCGCCTCCCGGCCTGGAAAAGCTTTCTGACAGCGTCGAGCGTCATTTGGGATCGCTGAACGGAGACTGGCTGCTGGCGGCGGATTTAATCGTCGCCAGTCCTGGCATTGCGCTCTCTCATCCTTTGCTGGCGCAGGCCGCCGAAGCGGGGGTGGAAATCGTCGGCGATATCGAACTGTTCTGCCGCGAGGCGCAGGCGCCAATTGTCGCGATTACCGGTTCCAACGGTAAAAGTACGGTTACCACGCTGGTGGGTGAAATGGCAAAGGCCGCCGGTTGGGCGGTAGGCGTCGGCGGCAATATCGGTCTGCCTGCGCTCAGCCTGTTAGAACAGCCTGCTCAGCTGTATGTGCTGGAACTCTCCAGCTTCCAGCTCGAAACCACGCGTAGCCTGAGGGCAGCCGCGGCGACCATCCTCAACGTTACTGAAGATCATATGGATCGCTATCCGTTGGGGCTACAGCAGTACCGGGCCGCTAAGTTGCGCATCTATGACAATGCGACGGTCTGCGTGGTCAATGCGGATGATGCACTAACGATGCCGGTGCGTGGCGCGGATGAACGCTGCGTCAGCTTTGGCGTGGATGTCGGTGATTATCATCTTAACCGGCAGCAGGGCAGTATCTGGCTGCGCGTGCGTGGCGAAAAGATCTTAAATACCGACGAGATGAAACTGGTAGGGCTGCATAACTACACTAACGCGCTGGCGGCGCTGGCGCTGGCCGATGCGGCTGGTATCCCGCGAGCCAGTAGTTTAAAAGCACTGACCACTTTTCAGGGGCTGGCACACCGTTTTCAGCTGGTACACGAGCGCAACGGCGTACGCTGGATCAACGATTCGAAAGCAACCAATGTCGGCAGCACCGAGGCGGCATTAAGTGGTGTGCAGGCGCAGGGAACGCTCTGGCTGCTGCTGGGCGGTGACGGCAAGTCAGCGGATTTCACGCCGCTGAAGCGCTATTTGCAGGGCGAGGCGATTCGCGTGTACTGCTATGGACGTGACGGTGCTGCGCTGGCAACGCTGCGTCCTGAGATATCTACCCTGACCGATACGCTGGCGGAAGCGATGGCAGCTATCGCGCCGCAGGTGCGTGCGGGCGATATCGTATTGCTATCGCCCGCCTGCGCCAGTCTCGATCAGTTCCGTAACTTTGAGCAGCGCGGCGATAGCTTTGCGCAGCTGGCGCGGGAGCTGGGCTGATGCGTATTCCAGGCATTGGGCTGGCGGGTGGCGTGGTAACGCGCCTGCGTGAATGGGTCATGGGCGCTCGTGACGGCGGCGATGCGGCTACTATGGTGCTGTACGATCGCACCCTGCTGTGGCTGACCTTCGGGCTGGCAATTATCGGCTTCGTGATGGTGACTTCCGCCTCGATGCCGGTAGGGCAGCGTTTGTCAGAAGATCCTTTCTTCTTCGCCAAGCGTGACGCCTTTTACCTGCTGCTTGCTTTTGTTATGGCGCTGGTCACGCTGCGCGTGCCGATGGAAGTGTGGCAGCGCTACAGCAACGTTATGCTGCTGGCCTCGGTGCTTATGCTGCTGATCGTGCTGGTGGTGGGCAGTTCAGTCAACGGTGCCTCGCGCTGGATTGCGTTGGGGCCGCTGCGTATTCAGCCCGCCGAGCTTTCCAAGCTGTCGCTGTTTTGCTATCTCGCCAGCTACCTGGTGCGCAAGGTTGAGGAAGTTCGCAACAACTTCTGGGGCTTCTGTAAGCCGATGGGCGTAATGGTGGTGCTGGCCGTGCTGCTGCTGGCACAGCCCGACCTCGGCACCGTGGTGGTGCTGTTCGTCACTACGCTGGCGATGTTGTTCCTTGCGGGCGCTAAGCTGTGGCAGTTTCTGGCGATCATCGGATCGGGCATTTTCGCGGTGATCCTGTTGATCATCGCCGAACCCTATCGTATGCGCCGCGTCACCTCCTTCTGGGATCCGTGGGAGGATCCGTTCGGTAGCGGTTATCAGCTTACCCAGTCGCTGATGGCCTTCGGACGCGGTGAATTTTGGGGGCAGGGATTAGGTAACTCAGTGCAGAAACTGGAATATTTACCGGAGGCTCACACCGACTTCATTTTCTCTATTATCGGAGAAGAACTCGGTTATATCGGTGTGGTTTTGGCGCTGTTAATGGTATTCTTCGTCGCTTTTCGGGCGATGTCCATTGGCCGACGTGCGCTGGAAATCGATCAGCGCTTTTCCGGTTTTCTCGCCTGTTCTATTGGCGTCTGGTTTAGCTTCCAGGCGCTGGTTAACGTTGGCGCGGCGGCGGGTATGCTGCCGACTAAAGGCCTGACGTTGCCGTTAATCAGTTACGGTGGTTCCAGTCTGATTATTATGTCGACGGCCATCGTGTTGTTGTTACGCATAGATTATGAAACGCGTCTGAGTAAAGCGCAGGCGTTTACCCGAGGTGCGCGATGAGTGAAAAGCGGTTGATGGTGATGGCAGGCGGAACCGGCGGGCATGTTTTTCCGGGCCTGGCTGTTGCTCATCATCTGATGGCGCAGGGATGGCAGGTGCGCTGGCTGGGCACTGCCGACCGAATGGAAGCCGATTTAGTGCCGAAACATGGTATCGACATTGATTTTATCCGCATCAGCGGATTACGCGGCAAAGGTATTAAGGCGCTGTTAGCCGCGCCGTTGCGGATTTTCAACGCCTGGCGTCAGGCGCGTCGCATTATGAAAAGCTGGAAACCCGATGTGGTACTGGGGATGGGCGGCTATGTTTCCGGCCCCGGTGGGCTGGCGGCGTGGAGCTGCGGTATTCCGGTGGTATTGCATGAGCAAAACGGCATTGCCGGATTGACCAACAAATGGCTGGCGAAGCTGGCTACCAAAGTCATGCAGGCGTTTCCCGGTGCATTCCCACACGCGGATGTGGTGGGTAACCCGGTACGTACCGATGTGCTGGCATTAAGCAGCCCTGAACAACGTCTGGCCGGTCGTGAAGGGCCGATTCGGGTGTTGGTGATTGGCGGCAGCCAGGGCGCGCGCATACTTAACCAGACCTTGCCGCAGGTGGCAGCGCGTCTGGGAGATAGCGTCACTATCTGGCACCAGACCGGTAAAGGTAATCAACATCAGGTAGAGGCCGATTATGAAAGCGTCGGGCAAACGCAGCATAAAATTGCTGAATTTATTGATGACATGGCGGCAGCCTATGGCTGGGCTGACGTGGTGGTGTGCCGTTCCGGCGCGCTGACCGTCAGTGAAGTGGCGGCGGCGGGTTTACCAGCCATATTCGTCCCTTTTCAGCATAAAGATCGTCAGCAGTACTGGAATGCGCTGCCGCTGGAAAAAGCGGGCGCAGCACGAATTTTCGAACAGCCGCAGTTTACTGCGGACAGGGTGGCGGAAACGTTACGGCAGTGGGATCGTCCCACGCTGTTGCTGATGGCGCAAAAAGCGCGTCAGGTAGCGATTCCCGACGCCACCGAACGGGTAGCGGCAGAAGTTAGCGCCGCTGCGCGTTAACGGCATAAAGAAAAGATAAGGTACCAGCGGTACCGACAGGCAAAAGAAACGATGAATACTCAACAACTGGCGAAACTGCGTTCTATCGTGCCCGAGATGCGTCGCGTCCGGCACATTCACTTTGTCGGCATCGGTGGTGCTGGCATGGGCGGTATCGCCGAAGTGTTGGCCAATGAAGGTTATCAGATTAGCGGTTCCGATTTAGCGCCAAACGCGGTGACGCAGCATCTCACCGGGCTGGGCGCAACGATCTATTTTCATCATCGCCCGGAAAATGTCAGCGATGCCAGCGTGGTCGTGGTTTCCAGCGCGATAACCCAGGATAACCCGGAGATCATTGCCGCGCGTGAAGCGCGCATTCCGGTGATCCGCCGTGCAGAGATGCTGGCGGAGCTGATGCGATTCCGTCACGGCATTGCGGTTGCGGGGACGCACGGGAAAACCACTACCACGGCGATGGTAACCAGTATTTATGCCGAAGGCGGTCTCGATCCAACTTTCGTTAACGGTGGCCTGGTGAAGGCGGCGGGGACGCATGCGCGCCTCGGCAGCAGCCGTTATCTGATTGCCGAAGCGGACGAGAGCGATGCTTCGTTTTTACATTTGCAGCCGATGGTCGCCATTGTGACCAATATCGAAGCCGATCATATGGATACTTACCAGGGCGACTTCGAAAACCTGAAGCAGACGTTTATTAATTTTCTGCACAACTTGCCATTTTACGGGCGTGCAGTGTTGTGCGTGGACGATGCGGTGATTCGCGATCTGCTTCCGCGCGTCGGACGCCAGATTACCACCTACGGCTTCAGCGACGATGCTGACGTGCGGATTGAAAATTATGAGCAGCACGGCGCGCAGGGGCGCTTTACCCTGGTGCGTCACGATAAGCCGCTGATGCACGTCACGCTGAACGCGCCGGGACGACACAATGCCCTGAACGCGGCGGCGGCGGTAGCCGTGGCGACGGAAGAGGGTATCGAAGATGAAGATATCCTCAGCGCGCTGGAGAGTTTCCAGGGCACCGGACGCCGTTTCGATTTTCTTGGCGAGTTCCCGCTGAATGCGGTTAACGGCACTGCGGGCAGCGCCATGTTGGTGGACGATTACGGTCATCATCCTACCGAGGTGGACGCCACCATTAAAGCCGCGCGTGCGGGCTGGCCGGATAAAAAACTGGTGATGATTTTTCAGCCTCATCGCTACACGCGCACGCGCGATCTTTATGATGACTTCGCTAACGTGCTGTCGCAGGTAGACGTGCTGCTAATGCTGGATGTCTACGCCGCCGGTGAATCGCCGATTCCCGGTGCGGACAGCCGCTCGCTCTGCCGTACCATTCGTGGACGCGGCAAAGTCGATCCGATTCTGGTGCCGGATCATGAGGCGATTCTGGATATGCTGGCGCCGACGCTGAGCGGCAACGATTTAATTCTGGTTCAGGGCGCTGGCAACGTAGGTAAAATTGCTCGCCGACTGGCCGAGCAGAAACTGAAACCGCAGACCAACGAAGAGGAACACCATGGCTGAAAAAGTAGCGGTATTGCTGGGCGGTCACTCCGCCGAACGCGACGTCTCACTGATGTCAGGCGAAGCAGTGCTCGCGGGCCTGAAAGAAGCTGGCATTAACGCGCACGGCGTCGACACGCGCGATTTTCCGGTTATGCGGTTAAAAGAAGAAGGGTTTACAAAAGTCTTTATCGCGCTGCACGGGCGCGGCGGGGAAGATGGTACGCTGCAGGGCGTGCTCGATTTTCTCGATATTCCCTATACCGGCAGCGGCGTCATGGCCTCGGCAATTACCATGGATAAATGGCGTTCCAAACTGCTGTGGCAGGGCATGGGGTTACCGGTAGCGCCTTATGTGATGATCAATCGTCAACAGATGGAAGCGGGACTGAATGACTCGCTGGCGCAGCGCATCGCCCAGCTGGGTATGCCGCTGTTCGTTAAGCCGAGCAGTGAAGGTTCCAGCGTCGGCATCACGCGTGTTAATCAGGCTTCTGAGCTTCCGGCAGCGCTGGAAGAAGCGTTTCGTCATGATGATGACGTGTTAGTAGAGAAGTTTCTTAGCGGCCCGGAGTATACCGTAGGCATCGTTGGCGACCAGATTCTGCCTTCAATCCGTATTCAGCCCGCCAGCGATTTTTATGACTATCAAGCAAAATATATTTCTGACGATACTCAATACTTCTGCCCAAGCGGTTTAAGTGCGGAGAAAGAGACTGAATTGAACGAGCTGGTGCTGAATGCCTGGCGGGCGTTGGGATGCAGCGGTTGGGGACGCGTGGACGTAATGATGGACAGCGACGGCAGCTTCTGCCTGCTGGAAGTGAATACTTCACCGGGTATGACCAGCCACAGTCTGGTGCCGATGGCGGCGAAACAGGCGGGGATGTCCTTCTCCCAGCTGGTAGCACGCATTCTGGAGCTGGCCGACTAAGATGTCGCAGGCCGCTCTGAACGTACGTCGGGAAGCGCAGGAAAAAACGCGCACCGGTCGCAGCAATGGCTCTCGGCTGGCAGGCATTTTGTTCCTGCTACTGGTGCTTGGCACGATGCTGGCAGGCGGTGTCGTGGTGCTGAAATGGATGAATGACGCCTCGCGTCTGCCGCTTTCAAGATTGGTGGTGACCGGGAAAACCCATTACACCACCAACGACGATATCCGCCAGGCAATTTTATCGCTGGGCGCGCCCGGCACTTTTATGTCACAAGATGTTAATGTGCTGCAGCAGCAGATCGAAAGGTTGCCGTGGATCAAACAAGTCAGCGTGCGCAAGCAGTGGCCGGACGAATTAAAGATTCATCTGGTTGAGTATGTGCCGGTAGCGCGGTGGAATGATTTACATATGGTTGATGCGGAAGGCAAATCTTTTAGCGTTCCCGCTAACCATATCGGCAAAGAAACGCTACCGTTGCTGTATGGCCCTGAAGGTAACGAGCAGGATGTGCTGGATGGCTATCGGCAGATGAGCGCGGTTTTGGCCGCCAGCAAGTTTCGCGTTAAAGCAGCGTCAATGACCGCTCGTCACTCCTGGCAGCTGGTCACCAGCGATGATGTACGTATTGAGCTGGGCCGTAGCGATAACATGAGGCGTCTTAAGCGGTTTATCGAACTCTGGCCGATGATACAGCAGCAGGCCACCGCAGATAATAAGCGCGTCAATTATGTCGATTTGCGCTATGACTCCGGCGCTGCCGTTGGCTGGGCTCCGGCATTTATTGAGCCTCAGGACAGTAATCAGCAACAGAATCAGGCACAGGCTAAACAACGATGATCAAGGCGACGGACAGAAAACTGGTAGTAGGACTTGAGATCGGCACCGCCAAGGTCGCCGCTTTAGTAGGGGAAATTCTGCCCGATGGTATGGTCAACATTATTGGGGTGGGCAGTTGTCCGTCCCGCGGTATGGATAAAGGCGGCGTAAACGATCTGGAGTCGGTGGTGAAATGCGTACAGCGCGCCATCGACCAGGCTGAACTGATGGCGGATTGCCAGATTTCGTCAGTTTATCTGGCGTTATCCGGCAAACATATCAGCTGTCAGAACGAAATCGGGATGGTTCCGATTTCTGAAGAGGAAGTCACTCAGGAAGATGTAGAAAACGTAGTTCACACCGCGAAATCGGTGCGCGTGCGTGATGAGCATCGCATTCTGCATGTGATTCCGCAGGAGTATGCCATCGACTACCAGGAAGGGATTAAAAATCCGGTGGGGCTGTCGGGCGTGCGTATGCAGGCGAAGGTGCATTTGATCACCTGCCACAACGATATGGCGAAAAACATTGTTAAAGCCGTTGAACGATGTGGTTTGAAAGTTGACCAACTCATTTTTGCCGGTCTGGCATCCAGCTTTGCGGTGCTGACCGAAGATGAGCGCGAGCTGGGCGTGTGCGTTGTTGATATTGGCGGCGGCACGATGGATATCGCGGTCTATACCGGCGGCGCGCTGCGTCATACCAAAGTTATCCCTTATGCAGGGAACGTGGTGACCAGCGACATCGCTTACGCCTTTGGCACACCGCCGACGGATGCGGAAGCTATCAAGGTTCGCCACGGTTGCGCGCTGGGCTCAATCGTTGGCAAAGATGAGAACGTTGAGGTTCCCAGCGTGGGCGGACGTCCGCCACGCAGCCTACAGCGTCAGACTTTAGCCGAGGTGATCGAGCCGCGTTATACCGAGCTGCTCAACCTGGTGAATGATGAAATTTTGCAGCTGCAAGAACAGCTGCGTCAGCAGGGTGTGAAACATCATCTGGCGGCAGGCATCGTCCTGACCGGCGGCGCGGCGCAAATTGAAGGTTTGGCTGCCTGCGCGCAGCGGGTTTTTCATACCCAGGTGCGCATTGGGCAACCTTTAAATATCACTGGGCTGACGGATTATGCGCAGGAGCCTTACTATTCAACGGCGGTAGGCCTTCTGCACTATGGAAAAGAGTCCCACCTGAATGGTGAGGCGGACGTCGAAAAACGTGTTTCAGTTGGCAACTGGTTTAAACGTATCAACAGCTGGCTGAAAAAAGAGTTTTAATTTTTCTAAAAGGGGATCATGCTAGCACTATTTTATGATCTCCAGGCGACAGGCACATAACGGAGAGAAATTATGTTTGAACCAATGGAATTAACCAACGACGCGGTGATTAAAGTCATCGGCGTCGGCGGGGGCGGCGGTAACGCCGTAGAGCATATGGTCCGCGAACGCATTGAAGGCGTTGAGTTCTTCGCGGTAAATACGGACGCACAGGCGTTACGCAAAACTGCAGTCGGCCAGACCATCCAAATTGGCACCAACATTACTAAAGGTCTGGGTGCAGGCGCGAATCCTGAAGTGGGGCGTACTTCTGCAGAGGAAGATCGCGAAGCGCTGCGTTCGGCATTAGATGGCGCGGACATGGTATTTATCGCTGCCGGTATGGGCGGTGGCACCGGTACTGGCGCTGCGCCGGTAGTGGCTGAAGTGGCCAAAGACTTAGGCATCCTGACCGTTGCCGTCGTCACCAAGCCGTTTAACTTCGAAGGCAAAAAGCGTATGGCGTTTGCCGAGCAGGGCATCGCCGAACTTTCCAAGCATGTTGATTCGCTGATCACCATTCCGAACGACAAGCTGCTGAAAGTGCTGGGACGCGGTATCTCTCTGCTGGATGCGTTTGGCGCGGCTAACGACGTGCTGAAAGGCGCGGTACAGGGCATCGCTGAACTGATTACCCGTCCGGGCCTGATGAACGTCGACTTTGCTGACGTGCGTACCGTGATGTCCGAAATGGGCTATGCCATGATGGGCTCCGGCGTTGCCTGCGGTGAAGATCGTGCGGAAGAAGCGGCTGAAATGGCGATTTCCAGCCCGCTGCTGGAAGATATCGATCTCTCCGGCGCGCGCGGCGTGCTGGTCAACATTACCGCTGGCTTTGACCTGCGTCTGGATGAGTTCGAAACCGTAGGTAACACTATTCGCGCCTTCGCTTCAGATAATGCGACTGTGGTTATCGGTACTTCTCTCGATCCGGAAATGAACGACGAACTGCGTGTTACCGTGGTGGCAACCGGCATCGGCATGGATAAGCGCCCGGAAATCACCCTGGTGACGAATAAACAGGCGGCCAGCCAGCCGGTTATGGATCATCGTTACCAGCAGCACGGCATGTCGCCGCTGCCGCAGGAGCCGCAGAAACCAGCAGCGAAAGTGGTTAACGATCAAAGCTCGCAGTCTGGCAAAGAGCCTGATTACCTGGATATTCCTGCTTTTCTGCGTAAACAGGCAGATTAAGCGGACCAGGAATAAGCCGAGAATTGGGATTCTCCGCTCTTTGTGCTAAAATCGTCGCCCGTCAGTAATATAGACTGACGGTCGGATGATATTTTGCGAGATAATACGATGATCAAACAACGGACATTAAAACGTATTGTTCAGGCGACTGGCGTCGGTTTGCATACCGGCAAAAAAGTCTCTCTGACGTTACGCCCTGCGCCGGCTAATACCGGGGTCATCTATCGTCGCACTGACTTGAATCCACCGGTTGATTTTCCGGCTGATGCAAAATATGTGCGCGACACCATGCTGAGCACCTGCCTGGTGAATGATGAAGGCGTACGTATTTCTACCGTAGAACACCTGAACGCAGCGCTGGCGGGGCTGGGCATCGACAACATCATTGTCGAAGTTGACGCGCCGGAAGTGCCGATTATGGATGGCAGCGCCGCGCCTTTCGTCTACCTGCTGGTGGATGCAGGCGTCGAAGAGCTGAACACGCCGAAGAAATTTGTGCGCGTTAAGCAGGCGGTGCGCGTTGAAGATGGTGATAAATGGGCTGAGATTAAACCCTATAACGGTTTTTCGCTCGATTTCACTATCGACTTCCAGCATCCGGCGATCGATTCCAGCTCGCAGCGTTACCAGCTGAACTTCTCTACGGAAGCGTTCATGCGTCAAATCAGCCGTGCCAGAACCTTCGGCTTTATGCGTGAAATCGAATATCTGCAGTCGAAAGGCCTGTGCCTGGGCGGTAGTTTAGATTGCGCGATCGGTTTAGATGATTTCCGCGTACTGAACGAAGAAGGTTTACGCTTCGAAGACGAATTTGTTCGTCACAAAATGCTGGATGCGATTGGCGACCTGTTTATGTGCGGCCATAACATTGTTGGCGCGTTTTCTGCCTACAAATCTGGTCATGCGCTGAACAACAAGCTGTTGCAGGCGGTGCTGGCGAAACAGGAAGCCTGGGAATGGGCGACCTTTGAGGACGAAGCTGAACTGCCGGTGGCATTCAGGGCAACAAATCTGGTTCTGGCGTAACGGCCTTAACCGCATAAATCGACTGGTAGCGCTGGTTCACTCTCTCCGACCAGCAAAGCCAGTCGTTTTTATATCTGCGCCTGGCGTACATTATTGGTATCGCTATGGTCAGAATACCGCTCTTTTTTTCTCCTCCCGCTACGATCTGATGTTTAACGCGCGCAATGATGATAAGATTTGCCCTCGTTAAAGGCGGCAACAGGCGTTTTACGTCAGAGGGAACAGAGCCGTTAATTATTCATTGAAGATGGGCAGAGGTTACTCTGCCAGACGGAAGACGTTGTGATCGCTATTTTTCATCGTTGGCGACAATTGGGCAGGCGTTATCTTTGGCCGCACCTCTTATTTGGCATGGTGGCGGCAAGCTTTGGCTTGCCTGTAGCCCATGCGCAGAGTGCTGAGCAAAATAACCGCCCGCAAGCCACGGCAAAAAAATCGATCACCGGCAGCGTCGCGCGGTTTGATAACCTTGCGTCGTTACAGGCCAATGCCCGTCGCGCCAGCTTTACCGTCGATTACTGGCATCAGCATGCCATCCGCACCGTTATCCGCCACCTTTCCTTTGCGCTGACGCCGCAGCATTTGCCCGATGCTAAAGAGGCTTTGCCGCTGGCCGTGCAAAAACTGGCGCTGCTGGATACGCTTAACGCCCTGCTAACGCGTGAGGCGCGTCAGCCTGTAATCATTCGCCATACGCAGCAGCCTGCTGCTTCCATTACGCCCGATTATCATGTCGGCATCTGGCTGGCCCAGGTGCAGGGGATCCGTGCGGGCCCGTATATTCTCAGCTAAACCAGCACTTTTGCTATAAACCATATCACTATAAAAAACGAGCCGCAGAGCGCGCGGTGAAGATGAGAATGTATTTATTATGCTAATTAATTTATTAACCAAAGTTTTTGGTAGTCGTAACGACCGTACGCTGCGTCGTATGCGTAAGGTGGTAGACGTCATCAATAAGATGGAGCCAGATTTTGAAAAGCTCAGCGATGACGAACTGAAAGGAAAGACCCAAGAGTTTCGTGCCCGCCTGGAAAAAGGCGAAGCGCTGGACAGCCTGATCCCGGAAGCCTTTGCAACGGTACGTGAGGCCAGCCGTCGCGTATTCGGCATGCGCCACTTCGACGTGCAGCTGCTCGGCGGTATGGTACTGAACAATCGCTGTATCGCAGAGATGCGTACCGGTGAAGGTAAAACTCTGACGGCTACCCTGCCGGCCTACCTGAATGCCCTGACCGGCAAAGGTGTACACGTTGTTACCGTCAACGACTATCTGGCGCAGCGCGATGCGGAAAACAACCGTCCGCTGTTTGAATTCCTCGGTCTCTCTGTAGGGATTAACCTGCCGGGTATGCCCGCGCCAGCGAAACGTGAAGCCTATGCTGCCGATATCACCTATGGCACCAACAATGAATATGGCTTCGACTACCTGCGCGACAACATGGCCTTCAGCCCGGAAGAGCGCGTTCAGCGTAAGCTGCACTATGCGCTGGTGGATGAGGTTGACTCCATCCTGATCGATGAGGCGCGTACGCCGCTGATTATCTCCGGCCCGGCCGAAGACAGCTCTGAGCTCTATATCAAAGTTAACAAAATCATCCCGCATCTGATTCGCCAAGAGAAAGAAGATTCCGATACTTTCCAGGGCGAAGGTCACTTCTCGGTAGATGAAAAAGCGCGTCAGGTGCATCTCACCGAGCGCGGCCTGGTGGCTATCGAAGAGCTGCTGGTGCAGGAAGGCATTATGGCGGAGGGCGAATCGCTCTACTCGCCGAACAACATCATGCTGATGCATCACGTTACCGCCGCGCTGCGCGCGCATGCGCTGTTCACCCGCGACGTTGACTACATCGTAAAAGATGGCGAAGTCATTATCGTCGATGAGCATACCGGACGTACCATGCAGGGCCGCCGCTGGTCAGACGGTTTGCATCAGGCGGTAGAAGCGAAAGAAGGCGTTGAGATCCAGAACGAAAACCAGACGCTGGCCTCTATTACCTTCCAGAACTACTTCCGTCTGTATGAGAAGCTGGCCGGGATGACCGGTACGGCGGATACCGAAGCGTTTGAGTTCAGCTCGATCTACAAGCTGGATACCATCGTGGTGCCGACTAACCGCCCAATGGTGCGTAAAGATCTGCCCGATCTGGTCTATATGACTGAGAAAGAGAAGATCGATGCGATCATCGAAGATATTCGTGAGCGTACGGCGAACGGTCAGCCGGTTCTGGTCGGTACTATCTCGATTGAAAAATCGGAAGTGGTTTCTAACGAACTGACCCGTGCGGGCATTAAGCACAACGTGCTGAACGCAAAATTCCACGCACGTGAAGCGGATATCGTTGCGCAGGCGGGCCAGCCGGGTGCAGTAACTATTGCCACCAACATGGCGGGGCGTGGTACTGATATTATGCTGGGCGGTAGCTGGCAGGCAGAAGTTGCCGCGCTGGAAAATCCGACCGAAGAGCAGATTGCAGCGATTAAAGAGGCCTGGAAAGTGCGTCACGATGCGGTGCTGGCCTCAGGCGGTCTGCATATCATCGGCACCGAACGTCACGAATCCCGTCGTATCGATAACCAGCTGCGTGGCCGCTCTGGTCGTCAGGGCGATCCGGGTTCTTCCCGCTTCTACCTGTCAATGGAAGATGCGCTGATGCGTATTTTCGCCTCCGATCGTGTCTCGAATATGATGCGTAAGCTGGGCATGAAACCGGGCGAAGCGATTGAACACCCGTGGGTGACCAAAGCGATTGCCAACGCCCAGCGTAAAGTGGAAAGCCGCAACTTCGATATTCGTAAGCAGCTGCTGGAATATGACGACGTTGCTAACGACCAGCGTCGCGCTATCTACTCGCAGCGTAATGAACTGCTCGACGTGTCTGACGTTAGCGAAACCATCAACAGCATCCGTGAAGATGTGTTTAAAACCACCATTGATAGCTATATTCCGCCGCAGTCGCTGGAAGAGATGTGGGATATTGCCGGGCTGGAAGAGCGCCTGAAAAACGATTTCGATCTCGATCTGCCGATTACGCAATGGCTGGATAAAGAGCCTGAGCTGCATGAAGAAACGCTGCGCGAGCGTATTCTTACCCAGGCGATGGAAGTTTATCAGCGTAAAGAAGAAGTGGTTGGCGCTGAGATGATGCGCAACTTTGAAAAAGGCGTGATGCTGCAAACGCTGGATTCACTGTGGAAAGAGCATCTGGCGGCGATGGACTACCTGCGCCAGGGGATCCACCTGCGCGGCTATGCGCAGAAAGATCCGAAGCAGGAGTACAAGCGTGAATCCTTCGCGATGTTTGCGGCGATGCTGGAATCACTGAAGTATGAAGTGATCAGTACGCTAAGCAAAGTACAGGTGCGCATGCCTGAAGAGGTTGAAGCGATGGAAGCGCAGCGTCGTGAAGAAGCTGAGCGCCTGGCGCAGCAGCAGCAGCTGAGCCACGTTGATGATGAGACGCAGGCCGCGGTTGCGCTGGCAGCGGAAACCGGCGAGCGTAAAGTCGGACGCAACGATCCTTGCCCTTGTGGTTCAGGTAAAAAATATAAGCAGTGCCACGGTCGCCTGGCCTGATTACGCTAAGCTAAAACGAAAAAAGGGAGCCGTGGGCTCCCTTTTTATTCATTCCATAACAAGGATGCGAACATGAAACATCTTCAGGTTGCCGTTGGCATTATCCGTAACGCCCGGCAGGAAATCTTTCTGACGCGCCGTCCGGCCAGTTCACATATGGCAAATATGTGGGAATTTCCCGGCGGGAAAATTGAAGCGGGAGAAACGCCAGAGCAGGCGCTGAGGCGTGAATTGCTGGAGGAAACCGGTATCGTGGTAATGGCGGCTACCGCATTCGATCATGCCGATCACACTTACCATGACGTGCGCGTTACGTTGCACTTTTTTCTTGTGGAACAGTGGCAGGGTGAACCCTGGGGACGGGAAGGGCAGCCGCAGCGCTGGGTGCCACAGCGCGAACTGATCGCCGATGAGTTTCCACCGGCGAATCATCAGCTGGTTGCTCGTCTGCTGGCCGAAACGCGTCCGTAAATAAACATAACGCCGCCCGGAGAACTAATGGCGAGGCGGCTCTTCTTCGCTCCAGCCATCGCTGTCTGATAAATCATTATTACTGGGGATACGCTTCTCTTCAGCAGCCCATTCCCCCAAATCGATAAGCTGACAGCGCTTGCTGCAGAACGGACGAAACGGGCTTTGCTCTCCCCAGATAACCGTTTTGCCGCAGGTTGGACAGGCGACTTTAGTCACATCATTACTCATGGCGTACCTCTAACAACAGGCCAGGTTAAAATCAAGACGCGCCGGGACATCGCCGCGATCGCTGTCAAGCGGCAGGAAGCGAATGGCGTAGCGGGTTTTATGGCCCGATACCTGTGGATACAGGCTATCTTCCAGCGTTAACTGCAGGCGCAACAAATCAGCGCCTTCGGCATTATCCTGATAAAAGCCGTTCAGGCTGGTTTGATGGCGGAACACGCCTGACTGTCGGATTAGCTCAAGGATCATAAACAGCGCCTGACGTAACGGATCGAGCGTTCCCATCCAGAAGGCAACCTGTGCATCGCGCTGTGGCTGATCGAGATGCAGCCAGACATGCAGCGCGGGAAGATCGAAGCTGCAACAGCCGCCGGGGATGCTCAGACGCTGACGGACCAGCGCGATCAAACGATCCTCACGCAGCTGTTGGCCGATACGCGGTGCGGACATTAAATCACCGGCGCGGTTCTTTAACTGCTTACGCAACGCTTCGACGCGCTCGGTATCAACACCGGGCACATCGCACCACGCCAGCAGTTTTTGCTGCTGCCGCTCCAGCTCTTTAAGCACTTCGGTGCGTAGCTCACCACGTTCGAAAACGTCCAGTAGCTCGCTGATATTACGAAAAAAGGTCAGGGCACTAAGATGATCGGTAATCGTAGCGCTACCCTGGAGCTGCTGTAGTAGAAATTCGATCCTCAGCCAGGTGCGCATCTTTTCATTTAACGGATGTTCAAAAAGTACGACTTTGCTCATGCTGTTAATCCTGTTCTGTTGCCGCTGCCAGCGTCAGATAGCGCTGATGCAGTTCGGCAACCAGCGGCAACACCTCATCGGGCTGCCCGCTGTTTTCAATGATGTCATCCGCTACGGCCAGCCGCGCCGCGCGCGTCGCCTGAGCGGCAAGAATGTTTTCGGCCTGTTCGCGTGTAATGCCGTCCCGAACCATGGTGCGCTCAATTTGCACTCTGGGATCGACATCAACTACCAGTACCCGATCGGCCAGCTTTTCCAGCCGGTTTTCCACCAGCAGCGGCACTACCCACAGGCACCAGGGGGAACGCGCTGCGGCGATCTGCCGACGCGTCTCGGCGTGGATCAAAGGGTGTAACAGTCGATCCAGCCAGGCCTTTTCTGCCGGGGAACTAAATATTTTCTGACGCAACGCGGGGCGATTAAGCGTACCGTCTGCATGAAGAATGGGCGAACCAAAGCGTGCCGTAATTGCCGCCAGCGCGGGTTGTCCCGGTGTGACAACCTGCCGGGCAATCACGTCAGCATCAATAATGTCTATGCCATAATGCGCGAAGGCCTGAGCAACGGTGCTTTTTCCACTGCCAATACCTCCGGTCAGCGCAACAGTGTAGGGCATCTTCTGGATATCCTGTTTCGCCTGTAAAAGCCGGTTAGCCTGAGATTAACGTCTACCGCCTGTGGTAATTTCTGCAATAGCGATCACATTGCCTGTCTTCAGGTAAATTTACGGGATTGTAGCGTACTTAAAGGTGTTTTCGCAGTCTTGTACACGCGTTTTTACCGCGTATGATAACGTCACTGGAGCTGGCCGCAGCACCCGATCGTCAGATCGTCGCCAAAAACCCAGGAATGATGTCATGCGTATTGAAGAAGATTTAAAATTGGGCTTTAAAGATGTGCTTATCCGTCCGAAGCGCTCTACGTTAAAAAGCCGTTCGCAGGTAGAGCTTAACCGCCAATTCACGTTTAAGCATTCCGGCATCGCCTGGTCTGGCGTTCCGATTATTGCGGCTAATATGGATACCGTTGGCACATTCCGCATGGCGGAAGTGTTAGCCAGCTTTGATATCCTGACCGCAGTACATAAACACTACAGCGTTGATGAATGGCGTCTCTTTATCCAGCGTGTACCTGAGCAGGTTTTGCAGCACGTCATGGTTTCCACCGGCACGTCCGATGCCGATTTCGATAAACTGAAAGCGGTACTGGCGCTCTCTCCAGCGCTGAATTTTATCTGTATTGATGTGGCAAACGGTTACTCCGAGCATTTTGTTGCCTTCCTGCAACGTGCGCGTGAGGCTTTCCCGAATAAAACTATCTGTGCCGGGAATGTCGTCACTGGCGAAATGGTTGAAGAGCTGATTCTGTCCGGTGCGGATATCGTTAAGGTAGGCATCGGTCCTGGTTCAGTTTGTACTACCCGGGTAAAAACCGGCGTTGGCTATCCGCAGCTTTCTGCGGTAATTGAGTGTGCAGATGCGGCTCATGGCCTGGGCGGGCAGATTGTCAGCGACGGCGGTTGTTCAGTGCCGGGAGATGTAGCGAAAGCCTTCGGTGGTGGCGCAGACTTCGTTATGCTGGGCGGTATGCTGGCGGCGCACGATGAGTGCGAAGGCCATATTGTCGAAGAGAATGGCGAGCAGTTTATGCTGTTTTACGGCATGAGTTCTGAGTCTGCAATGAAGCGGCATGTCGGCGGCGTAGCTGAATACCGCGCAGCCGAAGGTAAAACGGTTAAGTTGCCGTTGCGCGGCCCCGTAGAGGCAACCGCTCGTGATATCCTGGGTGGCCTGCGTTCAGCCTGTACTTACGTTGGTGCAGAACGCCTGAAAGAGCTGACCAAACGCACGACCTTTATTCGCGTAGCAGAGCAGGAAAACCGCGTCTTTAATCGCTAATTCAGCACCTCGCCCAGATTAAAGATCGGCAGGTACATAGCGATAACGAGCGTGCCAACAATGGAGCCGGTAATTACCATCATTACCGGTTCCAGCGTTGCGGCCAGCGAATCAGCCAGTTCATGCGTCTGATTTTCATGCCACTGCGCCAGACGCGCCAGCAGGTTATCCAGTGCGCCAGCCTCTTCACCGACTTTTATCAATTGCCGACAGAGCGGTGTAAACAGCATGCTGTCTGCTATTGCCAGATGCAGCGGTATGCCCTCCGCTATGCGTTGTTGCAGCTGGCGTATCGCCTCTTGCCAGAGTAATGACGTTAACGTTTGTTCCACGGCCTGTAGCCCATGCAGCAGCGGTAAGCCTGCCTGCTGCGTCAGGGTTAATGTGGTAAATATCTGACTGAGCAAACTACCGCGCCAAAGCTGGCTAAGTAGCGGCAGGCGCAGCAGGCAACGTTGCTCATTGCGCTGCCACCCCGGTCTGCGTTTGCGCTGATAACGCCAGAAGAAAACAATGCTAACCGTTACACCCAGCAGAGGAAAAAAGAGCTGCTGTAGTCCCGCTGAGATTGCCAGTACCGCTGCGGTAAAGCCGGGCAGCGGCGCATTAAAAGATTGGTAAATGGCGACAAACTCCGGTAAAACCAGCAGCAACATGCCAAACGCTACCGCCAGCGCAACCAGCAGTATAAACAGCGGGTAGCGCAATGCGGTAATGACCTTTTTCTGTAGCCGTAGCTGTCGCTCCTGCTGGTTTGCCAGTTGCAGGCAGCAGCTATCCAGCTGACCGGTAAGTTCACCAACCTGCATCAGCGCGGCGTAAAGCGGCGGAAACACCATTGGCCACTGTGCCAGCGCGCGGGAAAAGGGCGTACCCTGTGCAACCTCCTCCTGTAATGCCAACAGCAGTGCGCGCCATCCGGCATGTTTCTCTCCCTCGCTTAACAGACAGAGCCCGTCAGAAAGCGTCAGACCCGCCTTAAGCAGGGTAGCCAGCTGATGCATCAGCGCAATTTTCTGCCGTGGCGTCCAGTCGCGGGCGCGGTAATATTTGCCACGCTTGCAGGCCAGTGGCAGATATTGCCGCTCTGCCATCATAGCCATGACTGATTGATCGTCTGTTAACAGCCAGCTGCCCGTAATCAGGTCGCCGCGCTCGTTCATTGCCTGCCAGTGCCAGAGACGACAGCTATTCATGATCGATGCCTATAACCCGATAAACCTCCGCCAGCGAAGTTTCACCCTGGTGAACAGCATGAAATCCTGACGCCAGCAGGCTGGTAAGATTTTGCCGTTGAGCCAGTGCGATCAGGGCTTCGCTGCCCGCGTCTGCGGCAATTGCCGCCTGTAGATCCGCATTTATCGGTAAAAGTTCAAACAGTGCCAACCGCCCGTAGTAGCCAGAGAAACAGTGATCGCAGCCGGTAGCCTGCCAGTTTTGCAGGCTACCCGGCCAAAGCCGCGCCGGTAATCCATCAATCTTTTCTGCGGGCGAGCGGCAGCGGGGACAAAGCCGACGCACCAGGCGCTGTGCGATTACCAGACGCAGCGCCGAGGCCAGCAGATAGCCCGGAATCCCCATTTGTCTGAGTCGGGTTAGCGTTTCGGTTGTCGAGTTGGTATGCAGCGTAGAAAGCACCAGGTGACCGGTTTGTGCCGCCTTGACCGCAATTTCCGCGCTTTCGGTATCGCGGATTTCACCCAGCATAATCACGTCAGGATCCTGACGCAGCAGGGCGCGCAGTACGCGCTGAAAATCCAGGCCGGCGCGGGGATTAATCTGCGTCTGGTTAATGCCCTCCAGCGGAATTTCGACAGGATCTTCCACGCTACAGAGATTTTTTCCGGGCTGATTAAGGTGGCTCAGGCCGCTGTAGAGCGTAAAGGTTTTACCGCTGCCGGTAGGGCCAGTTACCAGAATCAGACCCTGTGGCTGTGCCAGTGCCCGATGAAAATGCGCCAGCGCCGCTGATGACATTCCCAGCTGCTCCAGCCGTAAGTCCTGTGATTCGCTTTGCAGCAGACGAATAACGGCTTTTTCACCACGCCGAACCGGTAGGGTAGAGAGGCGAAACGCCGCCTGTTCGCCCTGTAGTTGCAGGCTAAACTGACCGTCCTGCGGCAAACGTCGCTCCGCAATATCAAGATTAGCGAGGATCTTTAACCGAGCGATTAGCGGCGCCTGCTGCGCCGCACTAAAGGTTTGCAGAGGCTGCAACACGCCATCAATACGCAGGCGCACCTGCATACCTCTGGCACACGGCTCGATGTGGATATCGGAAGCGCGGCGCTGAAAAGCGTGCAGTAGCACCCGATCGATCAGCGCTGCCACTGAGGCTGCAGGCATACCCGCGCTTTCTTCTGCCCGCGGCGTAACGGCTCGCTGCTGTTCCAGTCTTGCCTGCGGCCATTCTTCCACCTCAATCTGACGCTGATCGGCAAAGCGCAGCGCCTCCAGCAATAGCGGCGACGGTGCGCCGGTAACCGCAATCGTAATGTTCTCTTCGTCTTCCCGCAGCAGCAGAGCCTGATGCTGACGGCAGATTTCATCCAGCCGTGAGTCGATGCTGCCCATTAATCTTCCTCTGTCGTATCCTGATCGTCAAAGCGGAAGACGTTACGGCAGTTATCCTGCAGGCTACTGTTTTCACTGTTACAGCTACGCAACCAGTTCATCTGGCCCTCGTTGCTCTGCCATTGCGGGCTGAGCGTGACGGTTAAACCGTTCAGGCTTTCCTGGCCGGTTAGCGTAATAACGCCCGATGCGATGCCAACAGAGGAGACATAGCGCGATCCCTTCCCGGCAGGAACGCCGTTGCTGCCCGCGCTACAGCTGGAGGTAGCGCCATGTTCTACGGCACACAGCTCGACCGCCGTTTTGTAGGGCAGCATCGTTTGCAGCATATCGGTCAGTGCGGCTTTCTGTAGATAGTTCTGGTAGGCGGGAATACCAATGGCGCTGAGGATGGCAACGATACCGATAACGATCATTAATTCAATTAACGTAAAACCTTGCTGTTTCATTTTCACTTCTCCTTGTGGGTGACCGGGCAGACGTTAGCTCGCTTTGTCGACGTGCGCGACAAGGGAATCAGTAAGTTGGAAGGCCGTGTGTAAGCGCTTTTATTGCGTTGCGAATAACCAAATTTATCTGGAAGCTGGCTCGCAATTTATGGCATCAGAAGAGAAATGTGGCGCACAGGACGCCACGCAATCAGCAAACGTTGTGGAAGAAATCAGGAAAGGGATGCCGGGTGAAAACGCATCGAAAGATCGAGTGCATGAACATGCTTGGTTAACGCACCCACAGAAATATAGTCCACGCCGGTTTCTGCGAAGCTGCGCAGCGTATGTTCGGTAACGTTACCGGACACCTCCAGCAGCGCTTGTCCCTGGGTAATGGCTACCGCTTCGCGCATCTGATCGAGGGTAAAGTTATCCAGCATCACGATATCCGCACCGGCGGCCAGCGACTGTTGCAGTTCATCGAGGGTTTCAACTTCCACCTCAACCGGTACGTCCGGGTGCAGCCAGAGCGCTTTCTCTACTGCCTGACGAATTGAGCCTGCGGCAATAATATGGTTTTCCTTAATAAGGAACGCATCTGACAGGCCAAGGCGATGGTTTTCGCCACCGCCGCAAAGCACCGCATATTTTAGCGCGGTACGCAGCCCCGGCAGGGTTTTACGCGTATCGAGCAGGCGGGTTTGTGTCCCTTCCAGCAGGCTGACGTAACGGCTGACTTCGCTGGCGACGCCGGAGAGTGTCTGCACAAAGTTCAGCGCGGTACGTTCAGCGGTTAACAACAGGCGTGCCGGGCCGGAAACGGTAAACAGCTTCTGATCCGGCTGAATAGCGTCACCATCCGCCACGTACCATTCCAGCCGTGCCTGATTGCCCAGTTGAATAAAAACTTCTTCTACCCAGCGTTTACCACAGAAAACACCCGCTTCACGCGTAATGACGGTAGCCTGCGCCTGTTTATCGGCGGGTAGCAGGCTGGCGGTGATGTCGTTATCAGCATTGGCTTCTCCACCCAGATCTTCTTTTAATGCCTGCGCTACTGCGCCAGGTATATCATCAGCGATACGGGAAAGCAGGGCTGTACGTCGATGTTCAGGGTTATAACGTCGCTGTGTCATAAGATTTCCGTTCAGTTTTAAACGATGCGCATACTGTAGCCTGAACATCGTCTGCATACCAGATAAGGGATAAAAAGTTTAGTCGGCTAAACAAAGGCGATGTTATGTCACAGGCTGGCGCGTTGCGCGTTAAACGGGTGGTGATAGATCCGCGCGATATTAATGGCGACAGTGGCGTATAGCCACATAAGGGAGGCGACTTCTGTCTGGCTGATGCGCATTAAAGATTCGTGAAGTGCTGCAAACCTGCTTTTAAACGTGGCATAAGGAATGCAAAGCAGGCGCTGAATTCATGGTAGGCTGTATGAAAAAAGCAACGGGAGGATCATGCCATGGAGATAAAAGAGGGCTGGCTGACGGGCGTACGCCATGTGCCTTCGCCGCATTTTAACCTGCGCCCGGAAGAAGAAACGCCAAGCCTGCTGGTGGTGCATAACATCAGCCTGCCGCCCGGTGAGTTTGGTGGCCCGTGGATCGATGCGCTGTTTACCGGCACGCTCGATCCTACGGCACATCCTTACTTTGCCGATATCGCCCAGCTGCGCGTTGCTGCGCATTGCCTGATTCGGCGTGACGGCGAAATCGTTCAGTATGTTCCCTTTGATAAGCGCGCCTGGCATGCGGGGCTTTCCTGCTGGCAGGGCAGGGAGAACTGCAACGATTTCTCTATCGGCATCGAACTGGAAGGTACCGATACGCTGCCTTATACCGATGCGCAGTATCAGGCTTTACAGGCGATAACGCGCCTGCTGTTGCAATATTATCCTATTACGCCCGCACGGATTACCGGGCACAGTGATATTGCCCCGCAACGCAAAACCGATCCCGGCCCTGCGTTTGACTGGGCACGTTTTCTGAGCGGTCTGCCGGAGGCCGCCAGCTTACCTTTACCGGAGCGGAATGCATGACGCTTTTTTCCTTATTATTAGTTTTAGGTTGGGAACGCCTGTTTAAAATGGGTGAACACTGGCAGCTCGATCATCGTCTTGAGCCTTTTTTTCGCCAGCGTCACCGTTTTTCCCTGGGACGCACGCTGGCGATGACGCTGGTGGCGATGCTGTTGGTACTGATCGTTATCCTCTCTCTGCGCGGATTGTTTTTTGGCGCAATACAGCTGCTGTTCTGGATTTTAATCGGCCTGCTCTGTATCGGGGCCGGTTCAATGCGCCTGCACTATCACGCTTATCTTAAGGCGGCCAGCCACGGCGATGCGAACGCCTGCGGCACGATGGCGGAGGAGCTGACGCTGATTCACGGTATGCCGGTTGAGTGCAACCAGCGTGAGATGTTGCGCGAGCTGCAAAATGCGCTGCTGTGGATTAACTATCGTTTCTATCTGGCACCGCTGTTCTGGTTTGTTATCGGTGGCGCTTACGGACCAGTATTGCTGACCGGCTATGCGTTTTTGCGCGCCTGGCAAAGCTGGCTGGCGAAGCACTGCACGCCGCTGGAGCGCGCCCATTCTGGCGTCGATCGGGTGCTGCACTGGGTTGACTGGTTACCGGTACGGTTGGTAGGCGTCGCCTATGCGCTGCTGGGGCACGGCGAACGGGCGCTGCCTGCCTGGTTCGCCACGCTGGGCGACATACGCCGCCCGCAGTATCAGATACTGACCCAGCTGGCGCAGTATTCGCTGGCGCGCGATGAGCGCTGCGACAGCGTGGAAACGCCGCGTATTGCCGTATCGCTGGCGAAAAAGGTTTCGCTGGTGATTGTGGTGGTGGTGGCGTTACTCACCATTTACGGCACGCTGGTGTAATTCCGCAGAGGTATCGGCTGGCGGTATGCCAAAGTCAGGCATGCCGCTGGCATCCCAGCGCAGGGTTTTAATCCGTGTATGGCGGTTCGGGTCCCAGAGCGGATCGCCTTCAATTTCCGTATAGTTGCGCGCGTGATAGACCAGCAGATCGTTGCCCGCCTCATCCACGGTAAAGCTGTTGTGCCCCGGCCCGTACTGACGGTTTTCCCAGCTGGTGGTAAATACCGGACGTGCCGATTTGTTCCAGTGCGCAGGCTGTAGCGGATCGTCATTGATATCGATCCATAGCAGACCGAGACAGTAATTTTCATCAGTGGCGCTCGCCGAGTAGCTGACAAACAGCCGCTGTCCGTGGCGGATAACCGCCGGTCCTTCATTAACGCTAAATCCGGCGCACTCCCACTCATATTCAGGGCGGCTCAGCATGACCGGCCTGCCTTTCAGCGTCCAGGGATTCTCCAGCTCCGCCAGATAAAGATTGGAGTTGCCAGGAATCGCCGGATCTTTTTGCGCCCACAGATACCATTGTCTGCCCTGATGGTGGAAAGTGGTGGCGTCCAGCGAAAAGCTGTTAAGCGGCGTCTGGATACGGCCACGATCTTCCCAGCGTCCGCTAAGGGGATCGGCATCGTCGCAGGTCAGGGCATACATTCGATGCTGAAACAGCCCTTCTTTAATTTCGCGGCTCGGCGCGGCGGCAAAATAGATAACCCACTGCCCGTTAATATGGTGGATTTCCGGTGCCCAGATTAATGCACTCTGCGGGCCGACGTCGGGCTTGCGCCAGATTACCGTTGCCTCTGCCTGGACGAGGTCCAGAATGGTGCTGGCGCAGCGCAGTTCAAGCCGATCGTATTCAGGAACGGAGGCAATAAAGTAGTAGCGATCCTGATGGCGCAAAATGAAGGGATCTGCCCGCTGTTCAATGAATGGATTAGGCCACTGAGTTATCATGATGCCGTTCCTTCTGGTTTGATATCAAATGCTTTGCCGTCGCGCAGGGCGCTCAGCTCACGGTAGTTTTCCCGGCGTTTTGCCAGATCCTGTTGAATGGTCTGCATTAGCTGACGATCGACTTTTAACAAGCGCACCACGCCAGCGGTGATCAGATAGCCGATGCCCGGGATCACGGTAAACAGCAGCGTAATGCCACCCAGGGCGGTAGCGCTTTGCTGTTTTGCCCCGGCATCATAACCGTATAGTGAGAGCAAAAAGCCCACCATTGCTCCCGCCACGGCAAGCCCCACCTTCAGGAAAAACAGGTTGCCAGAGAAGCTGATGCCGGTAATGCGTTTGCCGGTTTTCCACTCGCCGTAATCATCCACATCGGCCATCAGCGACCAGTGCAGCGGAGAAGGGATCTGATGCAGGATATTCAGCAGGAAATACATTACCGCTACCAGCAGCGTTGCCTGCGGATCGAGAAACCAGAAACCGCAGGAGAAAATAGCCAGCGCAATATTGGTCCAGAAAAAGACCTTCAGCTTGCACCAGCGATCGGTTAATACCTTTGCCAGCGTGCTGCCGATCATCATGCCTACCACGCCCAGGCTGATAAACAGCGTGGCGAAATGGGTAGATTGCCCCATCACCCAGGTGACGTAATACATAGTGGCGGCCATACGGATGAAGCCGGGGCAGACGTTGCAGAAGGTCAGCAGCAGAATGCGCACCCACTGATCGTTTTTCCATACGTCGCGCAAGTCGTTTTTCAGATCGTCATTGCTGGGCACTGCGGGACGGATGCGTTCGCGTACCGTGGCGAAGCAGTAGAGAAACATCAGCAGCCCAATCACCGCCATAACGCCCATCGCCATCTGATAACCGCGCGCTTTATCGCCGCCGCCGAAATATTCAGTCATCGGCAGCAGCGTCAGAGAAAGAATCAGCGTGGCGATACCGACCATCACAAAGCGGTAAGACTGGCAGGAGACGCGCTCATGCGGCTCGTTGGTGATTACGCCGCCCAGCGAGCAGTAGGGGATGTTGATAGCAGTGTAGGCCAGCGACATCAAAAAGTAGGTGACGAAGGCGTAGATTACCTTGTATTCGTAGCTCCAGTTCGGCGTGGTAAACATTAGCACGCTGAACAGAACGTAGGGCAGCGAAACCCACAGCAGCCAGGGACGAAAGCGCCCCCAGCGGCTCTGGGTGCGATCGGCAATGGCGCCCATAACAGGATCGGTAACCGCATCCAGCACGCGTACCGAAAGCAGTAGTACCCCAACCAGCGCGGGTGCCAGGCCAAAAACATCGGTATAGAAGTAGTTAAGGAACAGCATAATGGCGCCGCCGATCATATTGCAGCCCGCATCACCCATGCCGTAACCCAGCTTCTCTTTAAAGGAAAGCGCAGAGCCGTTCATCTTTTTTCTCCCACTGAGCAGTGGAATGATTATTACGACTTAACGATTAGGCGGCTAATACTGGCTGGTCATGAAGATGGACAAAATCACTGCGACGAAAAAAATGTGAGGAGGGTAACGTCCGATGAAAAGAAAGCGGGCGCACCGGGCGCCCGGGGGAATATTAAGATCGCTGCGTTTTGTTCTTTATCGCGTAGCCAATCGCCAGCACGATCAGCCAGACCGGAATCAGCCAGACGGAGATCGCCATACCCGGCGTCATCAGCATAATCACCAGAATTGCGCCCATAAACGCAAGGCAAAGCCAGTTGCCAGCCGGATAAAGAATCGCCTTGAAGCGTGTCTGTACGCCCTGACGATCTTTAGCTTTACGGAATTTCAGGTGTGCCAGGCTGATCATCGCCCAGTTAATCACCAGTGCAGACACCACTAACGCCATCAGCAGGCCAAAAGCTTCGCCCGGCATCAAATAGTTAATCAGTACGCAGATGGCCGTAGCCAACGCCGAGACGCCCAGAGCCACATAGGGCACGCCGCGACGATCGACTTTCAGCAGCGCCTGCGGGCCGCTGCCCTGTTTAGCCAGACCGTACAGCATACGGCTGTTGCTGTAAACGCAGCTGTTATAAACCGACAGCGCCGCCGTCAGAAACACGATGTTTAATACGTTAGCTACCAGGTTCTCGCCCAGATCGTGGAAAATCATCACGAACGGGCTGCTTTCGCCGTTGACCTTAACCCACGGATAGAGTGACAGCAGTACCGCCAGCGAGCCGATATAGAAGATTAGGATGCGGTAGATCACCTGGTTGGTTGCGCGTGGGATGCTTTTGCCCGGATCGTCCGCTTCGGCGGCGGTAATGCCAACCAGCTCCAGTCCGCCGAAGGAGAACATGATGACCGTCATCGCCATGACCAGCCCACTGATGCCGTGCGGAAAGAAGCCGCCCTGCGCCCAGATATTGCTGACCGAGGCGTCCGGGCCGCCGTTGCCGCTCAGCAGCAGCCAGCCGCCAAACAGAATCATACCGACCACGGCCACCACTTTGATAATGGCAAACCAGAACTCCATCTCGCCATACACCTTGACGTTAGTCAGGTTAATGGCGTTGATCAGTATGAAGAAGAGCGCTGCGGTGGCCCAGGAAGGAAAATCGGGCCACCAGACCTGGATATATTTACCGACCGCCGTCAGCTCTGCCATCGCAACCAGTACATAAAGTACCCAGTAATTCCAGCCGGAGGCGAAACCGGCAAAGTTGCCCCAGTATTTATAGGCAAAATGGCTAAATGTACCGGCGACTGGCTCCTCTACCACCATTTCGCCCAGCTGGCGCATGATTAAAAAGGCGATAAATCCACCGATGGCATAGCCTAGCAGCACTGACGGCCCGGCCATCTGTATGGTTTGTCCAATTCCCAGAAACAGGCCGGTGCCGACGGCGCCGCCCAATGCAATCAGCTGAATATGGCGGTTCTTCAATCCCCGCTTAAGCGTCTCGCCCTGCTGTTGTTCCATAAAACCCCTTAAGTCATTTTTTGCCTTGCCGACCGGCGCGCGCTGGGGCGTCAGAAGGCAGACATCATGTCTTGTAATTTTATAATTACGATTTTCGTATCGATTATTTTACAGATAGGGAAGGTCAATTTAGCTAAAAGACTACCCAGGGGCAAAGAATAATGGTAGGCGCGGAAGATTGCACCTGCTTTCTGTGTAGTCGCCCGGAATATTATCAACGCCGTTTTTTGCGTCACACCCACCACTCTTTTTATGACCACTTTTGCCTGTTAATGCGAATAAACACGAATAATTTTTTTGAATATCGTAAAATAAGATACCGGTCTAATTTTAACTGAGAGTTGGTGAAGTTTTTGTCAGTTTATCGGCGGATAAGTGGGAAATAGCGCACTTTAAGCCCCGTTTTCTGGCGTTTTACCACATCGTATTCCGCATGATTCTGGCCAATGCCGTATAGACAGAAGGTGAATACTTTGTTACTTTAGCGTCACTTTTTTTCAATTGGTATTACCAATTTACTCCGGCGCCTGGCAGAAGAAGGGACAATGGCCTACAGTAAGATTCGCCAACCAAAGCTCTCCGATGCGATTGAGCAACAGCTTGAATCCCTGATTATGGAGGGCACGTTGCGCCCGGGCGAAAAGCTTCTTCCGGAGCGTGAACTCGCTAAGCAGTTCGACGTATCTCGCCCCTCTTTGCGGGAAGCCATACAGCGCCTGGAAGCGAAAGGGCTGCTGCTGCGTCGTCAGGGCGGTGGCACCTTCGTACAGAAGAATCTGTGGCAAAGCCTGAGCGATCCGCTGGTTGGGCTGCTTGCCGATCACCCTGAATCCCAGTTCGACCTGCTGGAAACCCGTCACGCGCTTGAAGGTATTGCCGCTTACTACGCTGCTCTGCGTGGCACTGAAGAAGATTTACAACGCATCCGCGACTGCCATCTGCTCATTCAGCATGCCCAGCAGAGCGGCGATCTTGATGCTGAGGCTGATGCGGTCATGCAGTATCAAATTGCCGTCACGGAAGCGGCACATAATGTGGTGCTGCTGCATTTGCTACGATCTATGGGGCCGATGCTGGAAAAGAACGTGCGACAGAATTTTGAATTGCTCTACTCACGCCGCGAAATGCTGGCGCAGGTGAGCGACCATCGCGCCAGTATTTTTGAGGCGATTGTTGCCCGCGAGCCGGAAAAGGCACGCGAAGCTTCGCATCGTCATCTGGCGTTCATCGAGGAAATATTGCTGGACAGAAGTCGGGAGCAGACGCGTCGTGAACGCTCCCTGCGGCGTTTACAGCAACGTAAGGAATAACGCGTAATTTTATAAACCCAGGATTTTGCGTGGTGGTTTACGGGTCATCAGCAGCGGTTTCGTCGTTCGGCACTACCGGGCGGCGGGCTCCAGGCAGACTGGCTTGACGCCAACAGGTGAAAGATGAAGGGATACGCGGCAACTAACGACGGGCCTGTCTCCTTGCATTTTGCAATGAATCAGAATACAGGGAGACAGGCTCCAGACAATTCAACGTATTAGACACAGATAAGGAATACCCCCATGTCAGAACGTTTACATAATGACGTGGATCCGATCGAAACCCGCGACTGGCTACAGGCGATCGAATCGGTCATCCGTGAAGAAGGTGTTGAGCGTGCGCAGTTCCTGATCGATCAGGTGCTGAGTGAAGCGCGTAAGGGCGGTGTGAAGGTTGCTGCAGGCAGCGCCGTTGGCAACTATATCAACTCTATCGCCGTTGAAGATGAACCGGAATATCCGGGCAACGCCTCTCTGGAGCGCCGCATTCGTTCTGCGATTCGCTGGAACGCCATCATGGCGGTACTGCGCGCCTCGAAAAAAGATCTGGAGCTGGGCGGACACCTTTCCTCCTTCCAGTCCTCTGCCACCATTTATGAAGTCTGCTTTAACCATTTCTTCCGCGCCCGTAACGATAAAGACGGCGGCGATCTGGTTTATTTCCAGGGCCATATTTCTCCCGGCGTTTACTCACGTGCTTTCCTTGAAGGACGCCTGACCGAAGAGCAGATGAACAATTTCCGTCAGGAAGTTCACGGTAACGGTCTGCCTTCTTACCCGCATCCGAAACTGCTGCCGGAATTCTGGCAGTTCCCGACCGTATCCATGGGCCTTGGCCCGCTGTCAGCGATCTATCAGGCGAAGTTCCTGAAATATCTGGAACACCGTGGCCTGAAAGATACCTCTGCTCAGACCGTTTACGCTTTCCTCGGCGACGGTGAAATGGATGAGCCGGAATCTAAAGGTGCCATCACTATCGCTACCCGCGAGAAGCTGGATAACCTGGTTTTCGTTATCAACTGTAACCTGCAACGTCTGGATGGCCCGGTAACCGGTAACGGCAAAATCATTAACGAGCTGGAAGGCATCTTCGGCGGCGCTGGCTGGGAAGTGATCAAAGTGATCTGGGGCAGCCGTTGGGATGAACTGCTGCGTAAAGATACCAGCGGCAAGCTGATCCAGCTGATGAACGAAACCGTTGACGGCGACTATCAGACCTTTAAATCCCGCGATGGCGCTTACGTGCGTGAGCACTTCTTCGGTAAATATCCGGAAACCGCTGCGCTGGTGAAAGATATGTCTGACGAAGAGATCTTCGCGCTGAACCGCGGCGGTCACGATCCGAAGAAAATCTACGCGGCGCTGAAAAAAGCGCAGGATACCAAAGGCAAGCCGGTGGTCATCCTGGCGCATACCATTAAAGGCTATGGTATGGGCAACTCCGCCGAAGGCAAAAACATCGCGCACCAGGTTAAGAAAATGAACATGGAAGGCGTTCGCTACGTGCGCGATCGCTTCAATGTGCCGGTAGCGGATGAAGAGCTGGAAAAACTGCCGTATGTGACCTTCGAAAAAGATTCGGAAGAGTACAACTATCTGCATGGTCAGCGTCAGAAGCTGGGCGGTTATCTGCCGAGCCGTCAGCCGAACTTCACCGAGAAGCTGGAAATGCCGACGCTGGAAGATTTCCGCCCGCTGCTGGAAGAGCAGAATAAAGAGATCTCTACCACTATCGCTTTCGTTCGCGCCCTGAACGTCATGCTGAAAAACCCGTCGATCAAAGATCGTCTGGTGCCGATCATTGCGGATGAAGCGCGTACCTTCGGTATGGAAGGCCTGTTCCGTCAGATCGGTATCTACAGCCCGAACGGTCAGCAGTACACCCCGCAGGACCGTGAGCAGGTGGCGTACTACAAAGAAGACGAGAAAGGTCAGATTTTGCAGGAAGGGATCAACGAACTGGGCGCAGGCGCATCCTGGCTGGCGGCGGCAACGTCTTACAGCACCAATAACCTGCCGATGATCCCGTTCTATATCTATTACTCCATGTTCGGCTTCCAGCGCATCGGCGATCTTTGCTGGGCGGCGGGTGACCAGCAGGCGCGCGGCTTCCTGATCGGTGGTACTTCAGGACGCACCACGCTGAACGGCGAAGGTTTGCAGCATGAAGATGGTCACAGCCATATTCAGGCGCTGACTATCCCGAACTGCATCTCCTACGATCCGGCCTTCGCCTATGAAGTGGCGGTGATTATGCAGGATGGCCTGACGCGTATGTATGGCGACGCGCAGGAAAACGTCTACTACTACATCACCACGCTGAACGAAAACTATCATATGCCAGCGATGCCGCAGGGCGCGGAAGAGGGTATCCGTAAGGGTATCTACAAGCTGGAAACGCTGGAAGGCAGCAAAGGTAAAGTTCAGCTGCTGGGCTCTGGTGCGATTCTGCGTCACGTCCGTGAAGCGGCAGAAATCCTGGCGAAAGATTACGGTATCGGCTCTGACGTCTACAGCGTGACTTCTTTCACCGAGCTGGCGCGTGATGGTCAGGACTGCGAACGCTGGAACATGCTGCACCCGACTGAAGAAGCGCGCGTGCCTTACATCGCTCAGGTAATGAACGATGCACCGGCAGTAGCCTCTACCGACTATATGAAACTGTTTGCCGAACAGGTGCGCAGCTACATTCCGGCCAGCGACTACCGTGTTCTGGGCACCGACGGCTTCGGTCGTTCTGACAGCCGTGAGAATCTGCGTCACCACTTTGAAGTAGACGCATCCTATGTTGTGGTGGCAGCGCTGGGTGAACTGGCTAAACGCGGTGAAATCGATAAGAAAGTGGTGGCGGAAGCCATTAGCAAATTCAATATCGACGCCGATAAAGTCAACCCGCGTCTGGCATAAGAGGTAAAGATTAATGGCTATCGAAATCAAGGTACCGGATATCGGTGCGGATGAAGTTGAAGTCACCGAAATCCTGGTAAAGGTCGGCGACAAAGTTGAAACAGAACAGTCACTGATCACCGTTGAAGGTGACAAAGCGTCGATGGAAGTGCCTTCGCCGCAGGCGGGCGTAGTGAAAGAGATCAAAGTCAACACCGGTGACAAAGTGGAAACCGGCAAGCTGATTATGATTTTTGAAGCTGAAGGTGCAGCGGAAGCTGCACCGGCTCCGGCCGCTGAGAAAAAAGCGGATGCGCAGCCTGCTCCGGCAGCCGCCGCAGAAAGCAAAGATGTCAATGTGCCAGATATCGGCAGCGACGAAGTCGAAGTGACCGAAGTGCTGGTAAAACCAGGCGATAAAATCGAAGCCGAACAGTCGCTGATTGTGGTTGAAGGCGACAAAGCCTCTATGGAAGTCCCGGCACCGTTCGCGGGTGTGGTTAAAGAGATCAAAATCAGCACTGGCGATAAAGTCAGCACCGGTTCACTAATCATGGTCTTCGAAACCGCAGCATCCGGTAACGCGGCGGCGGCGAAACCGCAGGTGAAAGAGGAAGCGGCCAGCGCGCCAGCGGCCTCTGGCGGTTCAGCAACGAAAGAAGTCAACGTGCCGGATATCGGCGGTGACGAAGTGGAAGTCACGGAAGTGCTGGTTAAAGTGGGCGATAAAGTCACCGCAGAACAGTCACTGATCGTGGTTGAAGGCGACAAAGCCTCGATGGAAGTGCCCGCGCCGTTTGCCGGTACCGTAAAAGAGATCAAAATCAACACCGGCGATAAAGTCAGCACCGGCTCTCTGATTATGCTGTTTGAAGTGGAAGGTGCCGCACCCGCCGCCGCTCCGGCAGCAAAACAGGAAGCGTCTGCACCATCGGCAGCGCCGCAGGCTGAGAAAGCGGCCCCGTCTGCTGCTGCACCGAAAGCGTCCGGCAAAGAAGAGTTTGCCGAGAATGACGCTTACGTTCATGCCACGCCGGTTATCCGCCGTCTGGCTCGTGAATTTGGCGTTAACCTGGCAAAAGTTAAGGGTACGGGTCGTAAAGGACGTATCCTCAAGGAAGACGTTCAGGCTTACGTGAAAGAGGCGATAAAACGCGCTGAATCCGCGCCTGTTGCTGCAAGCGGTGGTGGTCTGCCGGGCATGCTGCCATGGCCGAAAGTAGACTTCAGCAAGTTTGGTGAAGTGGAAGAAGTTGAGCTGGGCCGGATTCAGAAAATTTCTGGTGCGAACCTCAGCCGTAACTGGGTGATGATCCCGCACGTTACGCACTTCGACAAAACCGATATCACCGAACTGGAAGCGTTCCGTAAACAGCAGAACGTGGAAGCCGAGAAGCGTAAGCTGGATGTGAAGATCACGCCGGTTGTCTTCATCATGAAAGCCGTTGCAGCCGCGCTGGAACAGATGCCACGCTTCAACAGCTCGCTTTCTGAAGATGGCCAAAAGCTGACGTTGAAGAAATATATCAACATCGGCGTGGCGGTAGATACGCCTAACGGTCTGGTGGTTCCGGTATTCAAAGATGTTAACAAAAAAGGCATCGTTGAGCTTTCACGTGAACTGATGACGATCTCCAAAAAAGCGCGTGATGGAAAATTAACCGCTGGCGAAATGCAGGGCGGCTGTTTTACTATCTCCAGTATCGGCGGTCTGGGTACTACCCACTTTGCGCCGATTGTCAACGCGCCGGAAGTGGCCATTCTGGGCGTGTCTAAATCCTCAATGGAGCCGGTCTGGAATGGTAAAGAGTTTGTGCCGCGCTTGATGCTGCCGATCTCTCTCTCCTTCGATCACCGCGTAATTGATGGCGCCGATGGTGCGCGCTTCATTACCATCATCAACAACACCCTGAGCGACATCCGCCGCCTGGTGATGTAACAACGATGAAGGCCGGCTTATGCCGGCCTTCTCGCAGGTCAGGTCATCTACGCTCCACCTGCCTGAATGAAGGAAATGGGATCTTACGGAGCCGAAGCGGTTTGCAGTCTGTTAACAATTCTGTAAACTCTTGCGGTGAACGCGTCCCGGTGGATGAAGGGCGTACTGTGAATCAGGTAAGTGACGTCTGACCCGCCGGAAAGTCAATTAAGAGGTCATGATGAGTACAGAGATTAAAACCCAGGTAGTGGTGCTTGGGGCAGGTCCTGCAGGTTACTCTGCAGCCTTTCGTTGTGCGGATTTAGGTCTGGAGACCGTACTGGTAGAGCGTTACAGCACCCTGGGCGGTGTTTGCCTTAACGTTGGCTGTATCCCTTCTAAAGCGCTGCTGCACGTTGCTAAAGTGATTGAAGAAGCCAAAGCGCTGGCGGAACACGGCATCGTTTTCGGTGAGCCGCAAACTGACATTGACAAAATTCGTACCTGGAAAGAGAAAGTTATCAATCAGCTGACCGGTGGTCTCTCCGGGATGGCGAAAGGCCGTAAGGTAAAAGTTGTTAACGGCTTGGGTAAATTTACCGGTGCGAATACGCTGGTGGTTGAAGGCGAAAACGGCGCGACCACGATCAATTTCGATAACGCGATTATCGCTGCGGGCTCTCGTCCAATTCAGCTGCCGTTTATTCCTCATGAAGATCCGCGCGTATGGGATTCTACTGCGGCGCTGGAGCTGAAAGAAGTACCGAAGCGTATGCTGGTCATGGGCGGCGGTATTATCGGTCTGGAAATGGGGACCGTTTATCACGCGCTGGGTTCAGAAATCGACGTGGTTGAGATGTTCGACCAGGTGATTCCGGCGGCTGATAAGGATGTGGTTAAGGTCTTCACCAAACGCATCAGCAAGAAATTCAATCTGATGCTGGAAACTAAAGTTACCGCAGTGGAAGCGAAGGAAGATGGTATCTACGTTTCTATGGAAGGTAAAAAAGCGCCAACCGAAGCGCAGCGTTATGACGCAGTGCTGGTAGCGATTGGCCGTGTACCGAACGGTAAAAACCTCGATGCTGGCAAAGCGGGCGTGGAAGTTGACGAGCGCGGCTTTATCCGTGTTGATAAACAAATGCGCACCAACGTACCGCATATCTACGCTATCGGTGACATTGTTGGTCAGCCAATGCTGGCACACAAAGGCGTACATGAAGGCCACGTGGCAGCAGAAGTTATCGCCGGTAAAAAACATTACTTCGATCCGAAAGTTATTCCGTCCATCGCCTATACCGAGCCGGAAGTAGCATGGGTTGGCCTGACTGAGAAAGAAGCGAAAGAGAAGGGTATCAGCTATGAAACAGCAACCTTCCCGTGGGCGGCATCAGGCCGTGCAATCGCTTCCGACTGCGCTGATGGCATGACCAAGCTGATTTTCGATAAAGAAACGCATCGTATTATCGGTGGCGCTATCGTTGGTACTAACGGCGGCGAGCTGCTGGGTGAAATTGGCCTGGCGATCGAAATGGGCTGTGACGCAGAAGATATCGCGCTGACTATCCACGCACACCCGACGCTGCACGAGTCGGTTGGCCTGGCAGCAGAAATCTTCGAAGGCAGCATTACCGATCTGCCAAACCCGAAAGCGAAGAAAAAATAACGTTTTTCGGTTTCAATGCGTTTGATAACGGCTCCGCAAGGGGCCGTTTTTTTTGCGCTTTTTATAAATAACGGATTGGCTAATACCTTATTTTTATTGTGAAAAATATATGTTTCGAACAGAGCTTTTGAGAATGAATTAAATATTTCAACTGGATGTTATGCAATTATATCATATTAATTGCTCTTTATTAATTGGTTTCTTAATAATAAAGAAAATAACGGTCTTTTCTGGTTTTCATTTATAACCTATGCGCAGTTAATTGACTAAAAGTAAAAATAAACTTTCATAAATCCTTTGTTTTTTTAATCTGAGATATGTGTTCATTAGCGTATGAAATTTGCATGGTAATATTGTCGTTTGTAACGCTAATTTGATTTTTATTGCCGCTTTACCTTTTGTTTTTTAAAGGGTTTCGGTGGAGTAGAAAAATTAAAAATCAGCTTTTAAAAATTTCTTTCATTTCAAAGGCTTAGGGTTCTTTAAAAATACGGAAAGGTTGGTGAATTTTTAGGTGCTGTTTTTTTATTTATAAATCAGTAATATAATTTTAGAGTGTTCCCCGCGCCAGCGGGGATAAACCGCCTGGCAGGCGCTGCGTAATATGACGGCTGACGTGTTCCCCGCGCCAGCGGGGATAAACCGGCTCCTGTCCTCCCGGCTGTGCATCTTCTTACGTGTTCCCCGCGCCAGCGGGGATAAACCGCCTCAGTCGCGATGACACAGGAACGCAGTACGGTGTTCCCCGCGCCAGCGGGGATAAACCGCATCTCGAACAAATCAGGTCAGACCTGTACACGTGTTCCCGGCGCCAGCGGGGATAAAATAAAAAAGAAGCCCGAAGGCTCCCTTTAATAATTTAGCTTTCAGTATGTTCCAGCGTAATATTCACCGGACGCTTTTTAATCCGCCAAAAATAAATAACCGTCAATATTATCAGCCAAATCAAACCGGCGATAAGCGCCAGACGCGTTTCTGCTACCGCACCTAACACTCCAATGACCAGCGCCATAAACATCAGCGTTACTACTGGCGCTATCGGCCAGAACGGAACCGGAAAGCGGATATTCTCACGCTCCTGCACTGACAAACTGCGGCGCATGGCAAAATGAGAGAGCAAGATCATCAGCCAGACCCAAATCGTTGCAAAAGCTGCCAGCGACGCGATCAGCACAAATACGCGTTCCGGGATCAAATAATTAAGCACCACGGCCCCCAGCAGCGCCACCGCCATAACGATCACTGTCATCCACGGCACACCATTACTGGCGATGCGTAAAAAGCTTTTTGGCGCCATGCCTTCATTTGCCATGCCGTACATCATGCGTCCGGCACCAAAAATATCGCTGTTGATTGCTGAGATCGTCGCGCTAATCACAATAATATTCAGCACGCTGGCTGCCCCCGGCATCCCTAAACCGTCAAAAATCAAGACGAAGGGACTACCCTGTTGACCAATACTGCTCCAGGGAAAAATCGCCATCAAAATAAACAGCGTACAGACATAAAACAGGATAACACGCAGCGGAATGGTATTAATTGCCTGCGGGATTACTTTCTCTGGATCGCGCGCTTCCGCTGCCGTAATGCCCGATAATTTCAATACCGCCAAACGCAAACATCACAATACCAAGCGAGGCGACAACGCCGCCAATGCCTTCTGGCGCAAAACCGCCATGCGACCAGAGATTCTCAATGCCGGTAGCCGGAAAACTATGGCCGAAACCAAACATAATTACGCCGATGCCAGCGGCAATCATTGCGATAATCGCCGCGACTTTAATCAGCGACAGCCAAAACTCTATTTCGCCAAATACCCGAACGTGACACAGATTTAGCGAACCGATAAAAAAGATAATGCTTAATACCCAGATCCAGCGCGGAACGTCGGGATACCATAATCCCATATAGATGCCGAAGGCGGTAACGTCTGCCAGGCAGACAATAATCATCTCAAATGTATAGGTCCAGCCGGTAATAAAACCCGCCAGCGGGCCGAGGTAATGGCGCGCATAGCTGCCAAATGAACCGGATATTGGATTGCGTACCGCCATTTCTCCCAGCGCACGCATTACGATAAATACCGCTACACCACCTATAAGATAGGCAAGCAGTACGGCAGGTCCTGCGGCCTGAATGGCGGCGGCAGAGCCATAAAAAAGCCCGGTGCCTATAGCAGAACCGAGAGCGATAAAACGGATATGGCGAGCGCTAAGCCCACGCAGCAGGTGTGGTTTTTGTTGTTGCATATCAGGGTCCTGAGAATAGTTGTATGACTACGAATATGCGAGAGGCCGGGGTTTCCCCCGGCAGGGTACAGAGAACAACAGTTACCGATAACTGGGCAGTTCGGCAGGCAGCAGCGCCGTCAAATGGCGAGCAGAAAGAAGCGCAATTGCCGATTCAATATCAGGCGCGAAAAAGCGATCGCGACTGTAATAGGCCACCTGTTCACGCAGGATATGCCGCGCTTTCTCCAGCAGCGGGCTGGTTTTAAGCCCTTCGCGTAAATCGATGCCCTGACAGGCAGCAAGCCACTCAACGGCGATCACGCCCCGTGTATTAGCCGCCATCTCCCACAGGCGTCTGCCAGCGGCGGGTGCCATTGATACATGGTCTTCCTGGTTGGCGGAGGTCGGCAGGCTGTCAATGCTGTGCGGATGCGCCAACGCTTTGTTTTCGCTGGCCAGCGCAGCGGCGGTAACCTGAGCGATCATAAAGCCGGAATTTACGCCGCCGTTTTTCACCAGGAACGGCGGCAGCTGCGACATATGTTTGTCCATCATCAGAGCGATGCGGCGTTCGGAAAGTGAGCCGATTTCGGCAATCGCTAATGCCAGATTATCCGCTGCCATCGCTACCGGTTCGGCGTGGAAGTTACCGCCGGAGATAACATCATTCTCTTCGGCAAATACCAGCGGGTTATCGGAAACGGCGTTGGCCTCGGTCAGCAGTACTTCGGCGGCCTGGCGAATTTGTGTCAGACAGGCACCCATTACCTGCGGTTGGCAGCGCAGTGAGTAGGGATCCTGAACCTTGCTGCAATTCTCATGCGAGCTGGCGATATCGCTGCTTTCCGTCAGCAGATGACGGAACATCGCCGCCGCGTCGATTTGACCGCGCTGGCCGCGGGCCGTATGAATACGTGGATCGAAGGGGCGACGTGAGCCAAGCACTGCCTCGGTGGTTAACGCGCCGCAAACCACGGCGGAAGCAAACAAATCTTCCGCTTCGAACAGCCCACGCAGTGCAAAAGCGGTAGAGGTCTGGGTGCCGTTAAGCAGCGCCAGCCCCTCTTTTGCCGCCAGCGTAATCGGCTCCAGCCCTGCTTTTTTCAGCGCCTCGGCTGAGGGAAGCCATTCACCCTGATAGCGCGCCCTGCCTTCGCCCAGCAGCGTTAACGACATATGGGCCAGCGGAGCGAGATCGCCTGAAGCGCCTACTGAGCCTTTAGCCGGGATAAAAGGGCAGACCTGCGCATTAACCAGCGCTATCAGCGCCTGAATCACTTTCAGGCGAATACCCGAAAAGCCGCGCGCCAGGCTATTGATCTTCAGCACCATCATCAGACGAACCAGATTGTCATCCAGCGGTTCGCCGATTCCAGCCGCGTGCGAAAGCACCAGGGAGCGCTGTAAATCTTCCAGCTCTTCTGCGGCGATACGGGTTTGCGCCAGCAGCCCGAAGCCGGTATTGATACCGTAGGCGGTGCGGCCTTCAGCAAGGATGGCGTTTACGCAGGCGACGCTGGCGTTAATCGCTGGAATAGCGCTTTCATCCAGCGACAGGGTAACCGGCTGGCTGTAAACTTCACGCAGCTGTGCCAGCGTGAGCGTACCGGGAGTCAGTGTCAGATTCATATCAGCGTTTCCCCTGAGCAGCAGTAATCATCGGCAGATTAAGGTTCTGTTCTGCCGCGCAGTTAATGGCAATTTCATAACCGGCATCGGCATGACGCATCACGCCAGTTGCCGGATCGTTGTGTAGTACGCGGGCGATGCGTGCCGCCGCCTCATCGGTGCCGTCGCAGACGATCACCATACCGGCATGCTGCGAGAAGCCCATGCCTACGCCACCGCCGTGGTGTAGCGAAACCCAGGTGGCACCGCCAGCGGTATTGAGCAGTGCGTTAAGCAGCGGCCAGTCGGATACCGCGTCTGAACCGTCACGCATTGCTTCGGTTTCACGGTTAGGGCTGGCTACCGAGCCGGAATCCAGATGATCGCGCCCAATCACAATCGGCGCGGAAACTTCGCCGCTACGCACCATTTCGTTAAACGCCAGCCCCAGCTTCTGACGCCACTCCAGTCCTACCCAGCAGATGCGGGCAGGCAAGCCCTGGAAGCTGATGCGTTCACGCGCCATATCCAGCCAGTGATGCAGATGCTTATCATCCTTGATGAGTTCTTTTACTTTGGCGTCGGTTTTATAGATATCCTGCGGATCGCCGGAGAGCGCTACCCAGCGGAAAGGGCCAATGCCGCGGCAGAAAAGGGGGCGAATATAGGCAGGGACGAAGCCTGGAAAATCGAAAGCGTTTTCGACGCCCATCTCTTTCGCCATCTGGCGGATATTATTGCCGTAGTCGAAAGTGGGAATGCCCATCGCTTTAAACGCCAGCATCGCCCGTACATGCTCCGCCATTGAGCGTTTGGCGGCGGTTATTACCTGCTGTGGTTCGCTTTCAGCGCGGCGTTGATACTCATCCCAGCTCCAGCCGGCAGGCAGATAGCCGTGCAGCGGATCGTGCGCGCTGGTTTGATCGGTAACCATATCGGGACGCACGCCGCGTTTGACCAGCTCCGGCAGGATCTCCGCTGCATTGCCGCACAGCGCCACGGACACCGCTCTGCCTTCGGCGGTATATTTTTTAATGCGCGCCAGCGCATCATCCAGAGAAGCGGCTTGCTCATCAACGTAGCGGGTACGCAGGCGAAAATCGATACGGCTCTGCTGGCACTCGATATTCAGTGAACTGGCACCCGCGAGCGTAGCCGCCAGCGGCTGTGCGCCGCCCATTCCACCGAGCCCGGCGGTTAATACCCAACGTCCGGTCAGGTCGCCGTTATAATGCTGGCGGCCCGCCTCAACAAAGGTTTCATAGGTTCCCTGCACAATCCCCTGGCTGCCGATATAGATCCAGCTTCCGGCAGTCATCTGGCCATACATTGCCAGGCCTTTGGCATCCAGTTCGTTAAAGTGCTCCCAGGTGGCCCAGTGCGGGACCAGGTTGGAGTTAGCAATCAGCACGCGCGGTGCATTGTCATGGGTTTTAAATACGCCAACCGGCTTGCCGGACTGCACCAGCAAGGTTTCATCGTTTTCCAGCTCTTTCAACGTGGCGATAATGGCGTCGAAGCATTCCCAGTTACGGGCCGCACGACCGATGCCGCCATAGACCACCAGCTCATGTGGGTTTTCCGCTACGTCGGGATCGAGGTTATTCATTAACATGCGCAGCGGCGCTTCAGTCAGCCAGCTTTTGGCATTGAGCGTGGTTCCACGCGGGGCGCGGATCTCCTGGTTGCGGTATTTGCTTTGCGACATCGCAGTTCACTCCTGTGGGTTTGCATTAATATTTCGGCCCGCTGAGGCAGGGCGCGACTGCAAACATATATACTTGTCTATACAAATCTGCGCAAATGCTGCTTTAACAATTAAGATACAAATAAAACTTTTTATAATCAGTGTATTAAGATGGAGGGGAAAAGCAGGAGAGATAGCGTTTTAGATTTTTTATTTTAAAATCAAGAAGTAATGAGAAAAGGATTTTTGCGTAATTTTGCGCACGCTGTCACGCATTCACAATCCGTTTACTTTTGCGTGAGCGATAGTATCAGGACATAAAATGTCCCTGTAGGCGATAGCGCGATCCGGGAAAAAGCAGGCGCGCATGGGAAACGATATGCTGGGTTGACCAGGTGCGACGATGGATCAGCAGACAAGGCTCACTTTCTTCAATCTGCAACAGTGCGCACTCTTCAGGCCGCGCCCGAACCGCCTCTACGATATGCTCACCTTCCGTCAGCGGTGCTACCAGCGAAAGATAAGCGTGCGGCGTGGTATGGGTGAAATCCTGCTGTAGATATTCCGGTGCCGCCGCCGCATTAACGCAGCGATCTTCTATCTGAACCGGAATATCATTTTCGAAATGAATAATCAGCGAGTGAAATATCGGCGTACCTTCCGCTACGTTCAGCGATGCCGCCAGGTTAAAGCTGGCATCCGTTTGCTCCAGCTTTAATACCTGACAGCGATGCTGATGATGGCGGGCTGTAATTTCATCGGCGATGCTGCGAATTTCAAACAGCGCCGACTGGCCTTTAGGTTCTGCAACAAAAGTGCCCACGCCCTGTAAACGCACCAGCCAGCCTTCATCGGTAAGCTCTCGCAGTGCACGGTTGATCGTCATGCGGCTGAAGCCGAACTGTGCCACCAGCTCCGCCTCGGAGGGAATACGATCGTGTGGACGCCATTCGCCTGCGCTGATCTTCTGGCTGATAGCCTGTTTTACCTTTTCGTAAAACGGCACGGGCGCGGTAACGGATGCCGATCGGGAGCGGGGCGAGAACATGCAAGCAATCCTTACGAAGGCTGAATGGGAAGGCCTAAGTATACCCAATTCAGGTCATTATTCAGCAATTTATCCCCACCAGCGAACAATCTGCCAGGCGATGCGCGCCGCCAGATTAGCGCCCTGTTTGTCACGATCGTAAGCGGGATTAAACTCCACCAGATCTACCGCCTGGAGTTTACCGCTGCGGCATATCGGCTCAATCAGCCGCATTAATATCGCAGCGGGAAGGCCGAGCGGCGCGGGTGCGGAAACGGCGGGCATTTCCCAGCCCGGAAGAACATCAAGATCCACCGTCAGATAGATAATATCCAGCTGCGCGATAAACTGATGCAGTGTGGCAAGCGTCGCTTCAGGCGCGTTGAGGCAGCATAAATCTTCCACGATGGTGACCTGACGTTTTGCCGCTTCATCGAGCAGCGCCTGGGTATTTGCTGCCATACTTAAGCCGAAGCAGGCGTAGCGGAAATCTCGCTGTTGCGTATCGCAATATTGCGCCAGCTGGCGGAACGGAGTACCAGATGTTGCGTGTGTTGCATGGCGTAAATCAAGATGCGCATCCAGATTAATGATACCAACCTTTTTCTTTGGGAAAGCATCCAGTACGCCAAGCCCGTGCCCACAGGCGGTTTCATGTCCGCCGCCTAACACCAAAGTGCGCTTTCCTGCGCGCTGGCAGGCCAGTACCGCTTCACGTAACGTCTGCTGCGCATCTTCCAGATTATCCGCTGAGACAAAGATATTGCCCAGATCGGCCAGGCGTTGATGTTCCTGATGGCTTGCCATATTAGCCAACGAGCGTCGCAGCACATCGGGTGCCTGAGCAGCGCCGGGCCGCCCGTGGTTGCGCTTTACCCCTTCATCGCATTCGAAACCGATTAGCGTAATCTCCTCCTGTACCTGCTCAGGAGAAAAATCGCTATAACGCCTGGTTGTCTGAAACAGGCGCAGCGCATTTGCCGCCTCTTGTGTGTCATCTCGCCCTTGCCAGATGTCGGGTGAAACTGAGCGCCATTGTTTCATAAGCCGCTCCCATACGTGATATCGCCGCGATAAACGCGGGCGTGAAGCGGGCTGCGGCCGGGTTCATACACCATTTCCACTGGTTGATCCGCATCCCACAGGCAGAAATCGGCTACATATCCGGCTTTAAGTTGACCGTGCGTATTTTGCCGTCCCAGCGCCTGCGCCGCGTGGCGGGTAACCCCAGCCCAGGCTTCCTCTGGCGTAAGCCCAAACTGCACGCAGGCCATATTCATCGCCAGATGCAGGCTGGCAAAAGGACTGGTGCCAGGGTTGTAATCGGTTGCAACCGCCATTGGGACGTTGTGCTGACGCAGCATTGCCACCGGCGGCTGGCGGTTTTCTCGCAAGAAATAGAAGGCACCGGGTAACAGTACCGCTACCGTACTGCTGGCACTCATGGCTTTAACGCCATGTTCATCAAGGTATTCAATATGATCGGCAGAAAGCCCCTGATAGCGGCTTACCAGCTGCGCGCCGCCAAGCAGCGACAGTTGTTCCACATGGCCTTTTATCGGGATACCGTGCTGCCGTGCGGCGTTAAATACACGTTCGCACTGTTGCGGACTAAAACCGACGCTTTCGCAAAAGACATCTACCGCTTCGAATAGTCCTTCCTGCCAGAGCTGGGGAAGCAGCGTTTCGCAAATTAGCGTGATATAGCCATCCCGATCGTCACGATATTCCGCCGGTGCTGCATGCGCAGCCAGCAGCGTTCGGCTGATTTCTACCGGATAACGTTCCGCCAGCTGGTGGGCTACGCGCAGCATCTTGGCTTCGCTCTGCAACGAAAGGCCATAGCCTGATTTAATTTCAACGGTGGTTACGCCTTCGCGCAGTAGCCGTTGCAGACGAACGGCAGCCAGCGACAAGAGTTCACTTTCTGATGCTTCGCGGGTTGCTTTTACCGTAGCGTTAATGCCGCCGCCGCGAGCGCTGATCTCCTGATAAGAGACGCCGTTCAGACGCTGCTCCCATTCTGCGGCGCGGTTGCCGCCAAAAACGAGGTGAGTATGGCAATCAATCAGACCGGGTGTGACCAATCTTCCACCGCCATCGTGAACGATGCCGCCAGAGGCCTCACCTTGAGGCGTAATGGCAAGAATGCGATCGTTGCGCAGAATAAGGTCATGGTTTTCCAGCATGCCATAAGGTTCGGGACGAGTAGGATCGAGTGTTGCCAGTCTGACGTTGCGCCAGATAACGTCGGTGGATAGCAGTTGCACGGTGATATCTTCCGGTTGTCATGTGTTGTATATACATTTATTTGCAAACAAGCATCGCCTGTCAATAAAACCCTACGATGATGTTATGTCTTTGTGATAGATGACACTGCCTAGTATTAACGGACAAGTGTTTTGCATAAAAAAGCAGCGCATTAATGTGGGCTGCATCAAAAAGATAAAGCGATTTTTTTCATAACATCATGGGGTTAAGCGAGTGTAGTCTGGTGGAAGTTAGAAAAACACTTGTCTTAATTTTAAAGCTTTTATATTTCAGTTAGTTAAAGCTCTTTAAAAATTGAAAAAAATTGGTGGAATTTTCGGTGCTATTTTTTATCTTATAAATCATTTATATAGTTTTAGAGTGTTCCCCGCGCCAGCGGGGATAAACCGCCGTCGCGTAGATATCCATCCTGACCGCGTTTGTGTTCCCCGCGCCAGCGGGGATAAACCGTTTCGACAGGTAATTTTAACGGGGTTGTGTATGTGTTCCCCGCGCCAGCGGGGATAAACCGCGAACGGGCGTTTATTACAACGCTGACAGGCGGTGTTCCCCGCGCCAGCGGGGATAAACCGGCCGACGCAACGTATGATATTCAGCCACCAGCGTGTTCCCCGCGCCAGCGGGGATAAACCGGGTGCGATTGAAATGGGATGGTACGAAAAGCCGTGTTCCCCGCGCCAGCGGGGATAAACCGAACAAACTCTTTACCGGCCATCCGGCAGGCTTGTGTTCCCCGCGCCAGCGGGGATAAACCATTAGCCGGTCCGGTGTTCCCCAGATAGTTAACGTGTTCCCCGCGCCAGCGGGGATAAACCAAAAATTTCAGGCTCGGAATGTGGCTATAAATTGTGTTCCCCGCGCCAGCGGGGATAAACCGAGGAAGACGATTCCGACATTATTTATGCGGGTGTGTTCCCCGCGCCAGCGGGGATAAACCGGGCATAACCTGCATTAACCCGCGAGCGCCCACGTGTTCCCCGCGCCAGCGGGGATAAACCGACCGTGAACGTCACAATAACCGTTACAGAAAAGTGTTCCCCGCGCCAGCGGGGATAAACCGTACGGGTCATGCGCTGGGCCGCCGCTATTCCACGTGTTCCCCGCGCCAGCGGGGATAAACCGGTCTCCGCTCCAGCGCCAGGTAGCCTTTTCAAGTGTTCCCCGCGTCAGCGGGGATAAACCGAAATAGACTTCAATAATCTCGCCTCTCTGTACGTGTTCCCCGCGTTAGCGGGGATAAACCGCACGGTGATGAGCGGTAGTAATTCACGTCCTGGTGTTCCTCGCGTCAGCGGGGATAAACCGCGTCAATGGTTATTAATCTGTTTTCAAAATCGGTGTTCCCCGCGTCAGCGGGGATAAACCGGATGGGGAGGGCATAAACGATCTGAAAGAATTGTGTTCCCCGCTTCAGCGGGGAAAGCTATTCAAACTATAAACTCTTTTTTCTACCTGTCAGACCAAAGCGCCTGCTGTAATAAGGTGCTTCTCCCTCTGGAGATACCAATACAACCTGGGCGGCTGGGCGATGCTGTTTTTTACGAAACCGCTCAAGAAGATCTTCGTCAGGTAATGAAAAACTAGCATGAAGTTTCTTCCATAAGGAAAGTCGTATGGATAAGCGGCTTTTTTCCCATGAGTATTCGCTTTCTTCAACAAGGGGATGCAATACATTCTCCTCATCTATCCAGGCCAGATAAATATCCACGCTTTCTTCACCGAGACGGGTAGTAAAATCGCGATCCCTGTCCCATAAAAAATCACTGGATTTTATGTCATAGCCCTTATCACGTAGTAATAAGTTTTGCGCAGCGACCGAACGCTTGCTCAGAATTTCGCCAAAATTCAAATCAGCAAGCGTTTGCAGTTCAGCAGGAGCGGTAATTTTTTGCCCATAAACCCCATCCACTAAAGCGCGCGCATTTTCTGGCATCACTATTTTTCCGGTTTCTCTCAATAACGTCTGAGTGCGCCATAAGCAGGCATGATCCTGATATACGAAGCCGGTGCCGCGTAAGTTTTGTCCCAGCCATCCCTGTTTTGCTTGTGGCTGCCATTCCGGGGCGAGAATATGTAGTACCGGTGCATGGCGTTCATCGGGCAAACTATTTTTAATATTTCCCTGAGCGTCGCGGGTATGCCGCTGCAAGCGCCCGGCGCGCTGAATAAGTAAATCAATCGGCGCTAAATCAGAAATCATCCAGTCAAAATCAAGATCCAGGCTTTGTTCAACCACCTGAGTGGCGATTAAAACTTTTCCTCTCCGTTCGGAAGGTGGGGCGTCTTTACCAAACCAGCTAAGCGTTTTTTCTTCAATCGTCATTCGATCCGCGAAGGCGAAACGGCTGTGGAATAACAACAGATCCTCTTCAGGAATTCTTTTGTCATTCAATAAATTTTGAAATATTTCCAGTGCCTCATCAACCGTATTACGGATCCAGCAGATGCATCCGCCAGACTCCACCACCTGATAGATAAGTTCCAACGCCTTATTGCGCTCGTAGAGCCAGTTAATAGCGACAGTACGCTGCACTTCCGGGCGCGTTGCCAGCGGTTGTTCTGTAAGGCCCGTGGACGAAAGATGACTTAGCCAGGGGTAATCCGCCTCTTCGCTAATATCCTTAGTGGGGAATCCTGCGCCTTCATTAAAGGCGCAAACTAATTTCTCTCGTAATCCGGCTGGCAGCGTTGCGCTCAAAATAATCGCGCTGCCTCCCTGTGCCGCGTGGAAATGCAATAAGCCTTCCAGTAGTTTCACCATATAGCCATCATAGGCGTGCACTTCATCCAGCAGCAGGATCTTATTCGCCATGCCCAGCAACCGTAATGATTGATGGCGAAAAGGCATTACCGCCATCAGCAGCTGATCCAGCGTACCAACACCCACCTCAGCAAGCAGCGCTTTTTTACGCGAGTCGGCAAACCAGGCATGGCACTCAGCCAGCGCGCTGGCGTCGTCCTGCGCATAATTTTCTGTTGATCCTTCACCGGGCTGCCATACAGACTCTTTAAAGGAAGAGGACATTTCCCGTCCGCCATGTGCCAGCACCAGTGAGGGTCTGGCTTCATCACTGAATAGCGCACGATAAGCCTTTGCCAGCCGCATATACATTGCGTTGGCCGTTGCCATCGTCGGCAGGCCAACATAAAGTCCGTCACCTTTCTGTGCTGACATTAAGCGATGCGTCAGGATCAGCGCGGCTTCCGTTTTACCTGCGCCGGTCACATCTTCCATGATAACCAGCTGTGGTCCGGGAGCGGAGATATCCAGCGTAGCCGCCCGTTGCTGGAGGGGCGTCAGTGTTTCAATAAAAGGAAACAGCGCCTGATGTCCGTTATAACTGCTAAGCGCTGACGGTGCGGGGACATGCAACAGTGCCCGCTGGGCTTTCTCGCAGGCGAGCGGCCAGTATTCTTCCAGTGTCATCGGGCGGCTGATAAGTGGGAAGAAGGTTTCATTTGATCCCATCCAGTCAGCCAGCGTCATCACTCCGGCAAAATACCAGCTTTGTTGCCTTAGATTTTTCTTGCACTCTTTTTGTTGCCATTCCTGCGGCAGGGTGAAAGGGAAAAGCTGGGTCAACGCCTCCAAAAAGCGGCCCGCCGTAGCAATATCTTCATCATCGAAGGCCAGTGAACTTTTATTTTTCTTATCCGGCGGAATACCATGATGGCCTGTACTAATGGATAACCACGTGTTTAATGAACCTTCAAATTTATCGCGTTGCTCTGTTTCTATATTTGCAATAATTTTATTACCATCATTACACCACTCTTTAAATAATTCATGCCACAAATAAAAACCTAACGTATCATGGCGTTCTAAGGCCGCAATGCCACTAATCGGACGAACCAGTGGGGCATCTGGAAATAAAGCGAATTTTTGAAAACCTCTGGCGAATTTGCCAATATCATGGCAGGCGAAGAGCCAGGCGATCCAGTTAGCGCCGTCTTTATCTGATATTCCACATTTACGTAATATGTCTTTAATGTTAAAAATATTATGCTTAACGATATAAAATCCGCAGGCGGCTACATCAAGGCAGTGATAAGCAAGAAGATGATAAGGATCATTTTTATTATTGCCAGATTTGTTAGTTTTTCCCCAGTAACGTAAATATTCAGGGAGTGTTAATGTTGTCATGTTTCTTACCTGAAGTGTTATATTAGAATTATAGAAAATAGTAAGCTGGATGACTTACGAATGAAATGGCTTTCTCTCACACTATAAATAATTTGCGGAGTAGATTTCATTATTTCAATCAATGAAGGCTTATGATTTTTTATTTTCGCTGCTATCTGTTATGACAGAAAAATTTGATGCTAATAATTTTTGCGCAAACGTTTTTCGTTTTGCGTCGGAGAATGTTCGGCGGATCCAGGCGACAGGTTATATAAGAGCCACGTTGTTGTTGGTACGTAGCCTGATGCCTTAAAGGCAAAAACCGTAACTCTTCAGGAAATAATTAATAAGCAACCAGAATATTTGTTGCAGATGCTGATGCAACATCAGTTCAATCTCCCTGGAAAAGCCCGAAGCAGAGCGTGCGTTTTGTCACAGATACTGGGTGAGGTGTATGGCAAATGATGCGGATTCAGAGATGTGGAAAATATGTACTTTGGGTTTATCCCCGCTTACGCGGGGAACAATAAAGCACAAAACTAGCAACGTGCTCGTCTCTTGGTTCAACCCCACAACTATGGGGAGTTGAAAAGCTTAGCAGACCAAAATTGACAAGGCTAGCCTAAAGTTCTTCATCAAGCTCTTCTCTCTTGTAGCAGAGTTGATGGCGTAAAAAAACAGAGTATATTGACCCTGTTGACGCTATGGGTATGAGTTTCCAGAACAGAGCCCACGTCAGAGGTGGGACATCTGCCTGGATAAGTTTGGCGACTTCATTCTAACAGGATGTCCCGGTTATCAGCAAACAATGAGGGAGCATTATGGTGATCACCACCGTGCTAACCCAGGGAGAAATGTTGTTGTTAATGGCATTTCTGTTGACTGGATTAAGGCGTTAATACGTCCAGCTGGCCCGGTTGGGCCAGCATTACAGGAGTAACGATATGGATTTAACCCAGGAGAAATGGCTGCCTGTCATTCTGAACGATGGGCAGAAAACCAAAATCTCTCTGTCTGAGCTGTTAAATGACAATATTATGGATGTTGCCTGGCCCCGTTCTGATTTCCAGGGCGCAGCGTGGCAAATGCTGATCGGTGTGCTGCAATGCACCGTTGCGCCAGAAGATGAAGATAGCTGGGATGAGATTTGGGATAACGGTATTGATGCCGAAAAATGGATCCAGTCATTGAGTTCCATTTCTCCTGCCTTACGTTTCGGCGCAGAAAAACCGTCATTCCTGCAAAGCCTTGAGCCGCTGGACAGCGAAAGTAGTCCGATATCGGGGCTGTTGATTGAGGCACCGGGCGGAATCACCCTCAAGCGCAATAAGGATCATTTCGTCAAACGCGGCAGCGTTGAACAGATTTGTCCGCACTGTGCGGTAATGGCGCTCTTTGCGGTGCAAACCAACTCACCGGCGGGTGGGTCTGGCTATCGCGTAGGGATGCGCGGTGGCGGGCCGTTAACAACGCTGGTTGTTCCGCTGCAAGAGGAAAAATTCCCGCTGTGGAAAAAGCTGTGGCTCAATGTCTTACCGCAGGAGCAGGTTTTAAAACCCGAACAGTATCCGCTGGTTTTTCCCTGGTTAGCGCCGACAAAAACCAGTGAAAAAGCCGGAAACATTGTCACGCGGGATAATGCTCATCCGCTTCAGGCGTACTGGGGCATGCCGCGCCGTATTGAGCTGGATTTTTCACATACCCAGGCGGGCATATGTGATTTATGCGGCGAGCCACATGAAAAGCTGCTGCTGCAAATGCGCACTAAAAATTATGGCGTGCAGTATGATGGCTGGCTGCATCCTCTCTCACCTTATCGTCAGGCACTGAAGGATCCTTCCGCGCCCTGGCTGGCATTAAAAGGCCAGCCGGGAGGGCTAAGTTATAAAGACTGGCTGGGCGTAAGCCTGGAATATAGTGATAAATTTAATAAATGCCAGTCGGCAAAAGTAGTGCGCTATGCCAGTGATAAAGACAAAATCGATACCGGGCTGTGGTGTTTTGCCTGGGATATGGACAATGCCAAGGCGCGCTGCTGGTATCAACATCGTATTCCACTGCTTAATGTCTCTCGCCCCGAACGCCGACGTTTTCAGGATGCTATTTCTCAGGTGCTACAGCTGGCAACGGAATCATTAACGCTGCTCAGATATGCATTAAAAAGCGCCATGTTTGAAAATCCCAAAGAGGCTAAGTTTGATTTCAGTATGGTGGATATTGCTTTCTGGCAGGAAACCGAACCCGCCTTTCGCACGTTACTAAAAGCCCTGATGGCCGATCCGCAGCGCAAAGATTTCGCAACGCGCCAGGCATTACGTAACTGGGAAAGCGAGTTAATTAACTATCTATTGCAGGTTTTTGATCGTGATGCGTTAACCGATCCTGATTGCCCGGACGATATTCTGCTGCGCCAGATAAAAGCACGCCGCATATTGATTGGCAGCTATTACAAGCTAAAAATGCGTGAGGATCTAATCGCATTAGCGAAAGAAGAACAGGAGGCGAAAAGTGTTTAATAATGATACCGCGGCGTTGCGGAAAATTACGAGTCCAAAGGCGCAACAGACTATACGCGACTGGTTCGCAATGTTGTCCGAACGCTATGCCAAAGAGGGTAACGGACGAGCCTGGCGCGCCAAGATTAAACGCATGCAGCCTCCTTATGACGTAATGATGAGCGAGGGTTATAGCGTGCTTCGTCAGCGACTTATAGCACATATGGCGCTGCGTCCGATAGATGACATGGCACTGGCGTTATTTGTCAGCGTTGCCGTGCATATTAAATATGAGAATCAAAAATTAAGCTTTGCTGCTCAGCTTGGAGAGAAAGCTGAGAGCGCCAGACCCATTTTGTCTTCTCTGCGTTTTGAACGTCTGCAAAAAGCGCGCGATCCGGAAACCTTTTGTCAGTTACTGATTAGAGCAGTAAAGCTCCGCAATTATTATGGTGTCAATATTCTCTCGCTGGCCGATAGCATTTTCTTATGGATGGAAGAGTGGCAGCGGCGCGAAGCGCATCAGCCTGAAGACCGTAATCCTTTTGCCAGAAACCGTATTCGTTGGGCAAATGAATATCTTTTTACTGCACGTGACGTATAACCATTTTTAGAGGGACTTAACCATGACGACTTTTATTCAGCTTCATCTGTTAACTGCCTATGCGCCTGCCAATCTGAATCGTGATGATTCCGGACGTCCGAAAACCGCTTATATGGGTGGCATTGAGCGCCTGCGCGTATCGTCGCAAAGCCTGAAGCGCGCCTGGCGCTGTTCAGATACTTTTGATGAGGCGGTAAAAGGAAATATCGGTAAGCGCACGCGACGCATGGGCATAGAATATGTCTATAAGCCGATGAACGACGCAGGCGTTGCGGAAAAAATCGCCAGGGCAGCCGCAGAAAAAATTGCCGCTCAATTTGGCAAACTTAAAAAAGATAAAAATGCCACGCCTGAACAAAAACTTGAAATAGAGCAAATAGCCCACCTCAGTAAACATGAAATTAAATTGATCGAGCAGCTGGTTGATACCTTAATCGCCGAAAAGCGTGAACCTAATGAAGAAGAAGTGAAGCTGCTGCGTAAAGAGCAACGCACCGTTGATATGGCGCTGTTTGGTCGTATGCTGGCCTCTTCGCCGGAATTTAATGTCGAGGCCGCCTGTCAGGTTTCCCATGCGCTGGGGGTTAGCGCCGTGACGGTTGAGGATGATTTCTTTACCGCCGTTGACGATCTGAAGGATACAGATATAGAAAAAGATGCTGGCTCCGCCCATATGGGTGAGCAGGGCTTCGCCTCGGCGCTTTTTTACACCTATATCTGCATCAGTCGCGATCTGCTGATAGAAAACCTCGGTGGCAATGAAGAGCTGGCGAAACGCGCCATCGCCGCGCTGACGGAAACGGCCTTAACCGTATCGCCGACCGGTAAACAAAACAGCTTTGCCTCCCGTGCCTATGCCTCTTACGCGCTGGCGGAAGTTGGGCAGCGGCAGCCGCGTTCGCTGGCGGCGGCGTTCTTCCAGCCAGTATATGATGCCGAACAGATCCCGGCAGCTATCCAGCGCCTGAAACAGCAGCGGGATAATTTTGATCGCGTTTATGGCAAGTGCGCTGACGATTGGGCAGAACTGAACGTGCCGGAAGGTAAGGGAACGCTGGCGGAATTACTGGCCTTTGTCAGCCAGTGAGGATGAATAATGAAGGAATACTTGGTTTTCCAGCTCTATTCGCCGCTTGCTTCATGGGGTGAGGAAGCGCCTGGTGAGGTGCGTCACTCTGCCACGGTGCCGGGGCGCTCCGCTCTGCTGGGGTTACTGGCGGCAGCGGTCGGTATCTGCCGGGATGAAGAGCAGAGGCTGAACGTTTTTAATCAGCATTATCATCTGGCGGTGCATGCGCTTGCATCCCAGGATCGCTGGCTGCGCGATTATCATACCGTCAGCGGGCCGCGGGAAAATAAAAAATATAACTATTACACCCGGCGGGATGAGCTTTGCCTTGCGCCAGAGGAGGTCGGAACATTGATCTCCCAGCGTGAATATCGCTGCGATGGCTACTGGCACGTGGCGGTGAGCGCCACGCCTGACGCCCCCTATTCGCTTGCCGAGCTGCGCGAGAAACTACTCTCGCCGCATTTTCCGCTCTATCTGGGGAGAAAATCTTGCCCGCTGGCATTGCCGTTGGCACCGCGCCTGATGACCGGTTCGCTAAAAGAGGTGTTTATCCGTGCCGCTGAAAAGCTTTCGGCAGCGGAATTAACCGGCTTTACACTACCGACTGGGGCCTGTTACTGGGACGATCCTGATGAGCAAAGCATCGATTGCCAGCAAAAACAGCACAGTAACAGTCAGCCGTTAAGCCGCAGGCGCTGGCAGTTTGGACGCTATACCCGTTTCTACGGACAGCTGTTGGGGAGGGAATAATGTATTTGTCTCGTATTCAGCTTTTATTTAACAGGCTGACCCCGCAAATGTTAAGTAAATGGGATTCAGCAACGCCTTATGCCAGCCATCAATGGCTGTGGCAGCTTTTTCCTGAGCAGGAAACGCGCCCGTTCCTGTTTCGTCAGGATCATCACGGCCGCTTTTTCGTTTTATCCACGGTACCGCCGCTAACGCAGCACGCGCTGTTTAATATCGAAACGAAGCCCTTTAATCCGCAGCTAACAAAAGGTATGTCCCTGACTTTTCAGTTACGCGCTAACCCCGTTGTTACGCGTAATAAAAAGCGCAGTGATGTCATGATGGATGCTAAATATCAGGCGAAAGCGCAGAACGTACCGCAGGAGCAGTGGCCGGAATTGCAGCAACAGGCAGCGCAACGCTGGCTTGAAAACCAGGGTGAAAAGCATGGCTTTCGTTTGATTGCGCCGGAGCTTGATGAGTTTTCTCTGTGGGCCGGTGAAGATGAAGACGAAACATCGGTACGTTGCACTTGCGTAAAAGCCTGGCGGCAACATCAATTTATCCGTAAGGCGCAGGAGAAACCCGTTACTTTCAGCAGCGTCGATTTCGAAGGCACGCTTTGTATTACGGATCCCGCTCTATTTGAGCAGGCCTTATTTTATGGCGTGGGCAAAAGTAAGGCGCTGGGCTGCGGCCTGTTAATGGTAAAAAGAAAACGCTGATGAGCTGGCTTCCTCTTAACCCCGTGCCGTTGAAAAATCGCGTCTCGATGATTTTTTTACAATATGGGCAGATAGATGTTATCGACGGCGCATTTGTCTTAATCGATAAAAACGGCGTGCGTACTCATATTCCGTTAGGCTCAGTGGCCTGCATTATGCTGGAGCCAGGAACGCGAGTTTCTCATGCGGCGGAGCGGCTTGCCGGCTTGCCTCTACGGTTGGAACGTTACTGGTGTGGGTTGGGGAAGCGGGCGTGCGGGTTTATGCTTCAGGGCAGCCCGGCGGCGCGCGTGCGGATAAGCTGCTCTATCAGGCAAAGCTGGCGCTGGATCAGGATCTGCGTCTGAAGGTAGTGCGCCGGATGTATGAGCTACGCTTTGGCGAACCTGCCCCGGCTCGCCGCTCCGTTGAGCAGCTACGCGGTATAGAAGGCAGCCGCGTTCGCGCAACCTATGCGCTGCTGGCAAAGCAGTATGGCGTTAAATGGCACGGACGTCGTTACGATCCAAAGGATTGGGCAAAAGGCGATACGGTGAATCAATGTATCAGCGCGGCGACCTCCTGTTTATATGGCATAACGGAAGCGGCGGTGCTGGCCGCAGGCTATGCGCCTGCCATCTGCTTTATTCATACCGGCAAACCGCTCTCATTTGTCTATGACATTGCGGATATCATCAAATTCGATACCGTGGTGCCAAAGGCGTTTGAAGTGGCGCGCCGTCAGCCCGCAGAGCCGGATCGTGAAATTCGCCTTGCCTGCCGCGATATTTTCCGCAGCGGTAAAACGCTGGAAAAGCTGATTCCTTTAATTGAGGATGTGCTGGCGGCGGGAGAGATTGAACCGCCACCGCCGCCTGAAGATGCTTTGCCTGTTGCTATCCCACTTCCCGTTTCCTTAGGCGACGTCGGTCATCGGAGTCGCTGACAATGAGCATGTTAGTTGTGGTAACTGGAAATGTTCCGCCGCGATTACGCGGCAGGCTGGCGATTTGGTTACTTGAAATACGTGCGGGCGTTTATGTCGGTGACGTCTCGGCGCGTATGCGCGCCATGATATGGGAACAGATTTCAGTATTAGCAGAAACCGGAAATGTGGTGATGGCCTGGGCAACCAATACCGAGTCGGGCTTCGATTTTCAAACCTGGGGTGAAAACAGACGTATTCCGGTAGATCTTGATGGGCTGCGTTTGGTTTCCTTCCTGCCTGTTGATAATCAATAAGTTAATGCTCTTTAAAAGCGGGATATATCCGGCGCATTTTTGTCTGGCGAAAACTGCTATTAATTCGGGGATATATTTTTAGAGTGCTTCCCGCGTCAGTAGAATGCGTTGATTATCTCCAGTTGTGTCACGTTTATGTTTGGCGCCCAGGAATTCTGTTTGCTAAAAAACAGGTGGTTTAATTTATGCAGATGAAAGTCAACAGAAAAAGGAATGAAAATTCATAATTTCATTAGTTGCTTAACTATTTGACATTTCCCTGTTTAAAGTTAATGAATTCTACGATAATTGAAGGAGTCGGATTGTGGCTCGAAAAAATAACCGCCTTGCTAATAGACTATTATTTACGTTTGCTTTTTTTGGCTCTTTTCCGTTACTTGCAATTTTTATAACGTATCTAATTAATCCTGAATCATCTGTTCTGTATTACATTTTTACTAACACTCAAGACATTCCTTCGGTGACTTCTGCATTTAATCCTGTAATGACAAAGGCTATGGATTTATACTGCAAAAGCGCCCCTTTTTTTTGCATTTTTAACTTTTTTAACTATATTTAAATACAGAGAATTGATGATAATAATCGACAGAAATAAAGCAGTGCGATCATGCTTATTTACTCCAGTAGTCTACGGAGTAAGTATGTATCTTTTAATGTTGAGGGACTTTGAGTTAACCACCGCAGGCAGACTATTAAAAATCATGTCTACAAATAATGCAACGTTATATCTTTCTTATTTATTGATTTACATTGTTATTTTTTTCATGACATATGCTATGTGTTATATGCCTGTACTGTCACTTAAACTATATAAAGGGAGGTAACGGGAAACTGTTACCTCTCTCATTACCAGTTAGTGGGGCAACCTAATGATTTCATTATTCAGTTTATCAACAAATTTATCATCAATCATGGCACCAATCAATGCGACCATTATAATGCCGAGAATATTCACTGCAACGGCAGGTGCACCTTACAGAAGCAACCGCACTTGTCGACAGAAACGTATATCTGTGCTTATCACACGGAAGAAAGCTGCACTGTGCAGTTTGCTATCGGCATCGAAATAGTTTCTCAGCCAACCAGGCTTTCTGTACCATCGTGGGTAAACCAGGGGATGTACCGTATTATGTCGTTTGGGCGCGTATTCTCTACGTCAGCGAGGGATAAAATGCTGACGATCCGCCTGGAGGGAGGTTCCCTGCGCAATCGGGGGCAGCCGTATAGAAAGATTATGGCTGGTTAAATTGATTTCTGGTTTTAAGGTGGCAATAAAAGCTCCGTCGAAACGGAGCTTCATATTGCGACATAATTACTTTAATTGCTGGGGAAAAGCTCAGTCATTTTTACTTTACAATAAGTCATAAAGACATCTTCAGAGGCTTCAGGATGTTGTTTTATATCATCCATGACGTGTTTATCTGAGGTGATCTCTTTTAGCGTGTCCATCAGGATGCCTTTCACCTGATCTTTCTGAGAAGAGGGCATCCTGGGATCGAGAGATTTAACTTTAGCCAGCGCATTATCCGCCGCTTTTTCCAGCGTTAAGCCAGACACCACCACATCCGTGATCATCTCCCACGACATCCCGCACATGTAAGAGGCTTGCTTACGCGTTAAGCCAATGGTTTCCAGCTCCTTGCCACCGCAGCCAGATTGAGTGAAAAATTTAATATCTTCAGGCAGCTTATAGCTACCATCGATCATATATTTTCCCGATCTGTAGGCAAAGGGGCGCCAGGTGCTGTGATCGCGTGGTGAAAAAACTTCTCCGCAAATATAATCCTCTCCGCGCATATTTTTGATATGACGAAGTAATTTAAACTGAACTTTGGCTGGCTCTGACATTGCACTTCTTATCGTTTCCTGTGCCGTTTCAATTGTGTCGGTTTGTGCCAGCACCGGAAGGGCAATAAAACAAAAAGCAAAAATATATTTCCTCATGATATCCCTGTGTCATTCCTGTCCATCGTAATAAAACAGCCCCGGATAATATCAAAGATAAAAGGTTAGGCAATGCCAAAATCATAAGATGTCAGGACAGGATTATTATTTTAAATCGTAGCAGGGGTTATATATTAGCTTTTCTTTATTTAAGGGCGTTTGTTGATTAATACATGGGGGTATTAACAGAATAGTACTGTTACAAATTGAGAAAAAATATTAATCCGCATGTTTTATCAAACAATATCTTTCTTTTTTTACCTACAGGTCAGCATGTTTGATATAAGGCAAAAGCAAATGCATTTACAACTCCTTGCTGAACCGGTTGAGCTATAATGAGACTTCTCACCAAGAGGAGTAAATTTTATGAGCTTCGATAAACACGATCTGAGTGGTTTAGTCGGTAAACATCTGGTCTACACCTATGATAATGGCTGGAACTATGAAATTTACGTTAAAAACAACCAGACGATCGATTACCGCATTCATAGCGGGCTGGTTGGCAACCGCTGGGTTAAAGATCAGCACGTTTATCTGGCGCGCCTGGCCGGTGACGTTTACAAAATCTCCTGGACAGAACCAACCGGTACGGATGTTAGCCTTAGCGTCAATCTTGCCGACAAAGTGTTCCATGGCACCATCTTCTTCCCGCGCTGGGTGATGAATAATCCGGAAAAAACCGTCTGCTTCCAGAACGAGCATCTGGATGAAATGGCCAGCTACCGGGAAGCCGGTCCTGCTTATCCAACCGAAGTGATTGATGAGTACGCCACGCTGACTTTTATTCGTGACGTGGGTGAAAACGATGACAGCGTCATCAACTGCCCGGCCAGCGAGCTGCCTGATAATTTCCCGGAAAATTTAAAACAGGCGTGATCGCATGCGGCTTCTGAACCGGCGGACGTTCAGTTTTATTTCTGAACGTGAGAGCGGTTTCTGTAAACAGATGCCGTTCTGGTGACGAAAAAAAACCGCCCGTCGGCCCTTTTCGCTGGCATGTTGGCACCACGGGAGCAATGAATTTAGTTGGCGCAGGCTAAGCACGGCGATAAAGGTGGCGAACAGGGCATAAGGGCGTTTTTACCGTCGGTAGTAAAACATCTGCTGTTAAACCCGGCTGCTTATTAACCGGCCGGGTTTATTTTTGCGCTTCTTTAACGTTTAGCCTGATGTCGCATCGTTCCTGCGCAGGGAGAAACGATGCGGATGTTCTGCTGATGCTGACGGTTGTCCCTCTTTTCAGAACCATTCACCATAGCGACGAATATAGAGGGTTTTTACGCCCTGGCTCAACAGGCAGTAGCCCAACAGCGTTATGACCAGCCACGGGAAATAGCTCAGCGGCAGCGCCTGCAAACCAAAAGTAGTCGCCAGCGGTGAAAAGGGCAGCGTAATGCCGATTATCACTACCGCCAGCGTTGCCAGCATCACCGGCAGGCTGGCCCAGGCCTGAATAAAGGGAATATGGCGGGTGCGCAACATATGCACTACCAGCGTCTGGGAAAGCAGGCCTTCAACAAACCAGCCGGACTGGAACAGCGCCTGATGTTCGCTGCCGTTAGCGCCGAAGACGTACCACATCAGCGCAAAAGTGGTGATATCAAAAATTGACGACAGCGGGCCCATCCACAGCATAAAGCGACCAATATTGCGAGCATCCCATTTACGCGGCTGTTGCAGAAAAGATTTATCCATCCGATCCCAGGGCAAAGCCAGCTGGGCTACATCGTAGATCAGATTCTGCAACAGTAACTGGATAGCCAGCATCGGCAGGAACGGAATAAAGGCGCTGGCGACCAGTACGGAGAAAACATTGCCAAAGTTTGAGCTGGCGGTAATGTTCAGATATTTAATGATATTACCGAACGTCTGTCGACCAGCGATCACGCCCTGTTCCAGCACAAGCAGGCTTTTTTCCAGCAGAATAATACCGGCGGCCTGTCGGGCCATATCGCTGGCACCATCGACCGAGATACCTACGTCGGCGGCCCGCAGCGCGGCGGCATCGTTAACGCCGTCGCCGAGGAAGCCAACCGTATGGCCCTGCTGCTGCAAAAGTCCAACCACGCGCGCTTTTTGCGTCGGCGTCAGACGGGCAAACAGCGTATGCTGCGTCACGCGTTGCGCCAGCTGCGTATCGTCAAGCCGTTCAATTTCTTCGCCCAGCAAAGGTTCGCCCGCCGTCAGGCCGACATCGCGACAAATTTTGCGGCTGATGGTTGGGTTATCGCCGGTCAGCACCTTAATCTGAATACCTTTCTGCTGTAGCGCCCCGATCGCCGCTGCCGCACTCTCTTTCGCCGGATCGAGAAAGGTTAACATGCCATACAGCGTTAATTCGCACTCGTCTGCGAGTGTGAGTTGCTGATACCAGCCAGTAGCGTGGGTTTCCCGTTTGCCGATAAGCAGCACGCGGTAACCCTCCTCGTTTAAACGCTCACTCTGCGCACGCAGCCTGTTGCGCCATTCCTCATCCAGCCGCAGACGCTGGCCGTTGATGCAGAGATGGCTGGATACCGCCAGCATCTCTTCCAGCGCACCTTTACAGATTAAATGATGCTCGCCCCGTTCATCGGCGACCAACACCGAAAGGCGGCGGCGTTCAAAATCAAACGGCAGCTCATCGATTTTTCGCCAGTGCTGCGGCAGCCCCTCGCAGCGCCGCGCAAAGCGCAGTACTGCGCGATCCATCAGGTTTTTATGGCTGCTTTGATACTTGCTGTTCAGCCAGGCCAGCGCCAGCACCGTATCATCACTGTTGCCCTGTAAATCAAGATGCCGGTCGAGCACGATACGATCTTCAGTTAGCGTCCCGGTTTTATCAGTGCAGAGCAGATCCATAGCGCCGAGATTCTGAATTGCTTCCAGACGCTTTATCACTACTTTGCGGCGCGCCATGGCTATAGCGCCTTTCGCCAGATTGGTACTGACAATCATCGGCAGCATTTCCGGCGTTAACCCAACCGCGACCGCCAGCGCAAAGAGCGTGGCGTCAAGCCAGTCGCCTTTGCTGAAGCCGTTGAGCACCAGCACCACAGGCACCATCAGTGCCATAAATTTAATCAGCAGCCAGCTTACGCTGTTGACGCCGCGATCGAAGGCGGTAGCGGGACGTTCGCCAACTAAGCGGTGCGCCATTGAACCAAACCAGGTGCGATTGCCGGTGGCGACAACTACCGCCGTAGCGGTGCCGCTAACAACGTGCGTGCCCATCAGGCAAACCGAGGCGGCGTTAAACAGCGCGTTTTCGTTAAGCGGCTGCGTCTCTTCTGTTGCCGTAAGGCGATGGGATTTTTCTACCGGCAGCGCTTCGCCGGAGAGGGCGGACTGGCTTATCAGCAGATCGCGCGTGGCGATCAGTTTGCTGTCAGCTGGAACGATATCGCCCGCTGACAGCAGAATAATATCGCCTGGCACCAGCTCCTGCTGGGCCACCTCCGCCACTTCTGCTACGGCGTGGTCATTTGTCCGCCGCCGCACGCTAACGCGGGTGGTTACCATTGCCCGCAGCGTATCCGCCGCTTTGTTATTGCGAAACTCCTGCCAGAAACGCAGCAGGGCGCTGAGCAATACCATTGTCAGCATAATAGCGATACCGGTCAGATCGGTTTCCGCATTCTGACGCAGCGGCAGCCAGTAGTCGGTAAAAAAGCTGATAGCAGACAGCCCCAGCAAGACATAAATAAACGGATTATTAAACGCCAGCAGCAGCTGGTGGAGCGGATGCGGTGCCCGCTCAGTAGCGATCTGATTAGCGCCGTAGCGCGCCTGACGTTCGGCAACCTGCTGGCAGGTTAAGCCATTTTCATCGCTCTGCAGGCGCAGCAGCGTAGTTTCTACGGCAACGCCGGCTTCCTCACCGATCGGCAGGCGTCGTTGGGCCGCAGCAGAGCGCTGACGCGCTGCCAGTTTAATGGTCTGAGTCATCTCAGTTACTCCAGATTATGCGCACCCCGATCCCTCTCAAAATGAGATCGCGGCAAAAATATAAGTCTGCGTTGCAGAAAAAGGGGGAAGGTTATCCGGCTCCTGTGCAACGCGTTTTACGTTGCATACAAGGGGGTTCGTCCATGACGTCTCCTTAACCGCCGACGGGCGATAGCAGATTTGGCGCAGCCAGGAAGCGGCGCTGGGCGTAGCGTTGCGTTAATAACGCGATAGTGAACTGGGCCACGGAGGGCCTGGGGGGAAAAGGGCGTGGCGATAGATTAGCATCGGGTTCATCTCTCAAATTACAAAACACAGACGAACCGAAAGCTCGCTGCCTGCCGGTCAGCAAACCGCGGGGGCTGGTCTGTTAGATTGAACAGGTAAGCACCAGGGACTCCAGCAACTAAACGGCGCTAAGTATAAAAATATTTATCGGCGCGGTAAATTTTCAGCCTTAACCGTACTTCAACAGAAACCGCATTTTTTTCCTTAACAAAACGGCATTAGCCATAAATTAATTTTATCGTTAATAAGATTAAAAAAATGCGGCGTCAGGCGTGGTATCAGGGAACGGGATTTGATGAGCGATGTTGATTTTTTGTAAACAGATTAACAAGTGCGGCAAATCCTGCTATGCTGGCCGACGCGAAACCGGTGCACCACCCTACATAAGCATCCCACAGATCGCCGTGAAAAAAGGTGGCCGGAACGCCCTATACAATGAGAGCGAGGAGAACGTCGTGCTAGATGAATACCGTAAGCACGTTGCCGAGCGTGCAGCCCAGGGGATCGTTGCTAAACCTTTAGATGCATCCCAAATGGCCGCGCTGGTTGAACTGCTGAAGAACCCTCCTGTGGGTGAAGAAGAATTCCTGTCCGATCTGTTAATTAACCGCGTGCCGCCAGGCGTTGATGAAGCGGCTTATGTCAAAGCCGGTTTCCTGGCTGCTGTCGCCAAAGGCGAAACGACCTCCCCTCTGGTAACTCCTGAAAAAGCGATCGAACTGCTCGGTACTATGCAGGGCGGTTATAACATCCATCCGCTGATTGAAGCGCTGGATGACGAAAAGCTGGCCCCCATTGCTGCCAAAGCGCTGTCCAATACGCTGCTGATGTTCGATAACTTCTACGACGTGGAAGAGAAAGCCAAAGCGGGCAATCCCCATGCGCAGCAGGTAATGCAGTCGTGGGCGAACGCCGAATGGTATCTGAATCGCCCGAAACTGGCAGAAAAGATTACCGTTACGGTGTTCAAAGTGACCGGCGAAACTAACACCGACGATCTCTCTCCGGCACCGGATGCGTGGTCGCGCCCTGATATTCCGCTGCATGCGCTGGCGATGCTGAAAAACGCCCGTGAAGGCATTGTCCCGGACGAGCCGGGTGTCGTTGGTCCGATCAAACAGATCGAAGCGCTACAGGCGAAAGGCTATCCGCTGGCCTATGTCGGTGACGTTGTCGGTACCGGCTCTTCCCGTAAATCCGCTACCAACTCGGTGCTGTGGTTTATGGGTGACGATATCCCTTACGTGCCGAATAAAAAAGGCGGCGGCGTAGTGCTGGGCGGCAAAATCGCGCCAATTTTCTTCAACACCATGGAAGATGCGGGCGCGCTGCCGATCGAAGTGGATGTAAACAACCTGAATATGGGCGATGTGATTGATATCTACCCGTACAAAGGTGAAGTTCGCAATCATGAAACCGGCGAGCTGCTGGCCAGCTTTGAGCTGAAAACCGATGTGCTACTGGATGAAGTTCGTGCCGGTGGCCGTATCCCGCTGATTATCGGTCGCGGCCTGACCACCAAAGCGCGTGAGGCGCTGGGTCTGCCGCACAGCGATGTATTCCGTCAGGCGAAAGATGTGGCGCAGAGCACGCGTGGCTTCTCGCTGGCGCAGAAAATGGTGGGCCGCGCCTGTGGCGTGGATGGTATTCGTCCGGGCCAGTATTGTGAACCGAAAATGACCTCGGTCGGCTCGCAGGATACCACCGGCCCGATGACGCGTGATGAGCTGAAAGACCTGGCCTGCCTCGGCTTCTCCGCCGATCTGGTGATGCAGTCGTTCTGCCATACCGCCGCCTATCCGAAGCCGGTTGACGTGCAAACCCATCACACGCTGCCTGACTTTATTATGAACCGCGGTGGCGTTTCGCTGCGTCCGGGCGACGGCATCATCCACAGCTGGCTGAACCGTATGCTGCTGCCGGATACCGTTGGTACAGGCGGCGACTCCCATACCCGTTTCCCGATCGGTATTTCGTTCCCGGCGGGTTCCGGCCTGGTCGCCTTTGCTGCCGCTACCGGCGTAATGCCGCTGGATATGCCGGAATCGGTGCTGGTGCGCTTTAAAGGTAAAATGCAGCCGGGCATCACCCTGCGCGATCTGGTACATGCGATCCCGCTTTACGCTATCAAACAGGGCCTGCTGACCGTCGAGAAGAAAGGGAAGAAAAACATCTTCTCTGGCCGCATTCTGGAGATTGAAGGTCTGCCCGATCTGAAAGTAGAGCAGGCGTTTGAACTTTCCGATGCCTCTGCTGAGCGTTCCGCTGCCGGTTGTACCATCAAGCTGGATAAAGCGCCGATTATTGAGTACCTCAACTCTAATATCGTGCTGCTGAAATGGATGATCGCGGAAGGCTACGGCGATCGCCGTACGCTGGAACGCCGTATTCAGGGCATGGAAAAATGGCTCGCCGATCCGCAGCTGCTGGAAGGCGATGCCGATGCGGAATACGCTGCGGTGATCGAAATCGATCTGGCTGAGATCAACGAGCCGATCCTGTGTGCGCCAAATGACCCGGACGATGCGCGTCTGCTCTCTGAGGTACAGAACGAGAAGATTGATGAAGTCTTTATCGGTTCCTGTATGACTAATATCGGTCACTTCCGTGCGGCGGGCAAACTGCTGGACAGCCATAAAGGCCAGCTGCCGACGCGTCTGTGGGTAGCGCCGCCAACCAAAATGGATGCGGCGCAGCTGACCGAAGAGGGTTACTACAGCGTGTTCGGTAAGAGCGGGGCGCGTATTGAGATCCCTGGCTGCTCGCTTTGCATGGGTAACCAGGCGCGTGTCGCCGATGGCGCGACCGTGGTTTCGACCTCAACGCGTAACTTCCCGAACCGCCTCGGTACTGGTGCGAACGTCTACCTGGCTTCAGCAGAGCTGGCGGCAGTAGCATCGCTGCTGGGGCGTCTGCCGACGCCAGATGAGTATCAGCAGTTTATGGCGCAGGTGGATAAGACCGCGGTGGATACCTATCGCTATCTGAACTTCAACCAGCTGAACCAATACACGGATAAAGCGAAAGAGGTGATTTTCCAGACGGCGGTGTAAACCTCCGTTATGTTAATCATCCCGATCAAGGCGGAACTCAGGTTCCGCCTTTTTTACGGCTACTTTTTGTCTCAGAAGGTGACGTTTACTCCACCGATAATGCCCCAGTCTTCCATGCCTTCTTTGCTCAGGCGGCGCTGATGCTGAAGCTTGCTGGTGACCTCCAGATTTTCTTTCAGACGCAGGCCGATATCGGTGCTGATTTGCAGGCTGTCGCCGCCCTGACCGGAGGCGAAGACCGCAGGCTGTACGCCATCGCTGATAATGGTTTCATTGGCATGACCGGGACGATGGATCAGGCGCAGATCGCTGCCCAGCCGCAGCTGACCATATTGAGCAAAATCAAGCTGGTATTGATATTTCATGCCGGTGAAGAATTGCGGCATGCTGTGCATTTTCCATGAAACTAACGCGTCATCGTTATCGGTAAACGTATCCAGCGAGAGGCGCTGATAGCGTATTCCCGCCAGCGGCGTTAGCTGATGTGAACCCGCCAGCCAGGTTTTTCCTGCTTCCAGGCCAAGGTGCCAGCCGTTAGCTCTGGGTGAGGCAACCTTACCGCGTAACGTGGTGGAGACTGAGCCATGATAGCGGTGGTAGCCAAGCGGCAGCGACAGGTTGAATCCTTTTTCATTTTCCCAGCTGAGCAGGCCGTTCAGCGACAGGGTATCAAATTGCCCCTGGCTGCTGCCGTCACGTGCACGTGGCGTTAGCTTCAGCTGGCCTTTCGCCACGCCCAGGCTAAAGGTGGCGCTTTGCTGTGAATCGTCGATAATCTGCCAGCGCCCACCCATCAGCCAGCCGTGGTAGCGGCTGTCAAAATCATAACCGTAGTTGCTGAAGCTGCCCGGCGAATGGTAATCATCGTTGCCCTTATAACCGGAAAGAAAGAAGCCGGAGGCGCTTGCCGCCACGCTGGATGACATCAGGCTCTGAATATTTTCGGCATAGCGCAGAAAAGCGGTAGGCATGGAGATATAAGCGGGTACCTGAGGGATCACTGCCGGACGCATCTGCGGTTTACTGCCTGTAGAAGGGCGGGTGTTATCCGGCTGAGGCCGGGCAGGTGGGTTATTGCCAGGTTGATTATCCGCTCCGGAAGAGGGCGGCACCGGTGGATGATTCTCTTCCGGCTGCGGCGTCACTTGCTCTGGTGATGGCGTGTGATTGTCGTTCTCTGCCAGCATGATATTTTGCAGGCGATAATCCCAGAACTGGTTGCCCGTTCCTTCGACCAGCCTTTCATCGCCGCTCGCTTTCCCAGGCGCGAAGGCGTAGAGGCCCCAGGCCCATGCGCCGCGTGCGACATAACCTCCGGCCAGCTTAACGCTGTCGGCGCTGGCTTTACCGCTCACCTGAACCACCGATACACCTTCCCGATTACCGGCAATACCGTCAGCATTGCTGTCGCTGTCGGTCCAGGCTGCTTTGGCGTTAACGCTGACCAGCACAGGATTATCCCGCTCAGTCTGTAAATCGCCGTTAATTAGCAGGCGGTCGGTAGCATTGGCGCTGAAAGCGGAATCGAGCAGCAGGTTGTTATTGAGGCCAGCGGTAAGCTGCCCGATACGCAGCGTAGACCACTCGTCAGGCTTATCGCTTTTGCCCGGCTGCAAAAATGCATCTTTGCCCATCATCAGCGAGCCCAGTTGCCCGCTGCCGGAAAGCTGTGTGCGGTCGGCCATCCACAGTGTAGATTGCATCCGTCCGTTCACTTCCAGTTCGCCAGCGTCCAGCGCGACGCCGCCCTCGGTGTTGATATTGCCGTTAAGGATAAGCAGGCCATCGCCGGTTTTTTTCAGCCACCCTTTGCCGTTAACCGTGGCATCAATACGCGAAGTCAACGCGCCCTGCGTGCTGGTGCGCTGGGCAATATCGGCATGCAGTTCACTGCTTTCGTCAGTCAGTTCGATATTACCTGCCAGTGAAGCGTGACCGTAAAGTTTTAGCGTGGCGTCACGCTCCAGCGTGGCGGAGGTATCCAGATGTCCATGTTCTCCTACCGTTAACGCCGTGCCAGACGCCACCGACAGCGAGCCAGCGTTGTACGCTTTATCATCCCAGTCGTCGCTGTAGTAAATCTTACCGGCATGCAAAACCTGCTGACCGCTAAGCTGTAGCGTGCCCTGGCTGATGGTGAGATCGTTTAATATTGCGCCGCCAGCCAGCGTCAGGCTATCGCTGGTTTTGCCCGGTCGATAATGCAGGTTGAGCTGACCGCTGCTCTCTTTTTCTCCCAGCTGACCCAGGAAAGTTTGCTGGCGTCCGGTTAGCGTCAGCTGCGCCGCCTGGCTGGTGTTATGGTTAACGATACGAGCGCCATCATCGTTATGTTTGATCTCGCTGAAGCTCAGCGCATTGCCGTTGAGATCGAGCGTGCCGCCGCGATAGCCGAAGCGAATATTATCACTACCGATCTGATCGGCGCTGTTTAGCACTACCGTAGCGCGCCCGCTGACCAGCGTGATGGTGGAAAACGCCTGCTTATTACCCGCGTTATCTGCCTGCTGATCGAGGATGACGGTGCCGTCGCCAACGTTTAATGAACCGGCATTCATCCCGCTGGCGTTGATATGCAGCGTGCCTGCGCCAATCTTATGCAGGGCATCACCTTTCAGGCCGTTAACCTGCCAGAGCACGGTGCGATCCTTATCCACTTCCACGCCGCCGCCAACCCAGGTGGCATCTTCTCCGGCAGCGCTGCGCAGTTGATAATCAGCGGAGAACTGGAGCTTGCCCGCGCCCATATTAATAGCGCGATCGAGCACAATGGTGCCGCCGTCGCCGTCAAAACGCAGATCTTTTGTGGCATCCAGCGCCTCGTTGCTGGCTGCTGAAGGGGCGCGGCTGGCGTAGCTTTCCTCAAGGCCGTGCCACTGCCACTGGCTGTTTCCCTGCGTAATGGCGCTGCTGTTCCAGTGAATATCCCCGTGCTGGACGTTATCCTTTACGTCAGGAGCGCTGTTGGCGGCGATGACGCTGTTAATCCATGAATCTTTAATCATCGCGGCGGAGAAACCGCGTCCGTACAAACCTTTACCGTCGGTTCCTACGTGTACCCCAACCAGTTTCCACTGCTTATCCAGGCTATCATAGGCAAATATCGGGCTGCCGCTGTCGCCGCCCTGAGTACCAAGAGAAAGCGGGCTGCTAAAGGCGCTGTCTGGCGACCAGAACGCCCAGCGCAGCATCGAGTTAATTTTCATTCCATCGGAGGAAATGGTGCCGCCCGCTTTCCATTTATAGGCGGCAGACAACGATAGTAACTCGCTGCCATCGTCGTTAATCGTTCCGTGCTTGCCCGCACCCACGCGTACCACCCACGGAAAGCGAGACATATTTTTCTCTTTAGAGAGTTCGCTGTAGCCAATGTAAGGAGTCGGTGCTGCATCGGTAACCACCTTATTCAGGCGCGGAACGTGAAAATCGATAGCGGGATCGTTATTGCGATTAATCAGCGTATAGGTGGTAGCGTATTTGGCGTTATTGCCCCATGTTGAATTTTTATATCCGCCGTTATGCCTGACGCCCACAATATAAGAAGGGGAGATAAGCGTGGCGTAACCGGTGCTGTTTACCATACCCATATCGGGCATAGGAAAATCGAGATAGCCTGACAGCGTATTATCTTTACGGTATACCGGGGTGAACTGGGCTCCGGGGCGATATTTCCCTAAATTCTCTCCAAAATCGCGGTAATCCTGCGTATCAATATCATGGCGAAAAATAGCGGCATTAACCGTAAGCGAAACAAGCGCGCTGCCCCAACAGAGGCGGCGTAAAAGATACTTCATTATCATATCCTTATGAATGAAATAATTAACAGCAGCAATAATCGGTAATGATGAGAGGGTTATGAAAATAGTTATGTCCCGCTAATAAAATAAGGCGCGAACGCCGTTAATAAAAGCATTTTTTCTAAGGAATGATTCAGAAGCGATTTTTTATTTTCAGATGAGAAGCATGCTGCAAATAACGCAAAATAATTTCAGCTTATTCAGAGATTGCCTGCATCATTGATCACTCTTTCTAATTAGATTGCGAATGGCTGGAATCAATTTCCTGACGATACTAGGAACTTTCTTTTTGAGTTTACTCTGCTTAAGGTAGTGGAGTGGTCGCGTTTGGTTCGCCGTTTTCTGATGGGGTGCCTCTGCCGTTGTTATCTGACAGAAGCAATATTTATCCGGCACGCGCTGTTTTTTACCGGACGGGCTGCGATAATGCGCGTCAAAGGGCGCGATGGTTCACCGGGTGCGAAGCCGTGCCCGCCAGCGCTGAGGTTGAGGACAGAAAGATGGAATACGAATTTTTACGTGACGTTACCGGCCAGGTGAAGGTACGTATGAGTATGGGCCATGAGGCGGTCGGTCACTGGTTTAACGAAGAAGTTAAAGGCAACATAGCGCTGCTGGATGAGGTTGAAGCCGCTGCGCAGAGCGTTAAGGGTAGCGAACGTGAGTGGCAGCATCAGGGACATGAATACACGCTTTCACTGAATGGCGAGGAGGTGATGATTCGCGCTAATCAGCTAGAGTTTGATAATGATGAGCTGGAAGAAGGGATGAGCTATTACGATGAAGAAAGCCTCTCTTTCTGCGGTATGGAAGATTTTCTGGCGGTGATTGCCGCCTGGCGTGCCTTTATGCAGGGACGCTAAAAAAGCAGGGCAGCTGACACCGCCCTGTAGACCGATAAAAATGACGGGATATTGCACGGCTAGCTTAGTGAGGCACCGCCGCAAATGACGATCTCCTGGCCGGTAATCGCGGCGGCGGCGTGGGAGAGCAGAAAACTTACCAGCGCCGCCACTTCGTCAGGCTGGATATAGCGTCCGATCGGAGGGCGCTGCGGTGGCGAACTGGCCCGTCCCGGCTGTTTCAGCATCGGCGTTTCCGTCGCGCCAGGAGCCACAACGTTAACGGTCACGCCGCGCGGAGCCAGCTCTGCTGCCCAGCTGCGCGCCATTCCTGTTATCGCCGCTTTGGTCGCGACATACTGGCTGCGTCCCGCCGCGCCGCGTGAGGTGCGACTACCGATAAGCACGATGCGCCCGTTGCCGGGGAGTCGATCGATCAAACCGTTAGCAATGAACTCCGCCACCCGTACATGCAGATGCCACAGCCGTTTGCTGATGTTGCTGTCCAGCGCGCCCAGCTCTGCCGCCTGCATTATTCCGGCGGCGTGAATAAACGCATCGGGCGCAGGCAAAGTGGGCAGCAGCGCGGCCAGGGCCGCCTCGTCATACAGATCGATAGCGATATTACGCAGCGCGGGATGCGCCTCGCCGCTGGCCGTGCGGCTCAGTCCGGTCACCTGCCAGCCTTCGCGCAGCAGCCGTTCAACGATGGCGCGACCGATGCCGGAGCTGGCACCGGTTACCAGCGCATGACGCTTCATGACGCTCTCCGTAGCATCTCAACCGGTACTTTGAAGACCGCTTTTCGTACCCGCGCCGGCTTATCTACCGCACACAATGCCTGATGCGCCTCACCCGGCGCGAAAACAGCAAAGTCGCCCGGTTGCAGGTGTAGCTGCTGACGCAGCGTTGGCTGTGTAAGGATAAACAGATCGGGTTTGCGTTCCTCCGCTGGTGCTGCGCTGACATCAGCAACGTCGTAGCGAATAATCTCTTCTCCCGCCAGCACCACCTGAATATCCAGCCAGCGCCGGTGATATTCTGTATGCCGCTGGGCAGCGGGCGAGGTTTCACTGTCGCCGATATTGCAGAACCAGCTGGCACCTTCCGGCTGTAGCCGTCCGTCCGGTGCTGCCTGGAGCGCCGCCAGTGAACATTCCGGACGCGCCAGCAGATCGTGCAGCACATCAGGCAGCGTTGCCAGCGCCAGCGCGTTCAGGTTGCCTGTAATCATCGGTTTCTCCTTTATTTGCGATTCAACCCGTTACCCAGCTTTCATCAACGCAGGTGTATTTAATTGCCTGACGATGCCAGGTCCAGGCAATATGCAGCTTGCCGTCCAGCCCCTGCTTGATGCTGGGATAGGAGAGCTCGCGGTTCAGGCGCTGCTGCGAGTTATTCGTCATGCAGTAGCCGTCACCTTCCTCCAGATTGCGCTGCCACGGCCAGCTTCTGCCGCCGTCTTTCGAGATCGCCAGCGTCATCGGCGCACGCGGCGCGCCCCAGAACGCGGTACGTCCGGTATGCGTGACCGGCTGAGTGGCGCTAACCGATGCCGTTGCTTCTTCTTCCTCATCCTCAATCTCATCGTAGAGCGAGGTACGACGTTCGCTGGCACCTTCCGCGCTCATGGCGTTGAACACCAGCGCGAGATCGCCATTGGCAAGCGCGGTGACCTGAATAGAAGAGTTGTTATTCGGCAGCTCGGTAGGTTGTGGCGCGCTCCAGCTCTGACCGCCGTCGGTTGAGCGGCTTTGCCAGATATGATCCGCCCAACGGCTGCGATAGAGCGCCAGCAGCGAACCGTCCTTCAGCAGCACGATATTCATATGAACGCAGCCGACACTGTCGGGAACCGCCACATCCTGCCAGCTACGCCCGTTATCGCGTGAGATTTTCACCGCGCTGACATCATCGTTGCCCACCCATTTTTCGCCCGGCTGTGTACGGCAGTAGAAAACCGGCAGCAGCCAGGCACCGTCCGGCAGTACCACGATCGGCTGGCGGATAAAGGTGCCGGGCTTATCGAGCAGCGTGCCGATCTCGCCCCAGCTGTTGCCCATATCCAGCGACTGGCGATAGCGCACGATCGCCGTATCCTGATTGCCTGACTTCTGTGCGGTCCACAGCAGCCACAGCACATTATCCGGCGCGAGGAACAGCACCGGATTTTGTTCAGAGCGGCTGGGATCGTCAGAGAGCTTACGCGCTTCGCTCCAGCGGCTGGCACCCTTGTTCAGACGTGAGCAATAGATCGAAATATCAGCGATGCCTTCCTGAGTGCCGCCAAACCAGACGCACAGCAGGTCGCCGTTTGGTAACGGCAGCAGGTTTGCTGCATGGTTTTGCGGACAGGCGGAAGGCAGCATCGCCATCAGGCGCTGCGGATCGCCCTCAACCTGAGTAAGCTGACCGTCAAAAGGAAGAGTAGGGGTTGCTTGCGTCATTTCAGGCTCCACTGTTTTGCATATTACGTTTGTTTTTTTCTACCGGCTGTTTCTGCGGGATAAGGTGATCCAGCCCCATAATGATCGCCGGGGTAATCAGGGCGATATACATATTGTTGACGCCGAACGGATCGCCCAGCAGATACCACACCGAGGTTACGACGCAGGCACCGATCAGTCCGGCGTTAGCGCCGCGCGTGCTTTTAAAGAACGGCAGGTAGAACGCCATCATCGCTACTACGGAAATCGACAGACGAATGGCGCGGGTAAAGAAAGAGAGCTTAAGCACTTCCGGGACAAACAGGACAAACAGCAGCGGCAGGAAGCCGATTGCCAGCGACAGCCAGCGCGTCATTTTAAATTCACGTTCCGGCGTCGGATTACGCATCGGCACATAAAAATCTTTGACGATCAGCGAGGCGATAGCCAGCGCAACGGTACTGACGCTCACGAAAATGGAGGCGACCAGCGAGGTGGTGACCAGGCCTGCCAGCCACGGACTCATATCCTGGAGGAAGACCGGCAGAGCGTAGAGGCTGTTGATGTTGGGGTGCAGATATTTTGCTGCTACGCCGATAATGGCGATAGCGATAGCGATCGGCAGACAGAAGATAAAGGCGATCCAGGTAGCACGCTTCGCTGAGGCGGCGCTTTTCGTTGAGGAAATCGCCTGGATAACGAACTGGGTACAGAAAATCGAGCCGATAGTACCGATAAGCCAGGCGAAAATCGTACCCGCGCCGACGTTGCCATCCCAGGTCCAGTAAAATTTCGGCATCTGTTCAACCATCGGTGACACGCCGCCGGTCATATGCAGCGCCACGCCGAGGATCACCAGAATCCCGAAATATTTCATCGCGCTGTGCAGCAGCGTTACCCACGCCATCCCCTTCATTCCGCCAAAAGCGAAATAAAAGGTACTGACGATAGCGGTAATAAAGGCGGCTACCGGCAGATTGACTTTTAATACCGTGGAGATCGCCGCCGCGCCGCTGACATAATTGCCGACGTTCACCAACAGCAGCGCGTAAATCATAATGATGGAAATAATATTTTTGGTGGAGGTGCCATATTTCTCCGCAATTGCGCCGGAGATAGTAATTTTGCCGGTGTTATAAATACGTTTCACCAGCAGCATACCGAATAGCGGAAAGCCGATCGCCGCGCCGATAACCGACCAGGAGGCGGCGAAGCCATTTTCAAATGCCGCCTGTGCGGTGCCGATAGTTGATTTTGCACCAATATATTCGGACATCAGCATAATACCGACGATAAACGCCGGCATAGCGCGTGAACCTTCCATGAAATCACCGGCGCTTTTACTGCGCAGACGCCAGGTTAACCAGGTGGTAAATAAGATATACGCAATCACTATTCCTATAATGATTAACGTATCTGTTGCAGTAAATTCCTTCATTATTGCCTCTCTCAGACGTAATGAACCCTGAGGCCGATATTCCGGCCTCTTTTTTCACGTAAAAATGCAGACGTTTGTTTTTGTTATTGCAGGTACTGCTTCACAATCTGGCGAATCCGCTGTTCATCGGCGGCGCTGAACTGCACCGCATAGCGGCTTTCGCCGACATCGTGTCCCAGCAGCGCCACCGCTTTTTTCACCGCGGCGGGAGAGAAGGCGACGCTGTAGAGATCGGTGCGCAGGCCGGTAACGTTCTCCTGTGCCTGACGGGAAGCATCCAGCTCACCCGCGTTAAAGTGTCGCCAGATAGCGTTGATTTCACGCGGCGCGACGTTTGCCAGGCCGGAGATACAGGCGGAGCAGCCCTCAACAAAGCCACGGTGGATCAAAGAGTCGGGGCCGTTCAGCACGTTGAAATTGTCCAGCCCTTCAGCCGCCTGTAAAAATCCGCTCAGGCTTTCATAGCTGCCTGCGCTGTCTTTAATGCCGATAATGTTCGGATGTGCTGCCAGCGTGCGCACCGTTTCCGGCTGGAGCGTGTTGCCGGTGCGTGCCGGGATATTGTAGAGAAACAGCGGTACTTCCAGCGCATCTGCTACCTGTTGGTAATGGCGGATCAGTTCTTCCTGCTTCAGCGGCACAAACCACGGCGTAATGGCGGAAACCGCGTCTACGCCCAGCCGCGCCACCTGTTGGCCCAGGCGGATGGTCTCGCGCGTGGAGATCTCGCCAATATGCGCCACTACCGGTGCGCGTCCCGCCGTTTCATCAACGCAGGTTTCGGTAACCAGCAGTTTTTCCCGCTCGTTCAGCACGAAAAACTCGCCGTTGGTGCCGCCGCAGAAAATACCGTTGCCCGCGTCAAGCTGACGCCGTACCTGCTGGCGCTGGGCGTCCGGGTTAAACGCGCCCTGCGCGTCAAATGTAGTGACAATGGCGGTCAGCACGCCTGCGATTTTCTTTTTCATCGTTACCTCTGCGTCGATGTTGGGAACAGGGTCAGGTAGATGTCCCGCACCATGTCGGCGCTAACCTCGGTGGGAACGTTCTTGATCAGGCGCTGCACTTCCAGCGCCGAGGTGACCAGTGCGGGCAGCTGATCGGCCCCAATACCCAACTCTTCAAGGCTGGCGGGCAGCTTCAGGCGGCGCACCAGCGCGGCGAAATAATCCACCAGCGCGTGGGATTTTTCTTCCTCATTCAGGGTGGTATCGGCGTTGGGCAGCAGATCCCACGCCTGCGCGAATTTGCTCACCGCTGCCGGGCGCACGGCCCGCATGCAGGGGGCCAGCAGAATGGCATTTGCCACGCCGTGCGGCAGATGATATTTGCCGCCCAGCGGGTAGGAGAGGGCATGTACCAGGTGCGTACCGGCATGCGCAATCGCCGCGCCGCCGTAATAAGAGGCCCACAGCATATCCAGTCGCGCTTCCAGGTTATGCGGCTCGGCGACGCTGGTTTCCAGGCTGGCGAATAATTTTTTCAGGCCGATCAGCGCATAGTTATCGCTAACCGGGTTTGCCACCGTAGCGGTAAAGCATTCAATCAGATGACAGAGCGCATCAATGCCGGTGGAGGAGGCGATATGAGGCGGCATACTGGTTGTTAGCTCCGGCACCAGCGCCACGTAATCGGGCAGCATGACCGGCGAGATAATCCCCACTTTGGTCTGCTGTTCCGGAATTGCCAGAATGGCGTTCGGGGTGGCTTCTGAACCGGTACCGGCGGTGGTAGGGATCAATAGTGAAGGCAGGCGCGCGGTGGGTTTTACGCCGTTCAACAACGCCTCCAGCGTCGGCGCGTCCGGCGCACGCAGTACCGACAGCAGTTTCGCCACGTCCAGAACGCTGCCGCCGCCGACGCCGATAACCATCTCTACCTGATCGCCTTCAATATCACTCAGTAGCGCGGCCACGTCGTGCTGGCTTGGTTCGGGCGGTACGGTATCAATGAGGGTGAACGTCGTCGCCTGACGGCGCAGCCGTTCAATCAGTTCCGCCACCGCAGGAATCGCGATGATGTTCTTATCCGTCACCAGCAGCAGGTTGCGCCGGTTCTGCATCAGATAGCTGATGTCATTAAGCGCCTGGTAGCCGCTGATAAGGGTGCTGTTGATGTTCATAAAATCTGCTTTTCCTCTCGTAAAGCCGGGGCCGTTTAAGAAAATGATTACATTTCATCAGATTCAAAAAATGGCCTGTGCACGGTTGCCCAAATTTATAGGGTATATCGCTTTTTATTAATTTGAGATTGCTCACATTTAATCAATCATGATTGAATATAATCAATTCACGGTCTGGAATTAGCCTTCCTGGCACGACGAGGGGATATGAAGAACGATGGCAACCACCCTGCTGGCGAAGCAGTAACGCAGTGAACAAGGAGAGGCTATGAAATTGCTGGTCATTGCTGATGACTTTACCGGTGCCAACGACACCGGCGTTCAGCTGGCAAAGAAGGGAGCGCATACCGAAGTAGTGTTCTCTTTACAGCAGAAACCTTCAGCACGCGCCGATGTGCTGGTAGTGAATACCGAAAGCCGCGCCTGTGACGCTGAAGCAGCGGCACAGGCGGTAACGGCGGCGCTGGCTAACTGGCAGCAGCCAGAATTGCTGATCTACAAAAAAATTGATTCCACTTTTCGCGGCAACGTTGGCGCGGAAATCGAAGCGGCGCTGCTTGCCAGCGGCAAATCGCTGGCGCTGGTGGCGGCGGCTATTCCCGGCGCGGGCCGTACCACGCTGGAGGGCGAATGCCTGGTTAACGGCACGCCGCTGGCACAAACCGAGTTTGCCAGCGATCCGCGCACGCCCATTGTTGCTTCACGGATTAAAACTATCCTGGCGCAGCAAAGCGCATTGCCGGTAACGGAAATTACGCTGGCGTCGCTGCACAACGGCGAGCTGCCCGCGCTGCTGCGTCAGTATCAGCAAGGTACGCCCACCATCGCAGTGGTGGATGCGTTAACGGAGCAGGATTTAACCCACATTGCCACCGTAGCGCTGTCGTTATCGCAAACGCCGCTGCTGGTAGGGGCAGCCGGACTGGCCAGCGCGCTGCCGGTTAGCGCCTGGCTGCCCGCGCAGCAAACCTTACCGGTGCTGGTGGTTGCCGGTTCGATGAGCGAAGCCACCCGCCGTCAGGTTGAGCTGGCGCTGCGCAGCCAGCGCGCGCAGGTGGTTGAGCTGGATGCGGCGCAGCTGCTGCAGGCCGATGAGGACGCGATTCAGGCGCTGGCGCGCCAGGCGTGCGCGCAGCTGGCTGTGGGACAGCACTGTATTTTACGCACCAGCCGCAACACGACGGATCGCCATCAAATAGAGGCGCTGAGCCAGCAGTTTCGGTACAGCCGCGCGGCGCTGGGCGAACGGCTCAGCCAGCGGCTGGGCGAACTGACGCTGGCAATTATCGGCCAGGCCCGCATCGGCGGCCTGTTTCTGACCGGCGGCGATATTGCTATTGCGGTGGCGCAGGCGCTGGGCGCTGAGGGCTATCGCATCCAGCAGGAGGTTGCGCCCTGTATTCCATGTGGCCGCTTTATTAACAGCGAGCTTGACGATCTGCCGGTGATTACCAAAGCCGGGGGTTTTGGTTCAGAGAGTACGCTTTGTGACGCGCTCTCGTTTATTGAGGAGATGTACAGTGACCACTAAGACAATTGCCGTAACCATGGGCGATCCCGCCGGTATCGGCCCGGAAATTATTGTCAAAGCGCTTTCTGAGGGGGAATTAAACGGTGCGCCCGCGGTGGTGGTGGGATGCCTGGAGACGCTGAAGCGCATTATGACGCAGGCCAACCTGCCGCCCGTTGAGCTGCGGGAAATCAATCGCGTCGCCGACGCGCAATTTACGCCGGGCGTGATTAACGTGCTCAATGAGCCGCTGGCCGATCCGGCGTCGCTGGTTGCCGGTAAAGTACAGGCACCGGCGGGCGATCTTGCCTGGCGCTGCGTGCGCCGTGCCGCCGAGCTGGCAATGGCGGGCGAGGTTCACGCTATCGCCACCGCGCCGCTGAATAAGGAAGCGCTGCACGCCGCCGGGCATCTCTATCCTGGTCACACCGAACTGCTGGCACAGCTGACCGGCAGTAAAGATTATGCGATGGTGCTCTATACCGATCGGATGAAAGTGATTCACGTGTCTACCCATATTGCGCTGCGTAAGTTCCTCGATACCCTCAGCCAGTCGCGCGTGGAAACGGTAATCGGTATGGCGGATACTTTCCTGCGTCGCGTTGGCTATACCCATCCGCGTATCGCAGTGGCGGGCGTTAACCCGCACGCGGGCGAAAACGGGCTGTTCGGCGATGAAGAAATCCGTATCGTTGGTCCGGCGATTGAAGCGATGAAGGCGAAAGGCATCGATGCTTATGGTCCTTGTCCACCGGATACCGTTTACCTGCAATGTCACGAAGGGCAGTACGATATGGTGGTGGCGATGTATCACGATCAGGGCCACATTCCGCTGAAGCTGCTGGGCTTTTACGATGGCGTCAATATTACCGCCGGGCTGCCCTTTATCCGCACCTCGGCTGACCACGGCACCGCGTTTGATATTGCCTGGACAGGTAAAGCGAAGTCTGAGAGCATGGCGACCTCGATTCAACTTGCGATGCAACTTGCATAGGGAAAGATGAAAGGACAAAGTCGCCTCGACCAGATTATGGATTATTTAAAAGGCCATAATCTGGTTACCGTTGATCAGCTGGTAACGGCTGTTTGCGCCTCGCCAGCGACCATCCGCCGCGATCTGATCAAGCTGGATCGCGAGGGCGTTATCAGCCGGACACACGGCGGCGTCACGCTGAATCGCTTTATTCCTGAACAGCCCACGACTTCAGAAAAAATTCAGCGCAACCTGGCAGAAAAGCAGGCGATTGCGTATGAAGCTGCTGCGCTGGTAAAAGCGGGCGATGCGGTAGTGCTGGATGCGGGGACCACCATGCTGGAGCTGGCGCGCCAGCTGACGCATCTGCCGCTGCGCGTGATTACCGCCGATCTGCATATCGCGCTGTTTCTCTCTGGGTTTCGCCAGATAGAGGTGACCATTATCGGCGGGCGCATCGATGATTCCAGCCAGTCGTGCATTGGTGAACATGGACGTCGCCTGCTGCGCGCCATCCATCCCGATATCGCTTTCGTCAGCTGTAACTCCTGGAGTCTGGAGAAGGGCATCACTACGCCGACGGAAGAGAAAGCGGGGCTGAAGCAGGATCTGCTGGCCAACGCCCAGCGGCGCGTGTTGCTGGCAGACAGCAGTAAATATGGTTCCTGGTCGCTGTTTTGCGCAACGCCGTTGCAGACGTTAACCGACGTGATTACCGATCGGCGGCTAAGCGAGGAGGCGCAGGAGCGGTTGAGCAGAGAACCGTTTCAGCTAACGTTAGCCGCGTCTGGCGCGCTGTAGATGAATCGGGGCGGCGAATACCGCCCCCAACATTAACGCCGTTTACTGCGTTCTCAGGCCGATGGCAGGGATATTGCGACCATAGTAGATCTCACGCATCTCTTTCCATAACAGATCGGTAATCCGCTTGTGTTCCTGCGGGCTTAACGCTTCCGGTCGGGTATTGAACAGATAATGTTTAAGATCGAATTCTTTCAATAACATCTTAGTGTGAAAGATGTTTTCCTGATACACGTTCACGTCGACCATGTCATACATCGCCTTCATATCCTCCGACATAAAGTTCTGTATGGAATTGATCTCGTGATCGATAAAGTGCTTCACGCCGTTAACGTCACGCGTAAAGCCGCGCACGCGATAATCGACGGTAACGATATCCGATTCCAGCTGATGAATCAGGTAGTTCAGCGCCTTCAGCGGCGAGATCACGCCGCAGGTAGAGACTTCGATATCGGCGCGGAAGGTACAGAGCCCGCCTTCAGGATGGCTTTCCGGGTAGGTGTGAACGCAGATATGGCTTTTATCAAGATGGGCGACCACCGAGCCTGGTAGCGGGCCTGGGTGCTCAGAGTTATCGATATCCTTTGGATCGATCGGCTCTTCGCTGACCAGAATGGTGACGCTCGCGCCCTGCGGTTCATAATCCTGACGTGCGATGTTCAGCACGTTAGCGCCGATAATTGAGCAGGTTTCGCTGAGGATTTCAGTCAGGCGGTTGGCATTATATTGCTCATCAATATAGGCAATATAGCCGTCACGTTCGGCCTCACTGTGCGCATAGCAGATGTCGTAGATACAAAAACTCAGGCTTTTTGTCAGATTGTTGAAGCCATGCAGTTTCAACTTTTGCAATTTAGTTCACCTCCTTATCAATGCCCGGTCGCTGGCGACAGCGCATTCAACAGATATTGCGGCAGAGCAAAGCTGCCGGTGTGGATTGCCGGATTATAGTAGCGGCAGGTTAAGTTCGCGGTGGCGAAACGCGTCTGTAATGTGGCGTGATCGATCTGACGCAGCGCGGGATTATCGCTGGCCCAGGCGAAGGTCATAATGCCGCCGTAATAGGTAGGGATTGCCGCCTGGTAGAAGCTGACATCGCTAAAGTAGTGGCTCAGCTTGCGATGACTGCCGACCGCTTCGTCCTGTTGCAGGAAGCTGACGCCATTCTGCGCCACGAAAATCCCGTTTTCATTCAGGCAGCGTTTACAGCCTGCATAAAACGCCGAGGTAAACAGGCTTTCGCCCGGCCCTTGCGGATCGGTACAGTCGGAAATGATCACATCAAACTTTTCGTCGCTCTGGCTGACGAAATTCACGCCGTCATCGATCACCAGACGGAAACGGGGATCGTCATAGGCACCCGCGCTGTGGTTTGGCAGATACTGGCGGCAGAACTCGACCACGCCTGCGTCGATCTCAACCATGGTGATCTGCTCCAGCCCGGTGTGACGGCTGACTTCACGCAGCATACCGCCGTCACCGCCGCCGATGATCAACACCTTTTTGGCGTTGCCGTGGGCCAGCAGCGGCACGTGCGTTAGCATTTCGTGGTAGATGAATTCGTCGCGCTCGGTGGTCTGCACCACGCCGTCCAGTGCCATTACGCGTCCGAAGGCGGCATTTTCGAAGATGATGAGATCCTGATGCTCGGTTTTCTCACGGTAAAGCACCTTGTCTACCGTGAAATATTGTCCGAAGCCGGCATGAAGGGTTTCATACCAAATTTCATTTTGGGCCATGTTGGGACTCTCCTCAGAACAGCCATGAAAATTGGGCGGCACATCATAGCTAACTCCGGCGGGTGATGCACGGCCAACTTTACATCAGGAGAGTCTCAGGTTAACCATTACTTAACGTAAGCTAACAGGCTGAGCGAATCACGCGCCAGCGACTTACATTTTTTATCGTTGGAAACGGCGATGCCGCTCAGGTCGCGATAGCTATCCTCACCCAGCGCCTTCATGTTATAGCTGGCGTAGTTAGCCAGATCCCAACGGTTCTGCTGGGCGAAAAAGACCAGCGCCTTGCGGATCTGAGCGTCTGGCAGATCCTGATAGCCGCAGTCGTTTTTAAGATAGACAAATACGGCGGTCAGATCCGCCAGATCTTCCGCTTCGGATTCACTAAGCGCAAAGCTGGCAGAGGAGAAGCCGAGAAGCCCCGATAACAACAGAGCCTGGATGCCTTTCTTCATAATCATTCTCTTAAAATTGCAGTCACCTGACGTTAGCACAGTTATGGAAGTGCTTCAGGCCATTTTTATGCTTTACGGACGTTTCCGGCGAAATTCAACGTATTCTGTCTGGTTAAGTAAATTATCTTAGCTTGACCTTGCCGTTAGGGCAGGGTTTAGCATAACGTCCTTTGATGCGATAAAGGACACCATCATTATGCAACGCCGCGACTTTCTCAAACTCACTGCCGCGCTGAGCGCGGCGGGCCTGTTTCCTTTCTGGCACAGCCGGGCGATAGCGGCGGAAAGCCGCCCCGCGCTGCCGATTCCCGATCTGTTGACGCCTGATGTACATGGCACGGTGCGTTTAATTGCGCAGGCTGGCGTCAGCCGCTGGAATGGCAAAGCGGTAAACAGCTGGGGTTATAACGGTGCGTTGCTCGGTCCGGCCATTGAGATGACGCGCGGCAAAACCCTGAACGTGGAGCTGGAAAATCGCCTGCCGCAGGCGACAACGGTTCACTGGCACGGGCTGGAAGTGCCGGGCGATGTGGATGGTGGCCCGCAGGCAATTATCGCGCCCGGTGCAAAACGCCGGATAGCGATCGCCCCGGATCAGCCAGCGGCGACCTGCTGGTTTCATCCACATCAGCACGGACAGACCGGTTACCAGGTGGCACAGGGGCTGGCCGGGCTGGTGATATTGCGTGATGATGAATCGGGGAAGCTGTTGCTGCCAAAAAGCTGGGGCGTGGATGATATACCGGTAATTTTGCAGGATAAGCAGCTAACCGCAGACGGCAGCGCCATTGACTATCAGCTTGACATAATGCGCGCGGCGGTTGGCTGGTTTGGCGATGTAATGCTGACCAACGGCGTGCCCTGTCCACAGCATGCGGTGCCGCGTGGCTGGCTGCGCCTGCGCCTGCTTAACGGCTGCAATGCGCGATCGCTGAACCTGACCACCAGCGATGGGCGCCCGATGTATGTTATCGCCAGCGATGGCGGCCTGCTGAGCGAGCCGGTCAGGGTTGATACGCTGATGCTGCTGCCGGGCGAACGCTTTGAGGTGATGGTGGATACCAGCAACGGCAAGGCGTTTGATTTACTGACGCTGCCGGTGAAACAGATGGGGATGACGCTCGCGCCTTTCGATGTGCCGCTGTCGGTGCTGCATATTATGCCGCTGCGGGTGATGGCCAGCGGTACGCTGCCGGATCGTCTGATGACGCTGCCGCCGCTGCCCGCCAGCGATAATCTGCCGACGCGCTGGCTACAGCTGTCAATGGATCCGCAGCTGGATCGGCTGGGGATGCAGGCGCTACAGCAGCGTTACGGCGAGCGGGCGATGGCGGGCCATAAAATGATGGGGCACGCTATGGCAGGACATGCTATGTCCGCTCCGGCTGGCGCGCATTCATCACATCACGCCATGGGCGCTCATGCTATGGCCGGTATGCCTGCGGATAAGTCATCCGGCTATGATTTCCATAACGGTAATAAAATTAACGGCGTTGCGTTTGATATGGCGAAACCTGCGTTCAGCGTGCCACGAGGGCAGCTGGAGAAGTGGACGATATCCGGTGAGGGCGACATGATGCTGCACCCGTTCCATATTCACGGCGCGCAGTTCCGCATTCTTTCTGAAAATGGCAAGCCGCCCGCCGCACATCGTCAGGGCTGGAAAGATATGGTGCACGTTGAGGGCTGGCGCAGCGAGGTGCTGATCCGCTTTAACCATACGGCCAGCGCACAGCAGGCGTATATGGCACACTGTCATCTGCTGGAGCATGAGGATACCGGCATGATGCTGGGCTTTACCGTTGCCTGAAACGGGATCGCTGTCTGTTATCTTCCCGCTGCTGTAGCGGGAAGATAGCGAAGCACAAGAGAATATTCGCCGTAACTGCTAACGCTTATTGCCAGAAAAACAGAATTTGTTTTTAACAGTGGATTTTATTTGTAGTGGGTCAAACAAAATGCCGCAATATAAACACGGCTGAAGATAGAGTAATAATTTTTATCCAGTAAAGCCAGACTCATGCCAGTCAGAAAGCGCTATTCATAATTTCTGTTTGTATTAGCATACTTATTAAAATTGAAGCCGGTAATTAAATATGGGATTTTACTTGGCAAGCGGAATGAAAGATGAATTCAATTCTTGCTTGATAAGTGACTAAAATAATTTTTTATTTAATAAGGGTTCAATAATGGAAAATAAAAATAAAACTGTTAACGGTATTATGCCTATGCACGGTCATGTCTTTTCTCCGAAATCTCGCGCTTATTTTGCCTGGGAAGAAGGTAAACTGGATAACGGTGCATTAAATCAGCGTGAAGCCGGTAAATTTTTTCCGGCCACCAAAGCCGGGTTACGCGACAGCCTGGTCAGCGATGATGTTGTGAATAATATGCCACCAGCTGATGGTAAAATTGCCAGCGCGGGCCAGGACGTTGGTCAGTTCCTTGATGAACCCGGTACGCACTGGAAAAAACATACGGTTCATGCCGGTGAAAAAATGACGATCTCCTGGGACTACAGCGCTAAACATTTAACCCGTCGCTGGAACTATTTTATTACCCGTGAGGACTGGAATCCGCAACAGCCTTTAAGCCGCGCTCAGTTTGAAGCAACGCCTTTTTATCAGCATGAACTTACTGCTCATCCCTTCTGGGAAAAAAATGAAGAGCTGACGCCGCCGTCACCGACAGTGCATGAAATGAAACTGCCGCAGCGCAGCGGCTATCATGTCATCCTGGCCGTATGGGAAATTGCTGATACTGGCAATGCGTTCTATCAGGTTATCGATGTTGACTTCGTATAATTAAGATAACCAGACGGTAATGTTAATTTAGAAATTGGTTCGTTTCCACGATGATTGCTGGCCTGCCGGATGAGCTGTGCGATATTGCCAGCCGGTTTAGCAGGTCAGCAGTTTTGTTATTTTCTGTTAACGCAGCCTTTTGGAACGCGTCAGGCTATGCCTGCTCCAGCGCCAGCCGTAAATCCTCAATGAGGTCATCGCTGTTCTCGATGCCGATGGACAGACGAATCGTCGCCTCGCTGATACCGATACGCTGGCGTACCTCGGCGGGAACGCCGGAATGCGTAGTGCTGCCCGGATGGCTGGCGAGCGATTCGGTACCGCCGAGGCTCACCGCCAGCTTAAACAGCTGTAGCGCATTCAGGAAACGAAACGATGCCGCCTGGCCGCCGCGAATATCAAACGAGAACGTTGAGCCAGCGCCGCTGCTCTGCGCCTGGAAGGTTCTGCCTGCTGCGGAGCTGGCGTCAAGAAACGACAGGTAATGCAGTTTTTCCACCTTCTCATGGTGACGTAAAAAATCAGCGACCGCTTCAGCATTGCGGTTAGCTTTCTCCATGCGCAGCGCCAGCGTTTCCAGCGAGCGGCCCAGCATCCAGCTGGAGTGCGGATCGAGCTGGGTGCCAATAGCGCTGCGCAGGGCGCGCACCTGTGTCATCAGCGCTTTGCTGCCCATCGCCGCGCCCGCGATTAAATCAGAGTGACCGCCGACATATTTAGTCAGCGAATAGAGCGAAATATCCGCGCCGTGTTCCAGCGGGCGCTGAAAAAGCGGCCCCAGCAGGGTATTATCGCAGGCGATAATTGGGCGATAGCCCTGCTGCGCGCCGATTTTCTCCGCCACGCGGCGAATCAGAGCAATATCTACCAGGCTGTTGGTTGGGTTAGCGGGCGTTTCGATCAGAATCACCGCAACGCGTCCGGCAGCCATCGCCTGCCCGGCGGCTTCCTGCACCTTTTCTTCATGCAGCCCGTCGCTGAAGCCGACCGCCGCCACGCCGAGACGAAGAAAGGTTTTGCTTAGCAGCGTTTCCGTACCGCCGTACAGCGGCTGCGAGTGCAGCACCACGTCGCCCGGTTTCACAAAGGCCAGCAGCGTCGTGGAAATAGCCGACATGCCGGAAGAGAACAGCACGCTGCTTTCGGCGCGTTCATAAACTGCCAGACGATCTTCAACGATTTCGCTGTTGGGATGGTTAAAGCGCGAGTAGACCAGGCCACCGGAAAGGCCAGCGGGCGGTTCGCGGCGTCCGGAAACGTAATCGAAGAAATCGCGCCCGTCTTCCGCGCTTTTAAATACGAACGTTGAGGTCAGAAACACTGGCGGCTTCACCGCGCCTTCCGACAGCGCGGGATCGTAGCCATAATTCAGCATCTGGGTTTCCGGCTGCAAAGGGCGATTACCGATATGGGTTTTTTTCGTATGGGCGGCGCTCATCGTTTCTCCTGGCGTTCCGGTAACATCACGTGCCTTTACGCTACCATATCGCTATAGCCGCTGATAAATGACTTAACGTTCTAACTTTAAAACCAAATGCATAATTAAATAGGGATTTTTAGACGTTCAGCAGTCTATATGTCTGGCTTTGCCAGAGCGATCCGATGAGCTGACTGCGGTATCCCGCCCCGAAAATGTGATAGACTTCGCTGCTTTCGACAGATGACGAAGCCTGAAGCTATGAAACACACCGTTGAAGTTATGATCTCCGAAGCGGAGATTCGCAATCGTATCGCTGAACTGGGCCAGCAGATCACCGAACATTACCGCGACAGCGGTAGCGATATGGTGCTTGTGGGCCTGTTACGCGGCTCCTTTATGTTTATGGCCGATCTGTGCCGTACAATCAATGTCTCTCATGAAGTCGATTTTATGACTGCTTCCAGCTACGGCAGCGGCATGTCCAGCACGCGCGATGTGAAAATCCTGAAAGATCTGGATGAGGATATTCGCGGTAAGGATGTGCTGATCGTGGAAGATATTATCGACTCAGGTAATACGCTGAGCCGGGTAAGCGAAATTCTGCGCCTGCGCGAGCCAAAATCGCTGGCGATTTGTACGCTGCTGGATAAGCCTTCACGCCGTGAAGTGGATGTGAAAGTAGACTATATCGGCTTTTCTATTCCCGACGAATTCGTGGTGGGTTACGGTATCGATTACGCCCAGCGCTATCGCCATTTGCCTTATATTGGCAAAGTTGTGATGCTGGAAGAGTAATGGTGCAGGATTGTGCTGTCTCAGACAGCACAATCGATTAAAGATCGCCATTGCGTGACGGGCTATGATGCCGCTCGCTGATTAACGATGGCTTTCCGGATGATTCAGCAGGTTAGCAATGCCGTGACGGTAACGTTGCTCAAGCAGTTCGCGGCTGGTGGCGGTAACCTTCAGATCGCGCAGGCAGCCATCATGGATGCCGTAAACCCAGCCATGAATCGTGACTTTCTGTCCGCGTTTCCACGCCGATTGCAGAATAGTTGAGTGGCCCAGGTTATAAACCTGCTCCATAACGTTGATTTCGCAAAGCTTATCAAATCGTTTCTCTGGCGGCAGTTCACCCAGTAACGAGCTATGCTTGTACCACAAATCACGAATATGCAGCAGCCAGTTGTTGATCAGCCCCAGTTCGGGGTTTTCAACCGCCGCCTGTACGCCGCCGCATCCATAGTGTCCACAAATGATGATGTGCTCCACCTCCAGGACTTCTACGGCGTACTGTACGACGGAGAGGCAGTTGAGATCGGTGTGGATCACCAGGTTTGCAACGTTACGATGAACAAACAGCTCGCCAGGCTCAAGCCCGGTTAAGCGTTCTGCGGGAACGCGGCTGTCAGAGCAGCCAATCCACAGAAAGCGGGGTTTTTGCGCCAGTGCCAGGCGCTCGAAAAAGCCGGGATCTTCCTCAACCAGTAATTTGGACCATTCGCGGTTGTTGCTGATGAGTGTATCAATATCTTTCATGATGGTTATCGATCTGTAACAGGCAAATATGCGTTGACGTACTATAGGACAACGTCTGGCAATTTCAAACGGTAAAAATAACGGTAAACAAAACAGGGTAAGCAACTTCTCTATGACGTATGCACTGGAACTTGAAAAACTCACCAAGACGTATCCCGGCGGCGTGCAGGCGCTGAAAGGGATCGATCTGGCGGTTGAGGCGGGCGATTTCTATGCGCTGCTGGGGCCGAACGGCGCCGGTAAATCCACTACCATCGGCATCATCAGCTCGCTGGTGAACAAAAGCGGCGGTCGCGTTCGCGTCTTCGGCTATGACCTGGAAAAAGATGTGGTTAACGCCAAGCGCCAGCTGGGGCTGGTGCCGCAGGAATTTAACTTTAACCCGTTTGAAACTGTGTTGCAGATTGTCGTGAATCAGGCGGGCTATTATGGCGTTGAACGCCGTGACGCGCTAAAACGCGCGGAAAAATATCTTACCCAGCTCGATCTCTGGGGAAAACGCAATGAACGTGCGCGTATGCTTTCCGGCGGTATGAAGCGGCGTCTGATGATTGCGCGGGCGTTAATGCACCAGCCTAAGCTGCTGATTCTTGATGAACCAACCGCCGGGGTGGATATCGAACTGCGCCGTTCCATGTGGGTCTTCCTGAAAGAACTTAACGAGCAGGGCACCACCATTATCCTCACTACGCACTATCTGGAGGAGGCGGAAATGCTGTGTCGCAATATCGGCATTATCCAGAGCGGTGAGCTGGTGGAGAACACCTCGATGAAAGGGCTGCTGGCAAAGCTCAAATCAGAAACCTTTATCCTCGATCTGGCAGCAAAAAGCCCGCTGCCGCATCTGGAAGGTTTCCAGTATCGGCTGGTGGATACCACCACGCTGGAAGTGGAGGTCATGCGCGAGCAGGGGCTGAACGGCGTGTTTAATCAGCTGAGCGCGCAGGGCGTGCAGGTACTGAGTATGCGTAATAAGGCGAACCGTCTGGAAGAGCTGTTTGTCGGTCTGGTGCAGGGAAAAACGGGAGGTCACGCATGACGCATTTATACTGGGTCGCGCTGAAAAGTATCTGGGCGAAAGAGATTAACCGCTTTGCCCGCATCTGGGTTCAGACGCTGGTACCGCCGGTAATCACCATGACGCTCTATTTTATCATTTTCGGTAACCTGATCGGTTCGCGTATCGGCGATATGCATGGCTTTAGCTACATGCAGTTTATCGTACCGGGGCTGATTATGATGGCGGTGATCACCAACGCCTATGCGAACGTTGCCTCTTCATTCTTCAGCGCCAAGTTTCAGCGTAATATCGAAGAGCTGCTGGTAGCGCCGGTGCCAACCCATATCGTGATCGCTGGCTATGTCGGTGGCGGCGTGGCGCGCGGTATCTGTGTCGGGATTCTGGTAACAACGGTATCGCTGTTTTTTGTGCCGTTTCACGTACACTCCTGGCCGATGGTAGCGATCACGCTCCTGCTGACGGCGATTATGTTTTCGCTGGCCGGACTGCTGAATGCGGTATTTGCCCGTACCTTTGATGATATCAGCCTGATTCCTACTTTTGTGCTGACGCCGCTGACCTACTTAGGCGGGGTGTTCTATTCCCTGACGCTGCTGCCGCCGGTTTGGCAGGCGGTATCAAAGCTGAATCCGGTGGTTTATATGATTAGCGGTTTCCGCTACGGCTTTTTAGGTATTAATGATGTGCCGCTGGCGTTTACGCTATCGGTGCTGGTTGCCTTTATCGTGGTGTTTTACATTCTGGCCTGGACATTGATTCAACGTGGGCGTGGCCTGCGCACCTGATAACCGAATTCTATCGCGAACGGCGTCGTTAAAGCGCCGTTTTTTTTGCGGAAATAAAATTCCCTGGTCAGGGTAGTGTCGTTAATAATTATTAAAATAGAAATGACGCTAAGATTTGTCTTGTAAGCGATTTTATTTATCTTGGTTTCAAGTTGTCATCTTCCCGGCTTTAATCTTTTAGCTGTTATCTTAAACCGGTGGTCAAAATAACATTAGAAGTTTTGCTATGGTCTGAATATCTTAAGCCAGTATGCTTTTAATTGCAGGAAAATGCGCCTTGTTTACCCTGCTATATTTAAACGCTTGACGTTATCTTTTATCTCACCAAAAGGTTTTAATTATGTTTGTGCTTAACGAAGAGCAGCAGGCACAGGTATCAGGTGGTCAACAACCTGCCACTTTTGCTGAAGTCGCCGCTAACCGGGGTCTGCTGGGTACTATTTGGGATTATACCGTTCAGCCGGTATTGAATTTCTTTAACGGCATCCGGGACACTTTCTGGAACTACGTGGAAAATATTTTCTCTGCCCTGTTTCCGCCGCCGGTAGTAAAACCGCAGCCTTAATCGAGGTGACAGGCCCGGTAGTATCATTTTGCCGGGCTGCTTTCACTAACCGCTATGTTAATTTAATTACTTTCCGTTATTGGCATAATATATTAACTGTCAGTTAATTTTTGTTTCAATCTCTGCCCCTGATTACCGCTTTCCGATATATCAATTAAATTTCTTATTCATAAAATCTAATCAATCACCGCTCCTCCGGCTTGCAATAATTTTTAATTACGATAAAAGCAGTTAGCGGAGGTTGTAGGTGATTCAATAAATCCCGCTTTAAGCGAAAGCTTTAATCATTCCATGCTACGGTTAATTATTGAGTTGTCATTTCAGTGAAGTAATTAAAGCTCACAGGAAATAAATAATTAATCTGTAGTGTTTATCTCACCGATGATAAAGACTATTTGTATTACAGTATTCTGTTATTAGGATTTTTACGATGGCCTGAATAAGCGGCTTTTTATATTTTCCAGTCCGCAGGGGAAAGGATATCTCCTGCTTTGTCATTTCTGATATAAATTAATTAACCTGAATATAAGGTCAATACTATGCGTGTACTTACTGAAGCACAACTGGCCCATGTATCGGGCGCAGGGAACTGGAGTGACTGGATAAAATGGGATTCAAACGATTTTTCCGGTAGCTATGAAGGTTCCTTTGGCGGCGTGGATGTCACCGTGGCCTGGGGCGGAAGCTATATTATAGGGTTTTTCCCTATTCTGGCGCTTCCGGGTATGATCTTTGGTGCATTTCTGGAAAGCATCGGTAACCTGATTTCTTCGCTGTTCCCGCCAGCTCAGGAATCATAAGTTAAAAAGCCATCATCCGGCAGCAGCTGTTGCCGGATGATTTTAGCGGCAAATCTTTATACGCTGTCTACACTCTCACTATCTCCCTTTCAAAGCACCACTACCGGCATCCTTTGCACCTTTTCTCGCAAAGCGTTACAGCGCTGCGCTGGACGGGCAGGGCGTGCCGATCGAACATTATTGTCGAGGTTTGCGATGCCACAGTTTGACTGGATTAACGAGCCTGCCGTCTGGCGTGAAGAAAAGCAGCAGCTAACGGTTATCACAGATAAAAATACCGATTTCTGGCGGGAAACCTGGTATGGTTTTACGCGCTTTAGCGGGCACTTTTACGCCTGCGAAGTCCATGAAGACTTTACCTTTCAGGCACGGATTCGCGCCAATTTTCATACCCTCTACGATCAGGCGGGCATTATGCTAATGATCGATGAGCGGCACTGGCTAAAAGCCGGAATTGAATATAACGATGGTCAGCCTGCTATCGGCAGCGTATTGACGCAGGAGACTTCAGACTGGGCTACCGGGCCGTTTAACGGCAACGCACGTGATTTCTGGATGCGCCTGACGCGACGTGGTAATGCGCTGCGCCTGCAATATTCCGCTGATGGTCAGCTTTGGCCGCTGCTGCGCCTGTGCCATATCGCCAGCGCGGAAAGCTGTCGGATTGGTGTGATGTGCTGTACGCCGCAGCGGGCCGGACTTGAGGTTAACTTTAGCGAAATAGCGCTATCGCCTGCTAACGATAAAGCACTACATGATTTGAGTTAAAAATAACGCATCGGTTTTGTCATTTGAGCATTAATGAAGTTGGTACGTCGGGAGTAACCGACATAACCGATATCCGGAAAGAGCTATCCTGTGTGTTTATTTCGGCTATTAACTTTAAAGAAATTAATTACCTGGCAAATAAATAGGTCATTGTTAATGTTTGATATAAAATAATTTAATAACATGAATATAGAAATTTTAATACTGAATAAATGTTCAGTTATTCTTATAATTCCCAGAAGGTTCAGGTGTTTTTTTCTGATAAATGTTGAAGGCACGTGATATCAGTTAAGCCTGGTCCGTCAGGGCTAATCTATCGGACGTGCTTATTACGCCTGGATGTTCTTTGCATAAAAATAAAACCGTTAAGCGCATAAAATTCTTGTCGAAGATACCGACATTTGATGGATAAAAGCGATATTTCGTGAAGGACGTCAGGTTCACAGCCAGGGCTGGCAATAGACAAGAATTTCACGGTTATTATGAAATTTTTAAAATTAACAAACAGGATAAATTAACAGCGGTTTATGTCTTGTTATTTAAGTAAAAATAAGTTTCAGGATTAGTATGTTCTGGAAATGACGATTTTATTTTTGGAACGAAGGCAAGCACCCTACACACATGAACGGTTCAGATTTAATTTTTGTAGTTGGAAATATATTTGGTAATTTTCAGAAAATAGCCTCATGTATTACGTTTAGTGAATGGCTACAGACAGAAGTGGAGAAATGTTATGGCTGTATATATTACCCTATGCCGTGTGGTGGGCCGGGTTTTTATAGTCAACGCATTCTTTAATATGCAGCTTTACTTTTTTATCAGCTGGAACAAGGAAGTCTGCTTTATTTTCTGTGCTTGCCGCTGACGCTTATTGTGTGCTGAGCCCCAGAGACAGTTACTGAATGTATTTTTATTACCTGCGGCGCTGGAGGAAAATATAATTGGCAAGATATCAGTGCCGTAAATTCGTATTTTTACTATAGGGATAAGTTTAAAATTAATTATATATTTTAATGGCGGCAGGCGAGTTATTGCTTGCTTACAGGACTCCGAATCAGGAGAAATCGTAATAATTTAAGGATGATATTATGTACGAAATTAACGATATACATAAACAACTGGTATCTGGCGGAATCTGGGATGTGAGTTTTGGCAGGGATACTGTTACAACACTGCCAGGAATAATCAATGATGATTCTTCAATGGTTACTGACATTGATCCGGGATTCACCTGGCCGCCATGCAATAATGCTGTACCGCCAATTGCTATACTTCCATATCCTCCATGCTGTAGGCCTGTACCGCCAATTTTCGTCTTCCCGGATTTTCCTTCTGTAATCATGCCTGTATAGCAGTAAGTCTAATTTAACGTCTTGATTAAATTCTGCAAAATTTACTTTGTAAAATTATTATCCGTTATTGTGCGTTAATAAAAATTTGATATATTCTTATCTGGCAACCATTGCGTTGCCAGATATTTGTATGGTTAATCCCTCTTTTCCCCTTTGGTCTGTTGCCGTTACTGTTCAGCCAGTATTTCACCTTGCCCACCAGCCGTGCTGTTTTTTTATTGTGATGCTTTATTCGCAACGGCGTACTTTACGGCGCCATGTTCGCTGTGGTGTTTGTACAACGCAGCGAACATGGCGTCGGGCCTGTCGCACCAGAGAGCAGAAAACAGGGCTTTTTTTTCACAGCAGGCGCAGCAGACCGATCGCAGGAAAATCGCTGTTTTACGATAGTGATTATTTTAATGTTAATCATGTCTTGAATTGTTGTGGGATTATTGTTTCCTGCATGTTAACCTCCGCTTCAGGAGGGGATTAAATTTTTAAGGTTGATGCTATATATTTAATTAATGATAAGAGCAGTTGCTGGCATCCGGCGGTTCTTCTGCTCTAAACAGCATCTTCAATCAGGCCGTTATAGCATTGGATCCAGATTTTTATATTACCGATGGGCTGAATTATATAGTTGATCTGGATTTTGCTGTTGGGGTGCCGCCGTTTTTTGGGCTGTATATAGAGTTTAAATCTCTTTTTTCAAAATAATCGTTTATGAAAATTTTCTAAAAAAACAATTAATCCTGATGCCGGAAAATGGCAACGCATTGTACTATTTAAGCCATGGGAAAATATTTTTTTTGATGCTTTTAATTAGTATTTTATTATTAAATAGTAGTTACTTTTTTTGCCTGTAAGCGACGTTTATACTCTCGTTGTTCAGTATTAACTGAATAGCTAACCATTCCGACATAATAAATATGTGTTGGTTGAAATATATATTGGTAAAGCAACTAATTAGACTGTCTAGTCGTGTGGAGTTAATAATGAAAATTTTGAACGACAAGGAACTGAAGCTGGTATCAGGTGGTATTTTCGTTTCAGATAATAATTCTTCTAATGAAATCGAGCTGGATACAACGCCTCCTGGAGAAATGCCGTCGCTTGATGATTTGATTATCCCGAACATGTCGGTCTTGCCGATCATGAGTGTCGGGATATTTGGACTTATGGTCGGATGGCCTTCCCTTATTTAATATCTCTTAATAATATGCCTTTTATGGAAGATTAATATAATAAAGAGCCAGCACTAGCTGGCTCTTTTATCAGGCAACCTGAACCGGTACGGCTTTCGCCAGACGTTTCATTTCGTTGTCGCCCTCAAAATAGGCGACTTTTGGCTGCCACTGACGCGCCTCTTCGTCAGGCATTTTTACGTAAGAGCAGATAATCAAAATATCGCCTTCGCAGGCGCAGCGGGCCGCAGCGCCGTTAACGGAAATAATTTTTGATCCGCGCTCCGCCGCGATAGCGTAGGTAGAAAAGCGCTGACCATTAGTAACGTTATAGATATCAATCGCCTCGTACTGAAGAATGCCGGAGGCGTCGAGAAAGTCCTGATCGATGGCGCAGGAACCTTCGTAGTGCAAGTCAGCCTGAGTAACCTTCACCCGGTGCAGCTTGCCTTGTAGCATGGTGCGTACCATATTTCTGTTACCTTGTTCTGCAACGAACCGAAAATAGGCGACGGTATCACCATCGCCATTGCTTGTTACTGGGTTAAATCAACCGTCTGATTATCGATCAGGCGGGCTTTGCCCAGCCAGGCCGCCATCAGGATAACGGCACGCTTGCTCTCCACGTTAAGCGGCAGCAGCGTCTCCGCATCACAAATCGCCAGACCGTCAGGACGTAACCCCTTATCGAGCAGCGCCTGTTCAGCGCTTTCGATAATCTCTTCCACATGGCGCTCGCCGTTAGCCAGCTTTTGCGCCATTTCGCGCATCACCTGACTTAACGTCGGAGCCAGCTTGCGCTCATCGGCGGTGAGATAACCGTTACGCGAACTGAGCGCCAGGCCATCCTTTGCTCGTACCGTCGGCACGCCGACAATATTGATATCGTAGCCCATATCCGCCACCATTTTGCGGATCAGCGCCAGCTGCTGATAATCCTTTTCGCCAAAGCAGGCGAGATCGGGCTGTACCAGGTTAAACAGCTTGCTGACGATGGTAGCGACGCCGCGAAAATGACCGGGACGGCTGGCACCTTCCAGCAGGCTGGAGAGACCTGGCACTTCAACAAAGGTCTGACTGTCAAGCCCTTTGGGATAAACATCGGCGGGAGCGGGGGCAAAAACCAGATCGACGCCGCGCCGGTTAAGCTTTTCGCAATCCTCCTGTAGCGTGCGCGGATAACGCGCCAGATCGTCAGCGCGATCGAACTGCATCGGATTGACAAAAATGCTGACGACGACGATATCGGCGCGCTCGCGCGCTTCATCTACCAGGGTCATATGGCCTTCATGCAGGTTGCCCATGGTCGGCACCAGCGCGATGCGTTTACCTTCCTGACGCCAGCGACGTATTTCGCGGCGCAGCATCGGCAACGTTTCGATAATCAACACGGATTTTCTCCTGTTCATTGAAAACTGTGTTCCGCCGCGGGATAGCTGGCGTTTTCCACTTCCTGCACATACTGGCGCACCGCAGCGCGGATGTCGCCCGCTTCGGCAAGGAAGTTTTTAGCGAATTTGGGAATATGTCCGCCGGTAATGCCAAAGGCGTCATGCATTACCAGAATCTGTCCGTCGGTCACGTTGCCCGCGCCGATGCCGATCACCGGAATATCCAGCGCTTCAGTGACGCGCTGCGCCAGTGCTACCGGCACGCACTCCAGAACCATCAGCTGCGCGCCCGCCGCTTCCAGCGCCAGCGCGTCCGTCAACAGGCGTTCCGCCGCCTCTTCGCTGCGTCCCTGGACTTTATACCCGCCGAAAATATTAACCGACTGCGGCGTCAGGCCAAGATGCCCACATACCGGCACCGCGCGCTCCGTCAGCATCTGGACACTTTCCGTCAACCATGCGCCGCCTTCCAGCTTTACCATATTGGCACCGGCACGCATCAGGCGGCCCGCGTTTTCGCAGGTTTGCTGCGGTGTGGCATAGCTCATAAACGGCAGGTCGGCCAGCAGCAAACAGTGCGGTGCGCCACGGCGTACCGCCGCAGTGTGATAAGCGATATCTTCCACCGTTACCGGCAGCGTGGAGTCGTGCCCCTGGACTGTCATACCCAGCGAATCGCCTACCAGCATCACCTGAATACCTTCATCGGCAAACAGCCTGGCAAAGCTGAAATCATAGGCGGTGATGGAGGCAAATTTTTTGCCTGTTTGTTTCCACTGGCGCAGGTGAGAAAGAGTTGTGGGTTTCATGACAACCTCTGTATCTACGTTCTGGTGGGCGCAGTGTAATGGATCGCAAGAGGAGAGGAAATCTCTTATCGCAAGCGCGAATGCGCCGCCGAAAAGCGGCGTGAGCGTTACCAGGGATGAATGGCGCTACAGTCAAGCTGGTGGACGATATCGGCCAGCGCACGTCCGTCAGGCAGACGTGCCAGCGGCGCGATTTCCAGCAGCGGTATCAACATAAAAGCGCGGTTGAGCATATCGTAGTGGGGCACCGTCAGGCGCGACGTGTTCAGCACGCGATCGCCAAACAGCATAATATCGAGATCGAGCGTGCGCGGCCCCCAGCGCTCTGCTTTACGCACGCGCCCCTGTTCCAGTTCGATACGCTGGGTATGATCGAGCAGCGCCTCCGGTGACAGTTGGGTATCCAGCGCCACGGCGGCGTTCAGATAATCTGGCTGATCGGGCGGGCCGTAAGGCGGCGTGCGGTAAAAAGAGGAAACCGCCGCCCGCCGCGTTTGCGGAATGGCGGCGAGCGCATCAAGCGCGTTACGCACCTGATACAGCGGATCGGCCAGGTTACTGCCTAACGCAAGGTAAACCCGGCTCATGCCTTGCCCACTTCGGACGTCAGTCAGCCCGTTCATGCGTTGCTGTTGTTCTCACGGCGCGGTGCGGCAGGGCGCTTGCGCGGACGACGCTGACGGCGGCGCGGGGCCGGATCGTCACCGAGCGTTCTTAACATATGATTCTGCTGCGGCGGCGCGGCGGCCTGGAACTCGCCCCACCAGTGCGCCAGACGCTGAAGCTCCGGGTTATTCTCCACCTCTGCACGCAGCGCCAGCAGATCGTAGGCGGCGCGGAATTTAGGATGCTCCATTAACTTCAGCGCCCGCTTGCCGTGACGACGAGACATACGCAGCTGTAGCTGCCAGATATCGCGTACCAGCGTCGTGATACGTTTCGGAATCGCCAGCGAGCGGCAGGCTTCATCCAGCACGTCATTCATTGCCAGCGCAAAGGCATCGTAGTAAACCAGCCCGCTTTCCTGAGCAATGCGCTGCGCGGTTTCCAGCTGCGGATACCAGAACATGGCGGCAAACAGGAAGGCCGGGTTAACTCGCATCTGGTTTTGCAGACGCGTATCGGTATTTTTCAGCACCTGCTCAAGCATACGCTCCATCAGGCTGTCGCCGCGCTCGGTAAAGCCACGGCTGATAACCGGAAACAGCGGCTGGAACAGCTGATATTCACGCAGCAGCTGATAGGTACGGTAGCCGTAGCCCGCCTGTAACAGCTTTAACGCCTCTTCAAACAGGCGCGCTGGCGGGATATCGTTCAGCAGCGTGGCGAGGCGCGGAATCGGCTCGGCGGTCGTTTCCGCAATGGTCATTTCCAGCTTGGCTGCAAAGCGCACCACGCGCAGCATCCTGACCGGATCCTCACGGTAGCGCGTTTCCGGATCGCCAATCAGGCGAATAATGCCGCGCTGCAAATCCTGTAGACCACCCACATAGTCGCGCACGGTAAAATCAGCCACGCTGTAGTAAAGGCTGTTGATGGTGAGATCGCGGCGCTGGGCATCATCTTCGATTGAACCGAAAATGTTATCGCGCAGCAGCATACCGTTCTGACCGCGCTGACCGTTACCATCTTCCTCGGCCTGATGATGTCCACGGAAGGTTGCTACTTCAATGACTTCCGGGCCAAACATAACGTGAGCGAGGCGGAAACGGCGACCTACCAGGCGGCAGTTGCGAAACAGCTTGCGCATCTGCTCCGGCGTGGCGTTGGTGGTCACATCAAAATCTTTCGGCGCTTTACCCAGCAGTAGGTCACGAACACCGCCGCCAACCAGATAGGCTTCATAACCCGCTTTGTTCAGGCGATAAAGCACTTTCAGGGCGTTTTCACTAATGTCTTTGCGCGAGATGTTGTGACTTTCACGAGGGACGACGGTCATCTGCGGTTCGTCTTCCTCAACCTCTGCCGGCGTCGCGTCTTCACGATTCAGGACCTTACGGCAAAAATTAGCTACTCGGGTAAAAATAGGACACCTCGATAATGACGAAAATTCGGTGGTAAAATCAGCGGCTAATGATAGCCTGTTGCGCACCATTTGAGAATGGTGTTGTGGCTTCAGCGGCGGGCAATGCGTTATTGCGCGACATTTTCGCTAAATTCCATCCGGCAACGGCCTGCGTAAGCAGCTGCGCTGTAGTGATATCCTGCCACGCCTGTGGGACATCCTGCCCCAGGAAACGCAGCGCATTAACCAGCACCGGACGCGGATCGCCGGAGGGCAACGTCGGGGCATGATTCTGTTTTGACAGCTTATTGCCGTCATGGTTAAGCGCCAGCGGCAGATGCAGATAAGCAGGTTCCTGCCAGCCAAGCTGTCGCCACAGGGCGATTTGCCGTACCGTTGGTGCAATTAAATCGGCACCGCGCACGATCTCCGTGACGCCCTGGAAATGATCGTCCACGACTACCGCCAGGTTATAGGCGAACAGTCCATCGCGGCGATGAATAATGAAATCTTCTTCCGCCAGCGCAGCATCAACCCGCACCTCGCCGCGCAGCAGATCGTGAAACTGATAAACCGGCTGATGCTGACGCAGGCGCAGCGCGGCCTGCTGCGGGCCGAGGTGCCGATCGCGGCAGTGACCGTCATAAATGCCGCCGATCTGCTGAATCCGGCTGCGCGTGCAGGTGCAGTAATAGCTTTGACGATGCTGACGCAGCCACTCCAGCGCCTCGCGGTAAGCGTCGTGACGCTGCGATTGCCAGAGCACCTCGCCATCCCAGTGCAGGCCGTAATGTTCCAGCTGGCGCAGAATGGTTGAGGCGGCACCAGGGACTTCGCGCGGCGGATCGATATCCTCAATGCGTACCAGCCAGCGACCGCCCTGAGCGCGGGCGTGCAAATAGCTGCCAAGCGCGGCAATCAGCGAGCCAAAATGTAGTTCACCGGAAGGAGAGGGAGCAAAGCGACCTGTACAGGGAGTAGACATTACGATATTTACGTAACTGCAGCGTGGAAGAGATAGCACTCCCGCCCACGCTGCATGATACACGTGCCGTTAACCGGCCATCTGTTTTTCGCGGATTTCTGCCAGCGTTTTACAGTCGATACAAAGATCGGCGGTAGGACGCGCTTCAAGACGGCGAATACCGATTTCAACGCCACAGGATTCACAGTAGCCGAAATCGTCATCCTCCACTTTTTTCAATGTTTTTTCGATCTTTTTGATCAGTTTACGTTCGCGGTCGCGGTTGCGCAGTTCGAGGCTGAACTCTTCTTCCTGAGCGGCGCGATCGACCGGATCGGGAAAGTTAGCAGCTTCGTCCTGCATGTGTGATACCGTACGATCGACTTCATCCCTGAGTTGATTGCGCCACGCTTCAAGTATCTTCCTGAAGTGCGCCAGCTGGGCTTCGTTCATATACTCTTCGCCCGGTTTCTCCTGGTACGGCTCCACCCCAGCGATGGCGAGAATACTCAGGGACGATGTTTTACGGTTTTGCCCTTCTTGCATGTTGTTTCTCCTGGATAACACGCACTATCGATCCCCAGTGGGGAAAAAAACAGGCCGCTATAAATAACAGAAGCGGTTAAGGTTGGCAATTATTCCTGAACACGCCTTGACAAGCCTGTGAGGAACAGCGTATTTAGCGCGGCGCGACTTTTTATAGCACGCAAGCCACATTAAATATTACAGCGCCACTTTTAGCCGCTGATTCAGCCACATGCCTGTCGGAGATACTTCAGCCCTGTAGCAAAGTATCTCCACTCCGCTCTGTTGCGCCTGTGCCAGTTGTTCTGCATAGCACGCATCAATGTGACGCGCGGGGGAAACGTCCTCAATCCCCGAGTGCAGAACAGTAAATAACATAACCGCACGTTTGCCCTGTTGGGCGATTGAGGCCAGTTCACGCAGGTGTTTTTGGCCTCGCACGGTCACCGCATCCGGGAAATATCCCTTATCCTGCTGCAACAGCGTCACGGATTTCACTTCAATATAGCACTCCGGTTTGTTATGTGCCTGAAGCAGGAAATCGATACGGCTATGTTCCGTGCCGTATTTCACCTCGGCACGTAAATGGTTGTAACCAGATAATTCTGCAATACGATCTTCTGTCAGCGCCTCGCGTACCAGTTGATTCGCTCGCAAAGTATTAACGCAGATCGTATGACCCTGCTGCGTCTCGGTCAGTTCCCAGCTGTGAGGATATTTCCGCGTTTGGCTTGCCGAGGTAGAAAACCAGACGGTATCGCCGGGCGTGGCGCAGCCGGTCATCGCACCAGTGTTAGCGCAGTGTAGCGTTAAGTTTTCGCCTTCGGGTGTGATCACATCGGCAAGAAAACGTTTATAGCGCTGAATCAGACGCGCTGGACGTAGCGCGGGTTGAAAAATCATGGGATCTCCGACAACGGCCAGCTTTGCAGGCAACGATAGCGGGTGCGTCCCTGACTGAAAAGCGACTGGTAAAGGGAAAAATGGGTGACGCGGAACTGCCAGTGAAAGTTGCGCGGCGGCAGGGCAATCGGGCGAGTTGCGTTGCGCAGCAGCGTGATATGGGGATGAAACGGCTGGGGGCTTTGATGGCAGCCGCTGCGTGCGGCCTGCGCCCGCAGCATCTCCGCCAACTGTAGCAGGCCACGCGGCGCCTGCCGACAGCCGAGCCACACCACGCCGGGGCGCGGCCAGTGTCCCGCATCATCCAGATCGAGGTTAAAGGCGCGTTGCTGGATGCGTCCCGCCAGTTGCTGTAGCCCCTGCGCCTTCTCGTCGCTGACATCACCAAGGAAAGCCAGCGTAATATGCAGATTAGCGGCAGCAACAGGGCGGCCCGCCTCTTCAGGGAACTGTTCCGCGCGCCAGCGCACCAGCTGCTGTTGTAAAGGCTCAGGTAATCCGATGCCAAAAAAGAGACGACGTGCGCTCATAACACTCTCCGGTAAACAATACAGAGGAATGCTACAATGCGCACCATCATAAGACCAATGCTGGACGGAGTTTCGTTTGAGTGAGTTACCGGTAAGCGCCGTGCTGCCCGAGGTGCTGGCCGCGCTACAACAGGCACCGCAGGTGCTGCTGGCGGCCCCGACGGGCGCAGGGAAATCTACCTGGCTGCCGCTACAACTGCTGCAACAGGGCGGCTTTGACGGGCGCATTATTATGCTGGAACCGCGTCGTCTCGCGGCGCGTAACGTGGCGCAGCGCCTGGCGGAACAGCTCGGTGAAGAGCCCGGCGCTACCGTCGGCTACCGGATGCGTGCTGAAAGCCGTACCGGTCCGCATACCCGGCTGGAGGTGGTGACCGAAGGCATTCTGACGCGCATGTTGCAGCAGGATCCCATGCTGGAGGGCGTGTCGCTGGTGATCCTCGATGAATTCCATGAACGCAGCTTACAGGCCGACCTTGCGCTGGCGCTGCTGCTGGATGTGCAGCAGGGCTTACGTGACGATTTACGCCTGTTGATTATGTCCGCGACGCTGGACAACGCGCGCCTCCGTGCCCGTCTGCCTGACGCGCCGTTGATTGTGTCTGAAGGGCGCAGCTTTCCGGTAGAGCGCCGCTACGCCAGCCTCGCGCCTCAGCTACCGTTTGATGAGGCGGTGGCGCGCGAGGTTACCCAGCTGCTGCGTGCGGAGCCTGGCTCGCTGTTGCTGTTCCTGCCCGGCGTGGGAGAAATCGAACGGGTTAAACATCAGCTAACGTCGCGGGTGGATAAGGATACGGAACTTTGCCCGCTGTATGGCGGGCTGCCGCTGGCGGCGCAGCGGCGGGCAATTCTCCCCGCGCCCGCCGGTAAGCGTAAGGTAGTGCTGGCGACCAATATTGCCGAAACCAGTTTAACCATTGACGGCATTCGGCTGGTGGTCGATAGCGCGCTGGAGCGCACGGCGCGTTTCGATGCGCGCAGCGGCATTACGCGTCTGCAAACCCAGCGTATCAGCCAGGCTTCCATGACACAGCGTGCCGGACGCGCCGGGCGTTTATCGCCGGGTATCTGTCTGCATTTAATCAGCCGCGAGCAGGCGGAACGCGCCGCCGCGCAGGGCGAGCCGGATATTTTACAGAGCGATCTCAGCGCGCTCTGGCTCGATCTGTTGCAGTGGGGATGCCATGACGTCGGGCAGCTACGCTGGATCGACGAGCCGCCTGCGCCTGCGCTACTGGCGGCGCAGAAGCTTCTGTTGCAGCTCGGCGCGGTTAACGAATCAGGACAGCTCACGGCGCAGGGGCGAGCGATGGCGAAACTGGGCAGCGAACCACGCCTGGCGGCATTGCTGACCGCGGCGCAACATCGTGATGCGCAGGCTACCGCGGCACGCCTGGTTGCGATGCTGGAAGAGCCACCGCGTCAGGGCAGCCGTAATCTCAGCGATCATCTGTTTATCTCCCATCACGGCTGGCAACAGCGTGCGCGGCAGCTACTGCGCAGGTTGAACGCCACAGGCGGCGAGCTGGATATTACGCTGGCACCCGCGCTGCTGGCGCAGGCGTTTCCCGATCGTCTGGCGCGTCGACGCGGTGACAGCGGGCGCTATCAGCTGGCAGGCGGGCCGGGCGCGATGCTCGATCATGATGATGCTTTAACCCGTCACGAGTGGCTGATCGCACCGCAGCTCCTGCAGAGCGATGCGCAGGCGGAGGCGCGTATTCTGCTGGCGCTGCCGGTTGATATTGCTGCGCTTCAACGCGACTGTCCCGGTCTGGTGCGTAGCGAAACCGATATTGAATGGGATGAGGACAAGGGCACGCTGCGCGCCTGGCAGCGCGATAAAATCGGCGTACTGGCACTGAAATCCGTACCGCTGGCGAAGCCGGACGCGGAGGTGCTGCACCCGGCGATGCTGCGCTGGATCCGCGAAAAAGGTCTGTCGGTACTTAACTGGACGCCAGAGGCCCAGCAGCTACGGCTGCGATTAGATTGTGCGGCGCAGTGGATACCGGAAGAAAGCTGGCCGAAAATGGATGATGAGACGCTGCTTGCCATGCTTGAGCGCTGGCTGCTGCCGGAGATGAACGGCGTGCGTGATATCAAGGGGCTGCGCCAGATTAACCTTGTTGGTGCGCTATTACATTTGCTCACATGGTCACAGCGTCAGCGGCTGGATAGTGCGTTACCAACTCATTACACTGTGCCCACCGGCAGCCGTCTGCCGATTCGCTACGACAGCGAAAAGCCGCCTGCGCTGGCGGTGCGCCTGCAAGAAATGTTTGGTGAAGCGCAAAATCCAGCGATTGCTGAAGGGCGCGTACCGCTGGTGCTGGAGCTGTTATCACCCGCGCAGCGCCCGCTGCAAATTACCCGCGATCTGGCTGCCTTCTGGCAGGGTGCCTATCCGCAGGTACAGAAAGAGATGAAAGGGCGCTACCCTAAACATGTATGGCCCGACGATCCGGCGAGCGCGCAGCCGACGCGCCGCACGAAAAAATACGCCGCGCCGCAGTAGAGACATCGGCCCGCTTTCGGAGGGTTCCGCTTTCCGAATCGATGCAGTAAGAACAGAGTAACCGGCCATATCTGGAGAAACGAAACCAATGTCTGGGAACGATCGCGAACCTATCGGGCGCAAAGGAAAACAGCCGGTGCCACCGCGTAAAGCCGGTGGCCAGGGGCGCCGCAGGGAAGAGTACAACGACGAACAGAATGATGACGATCTGGAGGAAAGACCGGTGCCACGTAAAGGAAAAAGGCGGCCGCCGCGCAGCAAAAAAAGAAAATGGCTGGGATGGCTGATTAAATTATTTATCGTGCTGGCTGTGGTGATGGCAGCCTATGGCGTCTGGCTCGATTCAGAAATTCGTAGCCGTATCGATGGCAAAGTCTGGCAGCTGCCAGCGGCGGTTTATGGACGGATGGTTAACCTCGAACCAGGTATGCCACTGAACAAGAAAGAGGTGATCGCGCTGCTGGAGGGCACACAGTATCGTCAGGTCACGCGGATGACGCGTCCGGGCGAGTTTACCGTGCAGGCGAACAGCATCGAGATGATCCGTCGTCCGTTTGATTTCCCCGACAGTAAAGAGGGGCAGATTCGCGCACGCCTTACTTTCAGCAACGGTGAACTTAACCAGATTAAAAACCTCGATAACGGTCGTGATTTTGGCTTCTTCCGCCTCGATCCGCGATTGATTACCATGTTGCAGTCGCCGAATGGCGAGCAGCGGCTGTTTGTGCCGCGCGCCGGGTTCCCCGATCTGCTGGTGGATACGCTGATTGCTACCGAGGATCGCCATTTCTACGAGCATGATGGCATCAGCTTCTACTCTATCGGACGTGCCTTCCTGGCGAACATCACCGCCGGGCGAGCGGTACAGGGCGGCAGTACCCTGACGCAGCAGCTGGTAAAAAACCTGTTCCTGACCAACAAGCGTTCGCTGTGGCGTAAGGCCAACGAAGCCTATATGGCGCTGATTATGGATGCGCGCTACAGCAAAGATCGCATTCTGGAGCTCTACCTGAACGAGGTTTATCTCGGTCAGGCGGGTAACGATCAGATCCGTGGTTTCCCGCTGGCCAGCCTGTATTACTTTGGGCGTCCGGTAGATGAGCTGAGCCTCGATCAGCAGGCGCTGCTGGTTGGCATGGTGAAGGGGGCGTCACTGTATAACCCGTGGCGTAATCCGAAGCTGGCGCTGGAGCGACGCAACCTGGTGCTGCGCCTGTTACAGCAGCAAAAAGTGATCGATCAGGAGCTGTATGACATGCTCAGCGCCCGTCCGCTTGGCGTACAGCCGAAAGGCGGTGTGATTACGCCACAGCCCGCGTTTATGCAAATGGTGCGTGGCGAATTGCAGGCGAAACTGGGCGATAAGGTGAAAGATCTTTCCGGTGTGAAAATCTTTACCACGCTCGATCCGGTTTCGCAGGATGCGGCGGAAAAAGCGGTGGAAGAGGGCATTCCGGCACTGAAGAAACAGCGCGGTTTGCACGATCTGGAAACTGCGATGGTCATTGTCGATCGCTTCAGCGGTGAAGTGCGCGCTATGGTAGGCGGAGCCGATCCGCAATTTGCGGGCTACAACCGGGCGATGCAGGCGCGGCGCTCTATCGGCTCGCTGGCGAAACCGGCCACCTATCTGACGGCGCTGTCGCAGCCTGACACCTATCGTCTTAACACCTGGATCGCCGATGAACCTATCGCGCTGAAAATGTCGAATGGTCAGATCTGGAAACCGCAGAACGACGATCGACGATTTAGCGGCAAGGTGATGCTGGTTGATGCGTTAACCAACTCAATGAACGTGCCGACGGTTAATCTTGGTATGACGCTGGGGCTGGATAACGTGGTCAATACCTGGACGAAGCTGGGGCTGCCGAAAGATCAGCTGCATCCGGTTCCGGCGATGCTACTCGGCGCGCTGAACCTGACGCCGATTGAGGTGGCGCAGGCGTTTCAGTCCATCGCCAGCGGCGGTAACCGTGCACCGCTTTCCGCAGTGCGTTCGGTCATTGCGGAAGATGGCAGCGTGCTTTACCAGAGCTTCCCGCAGGCGGAACGCGTTGTGCCTGCGCAGGCTGCTTATCTGACGCTTTACACCATGCAGCAGGTAGCCGCACGTGGTACTGCACGATCTCTGGGCGCGAAATATCCTGCCGCACACCTGGCGGGTAAAACCGGCACCACCAATAACCAGGTCGATACCTGGTTTGCCGGGGTGGATGGCAAAGAGGTAACGATTACCTGGGTAGGCCGTGATAACAACCAGCCGACCAAGCTGTATGGTTCTTCCGGGGCGATGCAGCTCTACCGTCGCTATCTGGATAATCAGGCACCGATGCCGCTGGTGCTGACACCGCCAGAGGATATCGCCTCTATGACCGTTGATTCTGCCGGTAATTTTGTTTGCGATAGCGGCAGCAGTGGCTGGCGCACGCTGCCAGTCTGGACTACCGATGCTAATGCGCTCTGTCAGCAGCAGATGCAGCAATGGCAGCAGCAACAGATGCAGCAGCAGATGGAGCAGCAACAGCAACAGCAACAGCAGTCGCAACAGCCGCCACAACAGCAACAAAGCGGTGATGGCGTCGCGGGCTGGATTAAAGATATGTTTGGCGGCAACTGATTACGCCATTCTGCATTAAAAATAACGGGCGCACAGTCGCCCGTTATTTTTTAATTATACCTTTCTGGTTATTTAGTATATTTACTAATATATTTTCCCCTCATGTCACGTTATTTCGTCGTTTCGGCTGTTAATCCCTTTCTTTTATTTGCCCTGGTGATTTCCTGTGTGTTATTTTTTAATTAACTTGCAATGAAGTATTTTAGAGGAAAGCTCGTTATTACTGCCTGATAAGGTAATTGCAAGTTGAGTGCGTAATAGCGGGCAAAATTGACGGCTTAATGGCGGTTAATAATTAGGGATATGTCTTAAGCCTTCCGATTCTCTCTCTGTCGTTACCTCATGAATAAAAATGGAGTTTACTGTGGGAAGCTTATTAAGGAATATGAATTTCTCGGCTAAATTAGTGATTCTGGGTGTTATCGCACTGATACTGTTTAGTCTGCCTACCGCTTTGCTTATTAATACGGGAAATCACTCTATTACGGTGAAACGTCTGGAAGCCACTGGCGTTCCGGTAGAAAAGCAATTCATCAAGCTAATGGGGGTCTATCAACGCCACTGGCATGAAAGCTATCTGGTTATCGCTAATGGCAATCCGGCAGCCACCGCACGCGTGCCGCTGAAAAATGAGGCGGAACAGCTGCATACACAGCTGATTAAATCGCTGGCGCAGGATGGCGCTGAACTTCCGCTGGACAAAGTACGGATGCTGACTAAACGCTGGGAAACGTTGCAGCGTGCGCTTGATGAAAAAAGTCTGTCGGCTACAGATAATAATCTTCAGCATGAGCAGCTGCTGAGCGAGCTGCTTGACGCTATTGCGGACTCGCTGGATTTTTATCAGCTATCGCTGGATGCCGACCTGATGAGCTACCAGCTGATTCTGAGCACCTTTACCCAGATACCGGACGTGATCGATAAACTGGCACATGTTCGCAGCGAAGGGGCAGAGATACTTGCAGACAGGTATGGTAAGAAAGAAACGGACTATATGCGCGTTGCTTACCAAATCGATCAGGCTCAGTCCACGCTGGCGTTGTTTTATAAAAATTTTAAAAAAGCCTTTGCGCTTAACCCTGCTTTGAAGGAGCAAATTGGCGGGCCGATGAAAGCGACCTGGCAGGAAGCCTTTGATACGTTGCAGATAGCGCATGATATTTTTAACGAGCACAAAGAAACTAATCTGACGTTAGATGAATACATGACGCGCTTTACGCAGATTGTAGATAAGTTTGAATCCCTGAGTAATGAGGCCGCTGACGCATTATTAAATCTGCTAAACGATCAGGCGAAGGATAAACGTTTCACGCAGATTAAATTATTAGGCTTTCTGCTGGCCCTGGTGCTGATAACGGTTATTTTCGCCGTTTATATTGTTAAAACGGTTACCAAACCGCTTAATGAGGCGATGAAAGTTGCGCAAAACGTTGCCGCAGGCGATTTAACCAGCCGGATAGAGGCCGAAGGTAATAATGAAACCGCTTCGCTGTTGCGTTCGCTAAAGGAAATGAACGCCAAATTGTCAACGCTGGTTTTCTCCATCAAAGAGAACGCGGACAACATCGCTTCATCTTCAGAAGAGATAGCCGACGGCAACCAGGATCTCTCCGCCCGAACTGAACAGCAGGCCGCCTCGCTGGCGGAAACCGCTGCCAGTATGGAACAGCTGGCATCGATTATTAGTCAAAATGCCGATAACACGCGCCATGCGGCGGAAATTGCCCAGGCGGCGACTCAGGCGGCACTGTGCGGCGGTGAAGCGATGGAATCGGTACTTCAGTCGATGGAGCAAATCAATAGCAGCTCAGGTCAAATTCAGGAAATTATCGGGGTTATTGACGGCATTTCTTTCCAGACAAATATCCTGGCGCTGAATGCCGCCGTTGAAGCGGCGCGCGCCGGTGAACATGGTAAAGGCTTCGCGGTAGTTGCAGGCGAAGTGCGCGCGCTGGCGCAGCGTTCGGCCACGGCAGCCAGAGAGATCAAGCAGCTGATTGAAAAATCCGTTGGTCATTCAATGCAGGGCATCAGCATGGTGCAGGATGCCAGGGAGAAAGTGCATCAGAGCGTAACGGCTATCGAGAAAACGACGCAGTTGGTTAAAGAGATTTCCGATTCATCCAAAGAGCAGAGCGCGGGCATCTCGCAAATCAATATTGCCGTTAGCCAGATGGATACTACCACGCAACAGAACGCGACGCTGGTAGATCAGTCTGCCGCCGCCTCCGCTTCCATGGCGGAACAGGCGAGGGCGCTGCGTGAATCGGTTGCGGTTTTCCGTACTCATGAAAACGCCGCAACCGGAGCCTGACGCGGCGTTATCACCTCACCTTCCTTTACTTCTTTTCTGAACGGGTGCCCGCTTAGCGGCACCCTTTTTGATGCAGCGCTTAGCGTCGTTAATGTGCTTTAACGCCCGCCCAGACAGGCCGCAGGCCGCCATTACCGCTTGCAGTTGCTCCGCTGTTTCGCATATTATCCACCACAATAATAAGCATAAGAATAATTCTCGTTTACATTTCGTTTAATAGTTCCCCTTTTACTAGAGAAAAGATGATGACTAACGCGCGTAAAAATATTCTTGCAGCATCTGCTTCGGCGGGCATGTTAAAACGCCCGCTGGCAGTGCTGGTAGCCTTGACCCTGGCGGGTAGCGGCACCGCATTTGCAGCGGAAGAAACCATCGTGGTGGATGCTTCAGCCAGCGCGCCGCAGGAGAGCGCATGGGGGCCGGCCCCGACTATCGCTGCGAAGCACAGCGCGACCGGCACCAAGACTGATACCCCGATTGAGAAGAACCCGCAGTCGGTATCGGTAGTGACGCAGCAAGAGATGGAGATGCACAGCGTTACTTCAGTGAAGGGCGCATTCAACTACACGCCAGGCGTGCTGACCAATAACCGCGGCAGCTCTGACGTGATCGACGCGCTCTCAATTCGTGGTTTCAGCGAAACTAATACCAACCAGTATCTTGATGGGCTAAAACTACAGGGCGATAACTACTCTGAGTTTGCCATCGATCCTTATTTCCTGGAACGTGCCGAGCTTCTGCGCGGACCGGTATCCGTGCTGTACGGTAAAAGTAACCCGGGCGGCGTAGTCTCAATGGTCAGCAAGCGTCCCGTTACCGAGCCGCTGCGCGAAGTACAGTTCAGAATGGGAAGCGATAACCTGTTCGCAACCGGTTTTGATTTTTCCGATGCGCTTGATGATGACGGCGTATACAGCTATCGCCTTACCGGTCTGGCGCGCAGCCAGGACGCGCAGCAGGAGATGAATAAAGAGAAGCGCTACGCTATTGCGCCTTCCTTTAGCTGGCGTCCGGACAGTAACACCCGCTTTGACCTGATTACGCTGTTCCAGAACGAGCCGGAAACCGGTTATTACGGCTGGTTGCCTCGTCAGGGTACGGTGGTGCCGATTGTGGATGCCAACGGTAAAGAACATAAGCTGCCAACCAATTTTGACGAAGGCGAAAACAGCAACAAGATTTCGCGCAATACCAAAATGGTGGGCTACAACTTCGAACACGCTTTTAACGATACCTGGACGATGCGTCAGAATCTGCGTTATGCCGATCTGCATACCGACTATCGCAGCCTCTACGGTAGCAGCTTCAACCCGGCAACGAATGAGATCAATCGCGGCGCGGCGTTTTCTAAAGAGCACCTGACTACCTTTGCCGTTGATACCCAGGCTCAGGCGACATTCAGCACCGGCGACGTGGGCCATACGCTGCTGACCGGCGTCGATTATCAACGCACCCGTAACGATATTGACGCGCAGTTCGGCTTCGCCACGCCCATTAATGCTGTTCACCCGCAGTATGGTAACGACAGCTGGACCCCTTACGACGCTCCCTATAACTACCTGAACCGTCAGGAACAGACCGGCCTTTACGCGCAGGATCAGATGGAGTGGAATCGCTGGGTGCTGACGTTGGGCGGACGCTATGATTTTGCCAAAACCTCTGCCAATAACCGCTTTAGTAACACGACGGTAGAAAAAAACGATCGAGCCTTTACCTGGCGCGGCGGTTTGAACTATCTGTTTGATAACGGTATCGCGCCATACTTCAGCTATAGCGAATCCTTCCTGCCAACCACCGGAACCACCGCTGCTGGCGAACCGTTTGACGCCTCGCGCGCTAAGCAATATGAAGCGGGCGTAAAATATGTCCCGAAGGAGAGGCCGCTGGTGGTTACCGCCGCGGTGTACCAGCTTAACAAAACCAAAAACCTGGTGGCCGATGCGCAGAATGTGGGATGGAGCGTACAGGGTGGCGAAATTCGTTCCCGCGGCTTCGAGCTGGAAGCGAAAGCGGCGCTTAACGCTAACATCAACATGACCGCGTCTTATACCTATAATGATGCCGAATATACGCACGATACGACGCTGAAAGGCCGCACGCCGGTGCAGGCACCGCGCCAGATGGCGTCGCTGTGGGGCGATTACACCTTTAACGAAACGGCACTTTCTGGTCTGACGGTAGGCGCGGGCGTACGCTATGTGGGCGAGAGCAAAGGCCTCTACAGTACCGGCGACAATGCCAACCAGAACTTTAACGTGGCGAGCTATACCACGGTTGATGCTGCGGTCAAATACGATCTGGGCCGCTTTGGCCTGCCGGGCTCCAGCGTTGGGGTAAACGTAAATAACCTGCTCGACAGAGAATATGTTGCCAGCTGTTATCGCGAGTACGCCTGTTACTGGGGAGCCGATCGCCAGGTTGTCGCTACCGCTACGTTCCGTTTTTAACCCACTTAACCGGGCGCGGCCTTTGTCGCGCCCGTTACCGCTGAAGATAACCATGTCATATCCATCGCCACAGGGCACCACCTTCTCTCTCGATTGCGTCAGTTTCCGCGTGCCGGGGCGCACGCTGCTGCAACCTCTCTCATTAACTTTCCCCGCCGGTAAAGTCACTGGCCTGATAGGTCATAACGGTTCCGGCAAATCAACGCTGCTGAAAATACTGGGACGCCATCAGGCCGCCAGTGAAGGGCGCGTATTGCTGAACGATAAGCCGGTTGCGGAGTGGAGCAGTAAAGCTTTCGCGCGCGAGGTGGCCTATCTCCCGCAGCAGCTGCCTGCGGCAGAAGGGATGACGGTACGTGAACTGGTAGCGGTAGGACGCTATCCGTGGCACGGGGCGCTGGGGCGCTATGGGGAAGAGGATCGCGCGCTGGTAGAGGAAGCAATTGCGCTGGTGGGGCTGAAGCCTTTTGCCGCTCGGCTGGTAGACAGCCTCTCCGGCGGCGAACGGCAGCGCGCCTGGCTGGCGATGCTGGTGGCACAAAACAGCCGCTGCCTGCTGCTGGATGAGCCAACTTCGGCGCTGGATATTGCACATCAGGTTGAGGTACTGGCGTTGATCCAGAAACTTAGTCGGGAGCGTGGTCTGACGGTCATCGCGGTTTTACACGATATCAATATGGCGGCCCGCTACTGCGATTGCCTGGTGGCGCTGCGCGCCGGTGAAATGATTGCGCAGGGAGCGCCGGGCGATATCATGCACAGCGAGGTGCTGGAGCGCATCTATAACATTCCTATGGGCATTTTGCCGCACCCGCAAGGCGGCGCGCCGGTCAGCTTCGTTTATTGATACAAGGATGTGGTGATGCCAGCAATAACACGTCGACAATTACTTACCGCGATGGCGCTCTCTCCGCTGCTCTGGCAGCAGGGGTTACGGGCGGAAACGATCGATACGCAGCGCATTGTCGCGCTGGAATGGCTGCCGATAGAGCTGATGATGGCGCTGGGCGTGGTGCCGATGGCGGCGGCAGAGCTTTTCAACTATCGCGACTGGGTCGGCAAGCCGGAGCTGCCCGCCAGCGTGATCGATGTCGGTTTGCGTACCGAACCCAACATGGAGCTGCTGACGCAGCTGCGTCCCTCGTTAATCCTTTATTCCAGTGGCTACGGCCCTTCACCGACCAGGCTGGCTCGTATTGCGCCCTGTCAGGGCTTCGCTTTTAACAGCGGAGAGGGCAAACCGCTTACCTCGGCGCGCCATTCTTTAATGCAGCTGGCGGAACGCATCGGCAAAGTGCCGCAGGCGCAGGCGCACCTGATGGAGTTTGATCGCTTTATCCGCGAGATGCGCACCCGGCTGGCGTCCTGGGGGGCGAAGCCGCTGCTGCTGATGTCGCTGATCGACAGCCGCCATGTCATCGTATTCGGCAAGGGCAGCCTGTTTCTGGAAACGTTACAGGAACTGGGCCTTCAGAGCGCCTGGCAGGGCGAAACCAACTTTTGGGGCAGCGCGGTGATCGGCATCGAACGGCTGGCCAGCATACGCGATGCTGAAGCAATCTGCTTCGATCATGGCGATGCCGCGCTGATGGCGCAGGTCAGCGCAACCGAACTGTGGCAGTCGCTGCCTTTTGTCAGGCAGCAGCGTTTCAGACGCGTACCTACCATCTGGTTTTACGGCGCCACGCTCTCGGCGATGGAATTTTGTCGCACCCTTGCCAGGGAGCTGGAGGCATGATGCGCGAACGTTTTACCTTTTCAGTCGCGCCGATGATTGCGCTGTTTATTGGTGCACTGGCGTTAACCGGTCTCAATCTGTCCCGGCATCTGCCGCAGGAGCAGTGGTTACAGGCGCTGTGGCAGCCGGACGTCGATAATATCGATCAGATGGTGTTTCACTTTAGTTTGCTGCCGCGGCTGGCGATTGCGCTGCTGGCCGGTGCCGGGCTGGGGCTGGTGGGCTTGCTGTTCCAGCAGGTGCTGCGCAACCCGCTGGCGGAACCCACCACGCTTGGCGTTGCGAGCGGTGCCCAGTTGGGCATTACGGTCGCTACGCTCTGGGCGCTGCCGGGCGGGCAATTGACGCAGCACATGGCGGCGCTGATCGGCGCGCTGCTGATCGGCCTGCTGGTATTCGGTATTGCCTGGGGAAAACGGCTGTCGCCGGTGACATTGATTCTCGCCGGGCTGGTGATGAGTCTTTACTGCGGTGCAGTTAACCAGATCTTCGCTATTTTCAAACACGATCAGTTACAGAACCTGTTCCTCTGGAGCACTGGCTCCCTGAGTCAGCAGGACTGGAGCAATGTAACCTTTCTACTGCCGCGCCTGCTGGCTGGCTTTTTGCTGGCGCTGCTGCTGCGCCGTCCACTGACGCTGCTGGGGCTGGATGACGGCGTTGCCCGCAACCTCGGTATGGCGCTTTCGCTGGTGCGGCTGGCGGCGCTCGGACTGGCAATTGTGCTGAGCGCTATGTTGGTTAACGCCGTCGGCATTGTGGCCTTTATTGCGCTGTTCTCGCCGCTGCTGGCGAAGCTGCTGGGCGCACGGCGTCTGCTTAGCCGTATGCTGCTGGCTCCGCTGATCGGCGCGCTGCTGCTCTGGCTGGCGGATCAGTGTGTCATCTGGCTGGCCGATAACTGGCGCGAAGTTTCTACCGGCACATTAACCGCGCTGACCGGCGCGCCGATTCTGCTGTGGCTGCTGCCGCGTCTGCGCACCGCCGCTGTGCCGCCGCCGTTAAACCAGGCCGAGCGGACACCGCTGGAGCGCCAGCATGTGCTGCTTTGGGCGCTGGCGGCATTAGGCATACTGTTGCTGCTGGCGGTGACGGCGCTGGCGCTGGGACGCGATGCCCAGGGCTGGCAGTGGGCCAGCGGCGAGCTCTGGCAGCAGCTGCAACCGTGGCGTGCGCCGCGCATGACGGCAGCGCTGGCGGCGGGCGTGATGCTCGGCGTAGCGGGTACGCTGATTCAGCGTCTGACCGGTAACGCGATGGCCAGCCCGGAAGTGCTGGGTATCAGCTCCGGTGCCGCCTGCGGCGTGGTGTTGATGCTGTTTCTGGTGCCGGGTGATGCGTTCGGCTGGTTGCTGCCTGCCGGTAGCCTCGGCGCGGCGGCAACGCTGCTGCTGATTATGCTGGTATCGGGACGCGGCGGCTTCTCGCCGGAGCGCATGCTGCTGGCGGGAGTCGCGATCGGCACCGCCTTTACCACGCTGCTGGCGATGTTATTAGCCAGCGGCGACCCACGTATGGCGATGCTGCTGAGCTGGGTTTCTGGTTCAACTTACAATGTCGATGCGCCGCAGGCGCTGCGTACCGCGCTGGTGGCGGTGGTGCTGGTAGGTATTGCGCCGCTGGCCAGCCGCTGGTTGACCATTCTGCCGCTCGGCGGTGCGACGGCACGCGCTATCGGTATCGCCCTTACGCCGGTACGTTTGAGTCTGCTGCTGTTAGCCGCTGCGCTAACCGCTGCCGCCACGCTGACCATCGGGCCACTGAGTTTTGTTGGGTTGATGGCACCGCATATGGCGCGGATGCTCGGCTTTCGCCGTGCGCTGCCGCAGCTGGTCGTTGCCGCGCTGTTAGGTGGGGGACTGATGCTGATTGCCGACTGGTGTGGCAGGATGGCGGCGTTTCCGAACCAGATCCCGGCAGGGCTGCTGGCAACCTTTATCGGTGCGCCTTATTTTGTCTGGCTGTTGCGTAAAGCGATATAAAAAGGGCGCCGCAGGGCGCCCTTTTTGCTAGGCGAGACGGGCAAAGCTGCGTCGTGCCGCTTCCACGGTGCGCTGAATATCTTCCCCGCTGTGTGCCAGCGACATAAAGCCCGCTTCAAAAGCGGACGGTGCCAGATAGACGCCTTCTTCCAGCATCAGGTGGAAGAAACGTTTGAAGCGTTCGGTATCGCAGCGCGTGACGTCTGCATAGCAGATCACCTGTGCGGTATCGGTAAAGAACAGGCCGAACATGCCGCCGACATGGTTAACCACCAGCGGGATATTTTCCGCCTGCGCCGCTTTGCGCAGCCCCTGCGCCAGCTGGGTTGTTAACGCGGTCAGCGTGGCGTGCGTGCCGGGCTGGGCGATTTCGCTCAGGCAGGCGTAGCCCGCTGCCATGGCAATCGGGTTGCCGGAGAGCGTACCGGCCTGATACACCGGGCCGGTCGGGGCCAGTGCGCTCATGACATCGCGACGTCCACCGAAAGCGCCAACCGGCATACCGCCGCCGATAATTTTACCGAGGCAGGTCAGATCCGGCGTGACGCCGTAGTGCGCCTGGGCACCGCCCAGCGCGACGCGGAAACCGGTCATCACCTCATCGATAATCAACAGCGCGCCGAACTCATCACACAGCGCGCGCAGACCCGGCAGGAATTCCGGCAGCGGCGGGATACAGTTCATATTACCCGCCACCGGTTCGACGATGATGCAGGCAATTTCATGCGGATATTGCTCAAAAGCGGCGCGTACCGATGTGAGATCGTTATAGGTGCAGGTCAGAGTATGTTTGGCGAAATCTTCCGGTACGCCCGGTGAATTGGGCTGACCGAGCGTCAGCGCGCCGGAGCCAGCCTTGACCAGCAGGCTGTCGGCGTGGCCGTGATAGCAGCCTTCGAACTTAATGATTTTATCGCGATGGGTAAAGCCACGCGCCAGGCGGATCGCGCTCATGGTGGCTTCGGTGCCGGAGTTAACCATGCGCACCATATCCATTGACGGCACCAGTTCGCAAACCAGCTCCGCCATTTTCACTTCCATTTCGGTTGGCGCGCCAAAGCTCAAGCCGCGTTCCGCCGCCTCGATAACCGCGTTGCGAATAGCCGGATGGTTATGGCCCAGCACCATCGGCCCCCAGGAGCCGACATAGTCGATATAGGCTTTGCCATCGGCATCATAAATCCAGGCACCGTCGGCACGCTCAATAAACAAGGGGACGCCGCCGACGCCGTTAAAGGCGCGTACCGGCGAATTGACGCCGCCGGGGATAGAACGCTGCGCCTGGTGATACAGGTGTTCGGACTTACTCATCAATCGGCTCCTGAATTAGGTAAAAACCCGCTCATTCTACGGGAACTTATACGCACATTGAAAGGTACGCGCTAAGATTGTTGCTCAGAACGGCAACTTTTGCCCAGGCTCACGGGGCGGCGTATCATACCGGGCTTGCTTACCTTCTCTTTTCCGATACGAGTATTATGAAACAAACTCCGACTTCCACAGAACAACTGCATGTGGTGCCCCTGAGGCGTACTGATTTTCTGCGAATGCTGCTGCGTCGTGATAAGACGCCAGTGGCGATCCTGGTGGTCGCAGGCGTGGTCGGTACGCTGGCCGGGCTGGTTGGCGTCGCCTTTGAAAAAGCAGTGACCGCGGTGCAGGTCTGGCGAATGAGCGTGGTGGCCACGACCGGCGATCACCTGTGGCTGGCGTTTCCGCTGGCGTTTATTCTCTCCGCCGTGCTGGCGGTATTTGGCTACTGGCTGGTGCGCCGCTTTGCGCCGGAAGCGGGCGGTTCCGGTATCCCGGAAATCGAAGGTGCGCTGGAGGAGCTGCGCCCGGTGCGCTGGTGGCGCGTTATCCCGGTAAAATTCCTCGGTGGTATGGGAACGCTGGGCGCGGGCATGGTGCTGGGCAGGGAAGGGCCGACCGTGCAGCTGGGCGGCAACGTGGGCCGCATGGTGCTGGATCTGTTCCGTATGCGCAGCGCCGAAGCGCGCCATTCGCTGCTGGCGACCGGGGCGGCTGCCGGGCTTTCTGCGGCGTTTAACGCACCGCTGGCCGGTATCCTGTTTATTATCGAAGAGATGCGCTTACAGTTTCGCTACAGCCTGATCTCGATTAAGGCCGTATTTATCGGCGTGATTATGTCGAGCATCGTTTTCCGCTGCTTTAACGGCGAGCAGGCGGTGATCGCCGTCGGTAAACTTTCCGGCGCGCCGGTGAATACGCTATGGCTTTATCTGCTGCTGGGGATGCTGTTTGGTGCCGTTGGCGTGCTGTTTAACCAGCTGCTTTTCCGCACGCAGGATTTTTTCCAGCGGCTGCACGGCGGCGTGATGAAAAAAGCGCTGATTATCGGTGCGCTGTTGGGTGGACTATGCGGTATTCTTGCGCTCATCGAACCGGAGGCGGCGGGCGGCGGTTTCAATCTGATTCCGGCGGCAGCGGCAGGGCACTACAGCGTCGGCGTGCTGCTGTTTATCTTTATCGCCAGGGTGGCGACCACGCTGCTCTGTTTCGGCTCCGGTGCACCGGGCGGTATTTTCGCACCGATGCTGGCGCTGGGTACGCTGCTGGGCACCGCATTCGGCATGGCCAGCGCGGCGTTGCTGCCCTCGCTGGCGCTCGATCCCGGCACTTTTGCCATCGCCGGTATGGGGGCGCTGTTTGCCGCGTCGGTACGCGCGCCGCTGACTGGCATCGTGCTGGTGCTGGAGATGACCGATAACTATCAGCTGATTTTGCCGATGATCATTACCTGCCTTGGCGCAACGCTGGTGGCGCAGTTCCTCGGCGGCAAACCTATCTACTCTACGCTGCTGGCACGTACGCTGGCGAAGCAGCAGGAGGCGGAAAAGGCACAGAGTGCGAGAGTGGATACTTGATTGCTGTACCAGGCTATTAGATAATATTGACAAGCACGGCTATTTCTGGCCTGACAGGTTACGGCCTGATTAATTGCGGAGTAATTCAATGAGTGATGAAGTAGCAGCTTTGCCGCTGCAGTTTACCGAAGCGGCAGCCAGCAAGGTTAAGGCCCTGATCGCTGATGAAGAAAACCCCGATCTGAAACTGCGTGTTTATATTACCGGTGGCGGTTGCAGCGGCTTTCAGTACGGTTTCACCTTTGACGATAAAATCAACGATGGCGATATGACCATTGAAAAATCTGGCGTTTCGCTGGTTGTCGATCCGATGAGCCTGCAATATCTGGTAGGCGGAGCGGTGGACTATACCGAAGGGCTGGAAGGCTCGCGTTTTATTGTTACTAACCCTAATGCAAAAAGCACCTGCGGCTGCGGTTCTTCGTTCAGCATCTGACAGGCAGGCGTGCTTTACCGTCGGGTAAAGCACGCCGTTTTCCTTTCGCCGTTACCATTCAACGGTAACCAGGCGCGTTTCCTGTTTGATATTCGCCTCCTTTTTCAGCGTACTTAACGTTACTTTCGGTTGTGCGGAAGGCTGCGGCACGCAGTTAACGGACAGCTGACCCTGCGGCGTTATAGTTTGTCCGTTTATCTGACACTGGTTGGTAATCGTCAGCTGGACATTTATCGTGCCTGAAATGGTCGCCGCCTGTGCGCCTCCCGCCATTAACAGCCCGCAGGCTAAGAAAATGGCTTTCATAAATTTTCCTGGTGTTAAAGGGTATAAACCCGGCGATTTATAATATGTCGCTCGGTAAAAGGACTATCGGTAAAACAAGCGCAAACTTTATTCAGATCGCTGGTGATTGCAGTGCCTGACAAAGTTTCTCTGCGGCCAGCACGTTGCGTGGACCCGCACGGCTAAGCCAGTCTTCCGGGATAGCGACTACTGATGCCTTAAGCTGCGGTTGCCAGAAATGCGCAACACGCGCGGCGGCATCATCATCGCCCGGTACGATAATCAGATCGGGATGGCGCGTCAGTACCTGCTCACGGCTCACCTGGGGCCAGGGGGCCGTACTGTCAGCAAAAATATTCTCGCCGCCGCACAGCGTCAGCAGCTGGTTTTGTAGCGTGTTGCGCGAAGCGGTAAACAGCGGCTGTAGGCCAAACTGCAAAAATACCCGTCGAGGCGCTGCATGGCGATAACGTTCACGTAAGGCGTTGAAACGAGCCGCCAGCCGGTCAGCGGTCTGTTGCGCCAGCGTAGGATGCGGGCTCCAGGAGGCCAGCTGGCGCAGCGCATCAGGCAGGGCGTCCACGGAGTCGGGATCGAGCCACAGGATGTTGATACCCAGCGCCTGTAGTTGGTCGATCTGACGCTGCGGGGATCCGCCGCGCCAGGCCAACACCAGATCTGGCTTCAACGTCAGAATCCGTTCTACCTTAATCCCCTGCCAGTTAGCGACCTGCTCAATCTGCTTTGCTTCCGGCGGATAATCGGACCAGGCGCTTACCGCAACGGGCGTAATCCCAGCGGCAAACGCCAGTTCAGTTAAGTGGGGTGCCAGCGTAACGACTCGCGGCGCGCCCGCTGCCAGCGCCAGCCCGGAACAGATCCAGAGCGCCAGCAGTACCAGCCACTTTTTAGCCACGCGCCAGCTGGCTCAGCAGTGTTTCTACCAGCAGCGAAGATTGTTTTGCCGCCACGCTGAGGAATTCTTCAAAGCTAAGATGGGATTCCTGATCCGCCACGTCAGAGATAGCGCGGATCACGACGAACGGCGTGGCGAACTGATGGCAGACGTGGCCGATCGCCGTGGCTTCCATCTCAACCGCAATCGCCTGCGGGAAAGTGGAGCGAATACGCGCCAGCGGCTCTGCACCGTTAATAAAGGCGTCGCCACTCACTACCAGCCCGCGTACCGCATGCAGGTCCAGCTGTTTGATGCAGCTTTCCGCTGTGGCGATCAGCTTATCGTCGGCCGGGAAAGCGGCGGGGCAGCCCGCCATCTGGCCTGGCTCATAGCCAAAGGCGGTAACATCAGCGTCGTGATAGCGCACTTCATCTGATACCACGATATCGCCTACCTTCAGCGAAGGCGCAAGCCCGCCCGCTGAACCGGTATTGATCACCACATCGGGACGGCAGCGTTCCAGCAGCAGCGCGGTGCCCATTGCCGCAGAAACCTTGCCGATGCCTGATTTCAGCAACGCAACTTCTACGCCATTCAGGGTGCCGGTATAAATTTCACATCCGGCGATGGAAAGGGTTTGACGGTTTTCGATTTTATCGCGCAGCAGCGTAACTTCCTGCTCCATTGCGCCAATAATGCCTGCTTTCATAGAGTTGCTCGCTAGTAATTAAAGTGGAATTCAGCGTTTGAAGTGTTGCATAGTCTATCACATGCCCGCAGAGAGATGTTTTCATGCCGCAACAAGGGAGAATCGATGGACAAGATTAATTTCCGAAAGCGCATCAGCTTTCAGCGTCCGTGGAACAGCCGGGAAGCGCCGCAGGGCGAGTATGCCATTACCCGCCATTTTGAAAGCGATCGCGGGCGCATTATCAACTCAGCCGCGATTCGCCGCCTCCAGCAGAAAACGCAGGTCTTTCCGCTGGAGCGTAATGCTGCGGTGCGATCGCGCCTGACCCACTCGCTGGAAGTGCAGCAAACCGGACGTTACATCGCTAAAGAGATCCTCGAAACGCTGAAGGCGCGCGGTGGGCTGGAACAGTACGGTTTGCAGGAGCTGGGCGGCGCGTTTGAAAGCCTGGTGGAAATGGCCTGCCTGCTGCATGATGTGGGCAATCCGCCGTTTGGTCACTTCGGCGAGGCGGCGATTAACGACTGGTTTGACGCTAATTTACCCGCCGAATTGGTGGATCCGCTGATTGCCGGGGTAAATGACGCCGCACAGCGCGCAGATTTCAATCGCCTCAACGCCATGATTCGTCAGGATCTTTGCCATTTTGAAGGTAACGCGCAGGCGATCCGCCTGGTGCATACGCTGTTACAGCTCAACCTGACCTATTGTCAGGTGGCCTGTATCCTGAAATATACCGCGCCCGCCTGGTGGCAGGGTGAGAAACCGTCTGCGTTCGCCACGCTGATGAAGAAGCCCGGATTTTATCTCTCTGAACGGCATTACATTGCCGACCTGCGCGCCGCGACACAGCTGCCAGAGCATCACCGTTTTCCGTTAACCTGGATCATGGAAGCTGCTGATGACATTTCCTACTGTATTGCCGATCTGGATGATGCGGTAGAGAAAGCGATATTCAACGTCGATACGCTGTATGGCTACCTGGAACAGCAGTGGGGGCCGGTTCGTAACGGTGACGCCTTTAGCCGCACCGTGGGCTATGCCTGGCGTGAGGCTAACGCTAAGAAAATTCGTGGCAGGAGCGATCAATTTTTTATGTCGCTGCGGGTCAGCGTACAAAACGTATTGGTGAGCCATGCGGTTAATCGCTTTGTGAATAATCTGGAGGCGATATTTAACGGCGACTTTAATCATGCGTTGCTGGAGGATGAGGGAGAAGAGGGGCGTTTGCTGGCGTTATTTAAGACCGTTGCACGACGCCACGTATTTAATCATTCCGAAGTTGAACAGCTGGAATTACAGGGTTATCGGGTGATTAAAGGGTTGTTGGATATTTATCAGCCCCTTCTGGGGTTGAATTATGAATCTTTTACCACATTAATGACAGAGGATTTCCTTGCCGGACATCCTATTGAGACCCGGCTGTTCCACAAGCTTTCCGGCAAGCATCGACGCGCTTATCAACAACATATGCGTACGGTGAAGATTGAGCATAAATATCAACGTCTGTTGTGGGAGCGTTATTACCGCGCGCGTTTGATTCAGGATTACATTAGTGGGATGACCGATCTTTATGCCTGGGACGAATACCGGCGTTTGATGTCGGTTGAATAGTGAAGTAATAAAAGGAGTTTTGTAAAGATGACGAATATTTTTTTACTTTTACCCAGAAGTTATTGATGAACTTTGCGGTAAAAAATTAATCTCATCAACACTACCATCGTTATGGTTAGCTTCATTGGATTCAATACGAGTACAGACGAATGAAAAAAACAGCTCTTGTATTAAGCGCGCTGGCCTTAAGCCTGGGAATGGCAATGAGCCCTGCGTATGTGATGGCCGCAGAAACGGCCTCTTCTTCCACTCAACAACTGCCCAGCCTGGCACCAATGCTGGAAAAGGTCATGCCTTCGGTGGTCAGCATCAACGTTGAAGGCAGCACCACGGTGCGCACGCCGCGCCTGCCGCAGCAGTTCCAGCAGTTCTTTGGCGATAACTCACCTTTCTGTCAGGAAGGTTCGCCGTTCCAGGGCTCGCCGATGTGTCAGGGCGCAGTACCCGGCGGTAATGCGCCACAGCAAAAATTCCGTGCGCTGGGTTCCGGCGTAGTGATTAATGCAGAAAAAGGCTATGTGGTAACCAATAACCACGTGGTCGATAACGCCACCAAAATTCAGGTACAGCTCAGCGATGGACGCCGCTATGAGGCGAAAGTGATCGGTAAGGATCCGCGTTCCGATATCGCGCTGATCCAGCTACAGGAGTTTAAAAACCTGACCGCCATTAAGATTGCTGATTCCGACACGCTGCGCGTTGGCGATTACACCGTGGCGATCGGTAACCCTTACGGGCTGGGCGAAACGGTGACTTCCGGTATCGTCTCCGCGCTGGGCCGCAGCGGCCTGAATGTGGAAAACTATGAAAACTTTATCCAGACCGATGCGGCGATTAACCGTGGTAACTCCGGTGGTGCGCTGGTTAACCTTAACGGCGAGCTGATCGGTATTAATACTGCAATTCTGGCACCGGACGGCGGCAACATCGGTATCGGCTTTGCTATCCCCAGCAATATGGTAAAAAACCTGACCGCGCAGATGGTGGAGTTTGGTCAGGTGAAACGTGGCGAACTGGGCATCATGGGCACCGAACTTAACTCCGAGCTGGCGAAGGCGATGAAAGTTGACGCTCAGCGCGGTGCCTTCGTCAGCCAGGTTATGCCAAAATCCTCCGCAGCGAAAGCAGGTATTCAGGCGGGCGACGTTATTATCTCGCTGAACAAGAAACAGATCTCCAGCTTCGCCGCGCTGCGTGCCGAAGTCGGTTCGCTGCCGGTAGGCACGAAGCTGGTGCTGGGCCTGCTGCGTGAAGGCAAGCCGATGACGGTAACGGTAGAGCTGCAACAAAGCTCGCAGGATAAAGTCGATTCCGCCACCATTTATACCGGCATTGAAGGTGCCGATCTGAGCAATGCGGTGGTCAGCGGTCAGAAAGGCGTACGCGTCGATAGCGTGAAACCAGGCAGCGCCGCCGCACGTATCGGTCTGAAAAAAGACGATATGATTCTTGGTGTGAACCAGCAGCCGGTAACTAACCTTGGCGAACTGCGTAAAATCCTTGATACCAAGCCGTCAGTGCTGGCGCTGAATATCAAACGCGGTGACAGCAATATTTATCTGCTGATGCAGTAATGCGTTTCGCACAATAGTCCGTTATTTCGTACTCCGGCCCGCTTAGCGGGCCGTTTTTTTGTTGGATAAATTCCCTCGTCTTTCCATGTGCAGCGTTGGGGCTGCACTATTCCGTCCGGCGCGTTTGTGATATTCGCCGCAATTTTTCTAACCGAAACGGGGTTTTGTGCATTTGCACAATGTTTCGTGACGGCTCTCCCTCTATGCTGTTGCTCCCCGGCTTTGCAGGAGTGAATGATGGCTAACTATCACCTGGATGCCCGTCTGGCTCAGGATATCGTTGCGCGTACGATGAAGATTATCGACAGCAACGTTAACGTTATGGATGCGCGTGGTCGGATTATCGGCAGCGGCGATCGGGAGCGCATTGGCGAACTGCACGAAGGTGCGCTGCTGGCACTTTCGCAGGCGCGTATCGTGGATATTGATGATGCGGTAGCGCGACATCTGCACGGGGTCCGTCCCGGCGTCAATTTGCCGCTGCGTATTGCCGGAGAGATTGTTGGTGTTATCGGGCTGACCGGCGATCCGCTTTCGCTGCGGCAGTATGGTGAACTGGTCTGCATGACGGCGGAGATGATGCTGGAGCAGGCGCGGCTGCTGCATATGCTGGCACAGGACAGCCGTCTGCGTGAGGAGCTGGTGCTCAACCTGATCCGTAGCGAGACGCTTTCTCCGGCGCTGATGGAGTGGGCGCAACGTCTGGGTATCGATCTTAACCAGCCGCGCGTGGTGGCGGTGGTAGAAGTAGACAGCGGTCAGCTCGGCGTGGATAGCGCAATGGCAGAACTACAGCAGCTGCAAACGCTGCTGATCACGCCGGAGCGCGATAACCTGATCGCTATTGTGTCGCTGACGGAAATGGTGGTGCTGAAACCGGCGCTGAACGCGCACGGGCGCTACGATCAGGATGAACATCGCCGCCGCGTTGAACTGCTGTTAGGGCGGATGAAAGAGAGCGGGCATCTGCGTATTCGCATCGCGCTGGGCAACTATTTTACCGGCGCGGGCAGCATCGCCCGTTCTTACCGCACGGCACGCACCACGATGATGGTAGGCAAACAGCGAATGCCGGATCAGCGGAGCTATTTTTATCAGGATCTGGTGCTGCCGGTGCTGCTCGACAGCCTGCGCGGCGGCTGGCAGGCCAATGAGCTGGCGCGCCCCCTGCTGAAACTGAAAGCGATGGACAATAACGGCCTGCTGCGGCGCACCCTGATCGCCTGGTTCAGCAATAACGTACAGCCTTCCGCCACGGCGCGGGCGCTGTTTATTCATCGTAATACGCTGGAATACCGCCTGAACCGGATTTCTGAGCTGACCGGACTGAATCTCAGCCATTTTGACGATCGATTATTATTGTATGTGGCGTTGCAGCTGGACGATCAGCCCTGAGGCAGGAAGCGCCGCGAGGTGACGCGGCGCTCATGTTTTAGCGGCTGCTGCGGGTCAGCTTATCCAGATCGGATTCGATCTCAGCAATTTTGTTCGATACCACGCTTTCCAGATGGCGCAGATCGTCAAGGATTTTACGTTTCAGATCGATCTCGATCTGATCGCGCTGGCAAATCTGATCCAGCTCATCAATAACGTAACGCAGGTTAGGGCTGATCTCCTGCACCTCTTTATAACCCTGACCGAGGCCATCGGCGACCACCGTTTTGCGCTGACGCGGATATTTAAATTTCACGCTTTTGGCGAAAAATTCCCCTTTGTCTTTGCGAAAGTAAATTTTCAGAATGTCATTGTTCGCTTCCTGACGCAGGCTGTAGCGATCGATATCTTCCGGATTAGAAATGCCCAGGCTTTTTAAATTGTCATACATAGCAATGCTTCCTGTGAACGTGAAATAGGGGCGTCGCGATGGCTCTACATTTTACGCTGACCCGGTGGGGCGGCACTCTGCTTCAGCAGGAAAATGGGCCTGTGAACACTGTAGACATAAACGACGAACTTCGGCACATTGCGCCGCAGAAAGTGCTGCGATGGATTATCGCCCGCATAAAAAATAAACGCACCTCTAATTTGCCGCTGGCGGCGGCGAGAAGCAAGCGCGAAGCGAAAGCGTTAAATATGGTGTCGGGGTGAAAAATGGCGAGCGTAAGTTATGTATCAGCCCCGCTGCGAGAGCAGGGCTAAAGAGTGGGCATTACTCGTCAATGGTGCGCAGCAGCTCATTGATGCCAACTTTGCCGCGTGTTTTCGCGTCGACCTTTTTCACGATGACGGCGCAGTAGAGGCTGTAAGAACCATCTTTTGACGGCAGGTTGCCGGATACCACCACCGAGCCCGCCGGTACGCGACCGTAGTGCACTTCACCGGTTTCACGATCGTAGATTTTGGTACTTTGACCGATGTAAACGCCCATCGAAATCACCGAGCCTTCTTCGACAATAACGCCTTCCACAATTTCAGAGCGTGCGCCGATAAAGCAGTTATCTTCAATGATGGTGGGGTTGGCCTGTAGCGGTTCCAGCACGCCGCCGATACCAACGCCGCCGGAAAGGTGAACGTTTTTGCCGATCTGTGCGCAGGAGCCAACGGTCGCCCAGGTATCCACCATCGTGCCTTCATCAACGTAAGCGCCGATATTGACATAGGAAGGCATAAGCACGGTATTGCGGGCGATAAAGGCACCCTGACGCACTGCCGCGGGCGGCACCACGCGGAAGCCTTCTTTTTTGAAGCGTGCTTCGTCATAGGCGGCGAATTTCATCGGGACTTTATCGTAATAGCGGCTTTCAGCGCCTTCAATTACCTGATTGTCATTGATGCGGAAAGAGAGCAGTACCGCCTTTTTCAGCCACTGATGGGTGATCCACTGTCCGTCGACCTTCTCGGCAACGCGCAGGGCACCGCTGTCGAGTAGGGCGATAGTCTGGTTAACCGCATCGCGGGTAGCGGCGTCCACGCTGGTGGGGGTGATGTCGGCACGGCGCTCAAACGCGCTCTCAATAACACTCTGTAACTGTTGCATTTGCATTTCCATCCTGGTTATTTCATTCATCGTCGGTCAGGAACGTGCGCGGCGCGGCCGCTGGCCCGATGGCTGATGAACAACGGTAGTAAAAAATCAATCTGGATCACACTTTATCGTTTGGATTAAGGGCCTGTGTCAACCGTTGTTGCAGCTTATGGCGCAAATTTGCGCTCAGCGCCCGGCGCTCATCGTCAGCCAGAATAAAAAGATCCTCTACCCGCTCGCCGATGGTGCTGATGCGCGCGCCGTGCAGTGAAATGCCTAAATCGGCAAACACTTCCCCGACCTGGGCCAGCAGGCCGGGGCGATCGAGCGCCACCAGCTCCAGCCAGGTACGACGATCGTTAAACGATGGCAGAAAACGCACTTCGGTATCGACGTTAAAGTGTTTCAGTTTGGCCGACTGGCGGCGAGTACGCGGGGGCGTCCAGCTGGTTTGGGCAATCGCCTGCTCCAGCGCATGAATAATCATCTGATGGCGATCGGGTGCCAGCGGGCTGCCGTCCGGCTCCAGCACGATAAAGGTATCCAGCGCCATGCCGTCGCGGCTGGTGAAGATCTGCGCGTCATGCACGCTGAGGTTACGCCGATCCAGCTCGCCCGCCACCGCTGCGAACAGATAGGGACGATCAGGGCTCCAGATAAAGATTTCGGTGCCGCCGCGCGTCGCCTGCGGGCTGACCAGTACCAGCGGCTGGCTGAGATCGTGATTCATCAGATGGCGGGCGTGCCAGGCGAGCTGGTTTGGCGTATGGCGCAGGAAATAGTCGGCGCGACAGCGGCTCCAGATCTGATGCAGCGCCTCCTCATTGATATTGTCCATGCGCAGCAGCGCCAGCGCCTGCAGACGATGATGGCGCACCCGCTCGCGCAGGTCAGGCGAATTTTCCATGCCGCGCCGCAGCTGTTTTTCGGTGGCGAAGAACAGCTCGCGCAACAGGCTCTGTTTCCAGCTGTTCCACAGCGTTTCATTGGTGGCGCAAATATCCGCGACGGTCAGGCTGACCAGATAGCGCAGACGGCTCTCATTCTGCATCACCTCGGCGAACTGCTGGATAACCGCCGGATCCTGAATATCGCGGCGCTGGGCGGTAACCGACATCAGCAGATGATGACGCACCAGCCAGGCAACCAGCTGTGTTTCGCGAGAGTTCAGACCGTGGAGTTCAGCAAACGCCAGCGCATCCTGCGCGCCAAGAATCGAATGATCGCCGTTGCGCCCTTTGGCGATATCGTGAAACAGTGCCGCCAGCAGCAGCAGTTCCGGTTGCGGCAGGCGCGGCCACAGTTCGACGCACAATGGATGGCGCGGGCGCGTTGCTTCGCTGGCAAAGCTTTCCAGCTTCTGCAACACGCGCACGGTATGTTCATCTACCGTATAGGCATGAAAAAGGTCAAACTGCATCTGACCGACCACTTTGCTCCACTGCGGCAGGTAGGCTGACAGCACGCTGTGGCGATGCATCGGCACCAGCGCCCGGCTTACCGCGCCGGGGTGCCTGAGAATAGCCAGAAAGTGACGGCGCGCTTCCGGCAGATAGCAGAGCGACTGTTGCAGGTTGCGGCGCGCATAGCGCAGCTGGCGCAGGGTCGAAGAGTAAATGCCTTTAATGTTCTCATTGCGCACCATCACCCAGAACATGCGCATAATAGCTTCCGGCTGCCGGATAAAAAGCGCGTCATCGCGCAGATCGATCAGGCTGCCGCGTAGCTGGAAATCATCATCGAGCGGTACCGGCCTGTCAGTGGCGTCCAGCGCCAGAATCGCATCGTCAAACAGCTGTAGCAGCATCTGATTCAGCTCACCGATGCGCCGCGTGACGCGGAAAAAATCCTTCATCATGCGTTCTACCGGCTCGTTGCCTTCACCCTGATAGTTAAGACGCTGTGCCACAGTCAGCTGGCGATCGAACAGCAGGCGGTTATCGTAGCGGGGGAGGGTAAGATGCAGCGCGAAACGGATGCGCCAGAGAAAGGCCTGACACTCATTCAGCTCGTTGCGCTCCGCTTCAGTCAGGAAGCCGAAGCCAACCATCTCATCCAGCGAGGTAGCACCAAAGTGACGACGAGCTACCCACCGTAGCGTGTGGATATCGCGCAGTCCGCCGGGGCTGCTTTTGATGTCTGGCTCAAGGTTGTAGCTGGTGCCGTGATAGCGCTGATGCCGCTGCTGCTGTTCGTCGATTTTGGCGGCGAAAAAGCGTGCAGAGGGCCAGAAGCCATCGCTGAAGATATGCTTTTGCAGTTCCAGAAACAGCGCCACGTCACCGATTAACATGCGCGATTCAATCAGATTGGTGGCGATCGTCAGATCGGAGAGCCCTTCCAGCAGGCACTCTTCCAGCGTGCGCACGCTGTGACCAACTTCAAGTTTGAGATCCCACAGTAGCGTCAGCAGTTCGCTGGCCTGCGATGCCGCCTGTTCGCTTAGCGGCGCACGGCTGAGGATCAGCAGATCAATATCGGAAAGCGGGTGCAGTTCGCCGCGCCCGTAGCCGCCTACCGCTACCAGCGCGACGTCAGTCATGGCGTCGAAGCCGTAAAAGCGCCAGAGGCGGCGTAGTAAGCTATCAATAAACAGCGTGCGGGCATCAATCAGCACTTCCACATCCTCACCGGCGTCAAAGGCGGCGGCCAGCGCGTGCTGAAAACGATCGAGATGCTGTTTTAACGATTCGCGCGTGAGCTGGGTATCGTCCCAGTCCGCAGCAGAATCGGTCAGGGCATATTTTATTTCATCGTTCACGCTATTGCTCATTGAGAGTTTGCTCCGCTTTCACCATAAAAAAAGCCAGCGGGCAGCTGGCTTTTATCCATTCTTCGCGGGCGACGAAGTTATTCGTTCACCAGTACTGCCGGAATGGTATCGTCTTTACGCAGGGTAAGGATTTCACAGCCGTTTTCCGTCACCACAATAGTATGCTCATACTGCGCGGACAAGCTGCGATCTTTGGTTTTTACCGTCCAGCCATCTTTCATGGTGCGGATACGATAATCACCGGCGTTAACCATCGGCTCAACGGTAAAGGTCATACCGGCCTGTAACACTACGCCGCCATCATCGGCGTCATAATGCAGCACCTGTGGCTCTTCATGGAAGCCTTTGCCGATGCCGTGTCCGCAATATTCACGCACCACGGAAAAATCCTGTGCCTCAACATATTTCTGGATTTCACGGCCCAGCGAACGCAGACGAATGCCAGGCTTCACCATCCGCAGCGCCAGATAGAGGCTCTCCTGAGTCACACGGCACAGACGCTCGCCCTGAATGGTCGGTTTGCCGACGATAAACATTTTCGAGGTATCGCCGTGATACTCATCTTTGATAACCGTGACGTCGATATTGACGATATCGCCATCCTTCAGCAGCTTGTCCTCGCTGGGAATGCCGTGACACACCACATCGTTAATCGAGATACAGACGGATTTCGGAAAACCGTGATAGCCGAGACAGGCGGAGACGGCCTGCTGAGTGTTAACGATGTAGTCGTTGCAGATGCGATCGAGTTCGCCGGTAGAGACGCCCGGTTTTACGTGAGGCTCGATCATTTCCAGCACGTCAGCGGCAAGACGGCCCGCAACGCGCATTTTTTCGATCTCTTCTGGGGTTTTAATTGAAATTGACATTAATTTAATCCGCAGTTGCCGTCATTTTCGACAATAATTAAGCAAGTGGCGCCATGTTATCAGGTCAGCCAGCGTGCTGCCACTGACCGTTAACCGACCGATAACGACAGAACCTGCTGCCGGAAAAAAGCGGCTGTGGCATCGTTATCCGCTGCCTTCCGCTGCTAACAAATATTGGCGTCAAAACATGCTTTATGGTATAAAGCGCGCCGACGATTCCAGTTAAGGCAAAAAGCTCGCGCTGGAAACGCCATGCTCTACATAATTCGGTTCGTATGAAAGCGGCATTCAGCGCGTCTGCGATAACTTACTCCGGTAAGCGACAGCAACGAGCACCAGAGGCCGTTCACTATACAGCCTGACATTATGATGAGTATAAATCTCATTATGTGTAAACAACACACACATATCGGCACATGCGCCGGGGTGCCTTTCGGGGTCGGTTGCATGGGATATGTGGAGGCCCAACCCCAATTTAATTACAGAGGTAATCATGGCAACTGTTTCCATGCGCGACATGCTCAAGGCTGGTGTTCACTTCGGTCACCAGACCCGTTACTGGAACCCGAAAATGAAGCCGTTCATCTTCGGCGCGCGTAACAAAGTTCACATCATCAACCTTGAGAAAACGGTACCGATGTTCAACGACGCCCTGGCGGAACTGAACAAAATCGCTTCCCGTAAAGGCAAAATCCTGTTTGTCGGTACTAAACGCGCTGCCAGCGAAGCCATCAAAGAATCTGCGCTGAGCTGCGACCAGTTCTTCGTCAACCACCGCTGGCTGGGTGGTATGCTGACTAACTGGAAAACTGTTCGTCAGTCCATTAAACGTCTGAAAGATCTGGAAACTCAGTCTCAGGACGGTACGTTCGACAAGCTGACCAAAAAAGAAGCGCTGATGCGCGCCCGTGAACTGGCCAAGCTGGAAAACAGCCTGGGCGGTATCAAAGACATGGGCGGTCTGCCGGACGCACTGTTTGTGATCGATGCTGACCACGAACATATCGCAATCAAAGAAGCAAACAACCTGGGTATCCCGGTATTTGCTATCGTTGATACTAACTCCGATCCGGATGGCGTTGATTTCGTTATCCCTGGTAACGACGATGCGATCCGTGCTGTTAGCCTGTACCTGACCGCTGTTGCGACTACCATTCGCGAAGGCCGTTCTCAGGATCTGGCTGAGCAGGCAGAAGAAGCTTCTTTAGAGGCTTAATAAGGTTTGCTCTGCTACAGAGCCCTTATCATTCAGATATGATCTGTAAGGGGCCGCTTTAGGCCCCTTTATTTTTTTAACCGCAGCCCGTCCGGGCGGCGCCTGGCCTGGCTGCGAAGCACTCCTGTAAACAGGAGCGGGCCGATACGGCAATGCCAGCGGTCGCTCCATGAACGGGCGTGGATGAACCCAGACAACTGAGGAAGAGAGAATGGCTGATATTACCGCTGCTCTGGTAAAAGAACTGCGTGAACGTACTGGCGCGGGCATGATGGAATGTAAAAAAGCGCTGGTTGAAGCGAATGGCGACATCGAGCTGGCGATTGACAACATGCGTAAGTCTGGTCAGGCAAAAGCGGCGAAGAAATCAGGTCGCGTTGCAGCTGAAGGCGTAATCCTGACTGAAATCGCAGGCAACACCGGCGTAATCGTTGAACTGAACTGCGAAACTGACTTCGTTGCTAAAGATGCTGGCTTCCTGGCATTCGGTAAAGAAGTTATCGCTGCGGCTACCGCTGAGCGTATCGCTGATATCGAAGCGCTGAAAGCGAAATTCGAAGATCAGCGCACCGCGCTGGTAGCGAAAATTGGTGAAAACATCAATATCCGTCGCGTTGCTATTCTCGAAGGTGATGTTGTAGGTTCTTACCTGCACGGCGCACGTATCGGCGTTCTGGTTTCTGCTACCGGCGCTGACGAAGAGCTGGTTAAACACATCGCGATGCACATCGCGGCCAGCAAACCGGAATACGTTAAACCGGAAGATGTACCGGCTGACGTTGTTGCGCGTGAGCATCAGATCCAGCTGGACATCGCAATGCAGTCTGGCAAACCGCGCGAAATCGCAGAGAAAATGGTTCAGGGCCGCATGAACAAGTTCACCGGCGAAGTTTCCCTGACCGGTCAGCATTTCGTTATGGACCCGAGCAAAACTGTTGGTCAGCTGCTGAAAGAGAAAGGCGCTGACGTAATCAACTTCATCCGCTTCGAAGTGGGTGAGGGCATTGAGAAAGTAGAAAACGACTTCGCTGCCGAAGTCGCAGCAATGTCCAAACAGTCTTAATGGTCCCGAAAGAACCGCCAACCGGCGGTTCTTTTTTGTCTGAGATCTTCAGCATTTTTCAGTCTCATCCCAATAGCATTATTAACCGGCTAAGCGGATGATAGATCGGATTTAACTCCTCATTTTCATGATAGCTTCCAGGAAAAAATGACCATGGCTACCAATGCAAAACCTGTTTATCAACGTATCCTGCTAAAACTGAGTGGCGAAGCGTTGCAGGGCGCCGAAGGTTTCGGCATCGACGCGAGCGTACTCGATCGCATGGCTCAGGAAATTAAAGAGCTGGTGGAGTTGGGTATTCAGGTTGGCGTCGTGATTGGTGGGGGTAACCTGTTCCGTGGCGCAGGCCTGGCGCAGGCGGGGATGAACCGCGTTGTCGGCGATCATATGGGAATGCTGGCCACCGTAATGAACGGGCTGGCAATGCGTGATGCGCTGCACCGTGCCTATGTGAACGCACGTCTGATGTCGGCGATTCCGCTGAACGGCGTGTGTGATAACTACAGCTGGGCGGAGGCGATCAGCCTGCTGCGTAACAACCGCGTGGTGATTTTTTCCGCAGGCACCGGCAATCCTTTCTTCACTACCGACTCCGCTGCCTGCCTGCGCGGTATCGAAATTGAAGCTGACGTGGTGCTGAAAGCGACCAAAGTTGACGGCGTTTATTCCGCCGATCCGGTAAAAAATCCGGATGCCACGCTGTACGATCAGCTCTCCTATCAGGAAGTGCTGGAACGTGAGCTGAAAGTGATGGATTTAGCGGCCTTTACCCTGGCGCGCGACCACCAGTTGCCGATCCGCGTCTTTAATATGAATAAGCCGGGCGCACTGCGTCGTGTGGTGATGGGTGAAAAAGAAGGCACCCTGATTACGCATTAATATCCGTCACGGCGTAAAATAGGGTATATTCTGTTAGCGTGGCGTGATAGCGCGCCGCGTACCGTTCAGGATTACCGACGAATTTTACCGTTTCCTGGCACGCCGTCGTGTCAGGTTAAACTGAATCCAAGGGTTACAACGTGATTAACGACATCAAGAAAGATGCCGACACGCGCATGGAAAAATGCGTTGAGGCGTTCAAAAATAACATCGGCAAAGTACGCACTGGCCGCGCATCACCAGCGCTTCTCGACGGGATCGTAGTAGAATATTACGGTACGCCGACACCGCTGCGCCAGCTGGCCAACGTTACCGTCGAAGACTCACGCACGCTGAAAATCAACGTATTTGACCGCTCGCTGAGTCAGGCCGTTGAGAAAGCGATCATGGCATCCGATCTCGGTCTGAACCCGAGCTCCGCCGGCACCGATATTCGCGTACCGCTGCCGCCGCTGACGGAAGAACGCCGTAAAGATCTGATTAAGGTCGTGCGTGGCGAAGCTGAACAGGGTCGTGTATCCGTACGTAACGTGCGTCGTGATGCAAACGACAAAGTTAAAGCGCAGCTGAAAGATAAAGCGATCGGCGAAGATGAAGAACGCCGCGCGCAGGATGAAATTCAAAAAATGACCGATGCGTATATCAAGAAAATCGATACCGCGCTGGCCGAAAAAGAAACGGAGCTGATGGATTTCTAAATCCGTCGCACGTTCGTAAAACGCCGTCCACAGTGTAACGCCATTCAGCCTACGCTGTTTGACGGCGTTTTGCTTTGTCTCTTCATTATCGGCGCACTGGCGCATCTTTTTTTCGCGCCGTGACCGAATTTCTACACAGAGCGGCCTCATGAAGCAACTAACCATTCTGGGCTCTACCGGATCGATTGGCACTAATACGCTGGCGGTGGTAGCAGCCAATCCACAGCAGTTTTCCGTTAAGGCGCTGGTCGCCGGATATCATGTCGATCTGATGACCGAGCAGTGCCTGCGCTTCCGTCCCGACTACGCCGCGATGGCGGATGAGGCTGCGGCCAGTCTGTTGCGTCAGCGTCTGCGCGAGCTGGGCGTGCGCACTGAAGTCATGTTTGGTGAAGAGGCTGCCTGCCAGTTGGCGGCGCTGGATGAGGTCGATCAGGTTATGGCCGCGATTGTCGGTGCGGCGGGCCTGCTGCCTACGCTGGCTGCGATCCGTGCCGGTAAAACGGTATTGCTGGCGAACAAAGAATCCCTTGTCACGTGCGGCCGTTTATTTATGGAGGCGGTCAGCGCCAGCGGCGCACGTCTGCTGCCGGTTGACAGCGAGCATAATGCGATTTTTCAGAGTTTACCCGCTTCCATCCAGCAACAGTTAGGATACGCTAACCTCCAGGAAAACGGCATTGAGTCGATTATCCTTACGGGATCTGGTGGACCGTTTCGTGACACGCCGCTTTCAGCGCTGACAACCGTCACGCCTGAGCAGGCCTGCGCGCATCCGAACTGGTCAATGGGACGTAAAATTTCCGTTGATTCCGCCACCATGATGAATAAAGGCCTGGAATACATTGAAGCCCGCTGGCTGTTTAATGCAACCGATGCGCAGATGGAAGTGATTTTGCATCCGCAGTCGGTGATTCATTCGATGGTGCGTTACCGCGACGGCAGCGTACTGGCGCAGCTGGGCTCGCCAGATATGCGCACGCCAATCGCGCATACCATGGCCTGGCCGCAGCGTGTAGAAACGGGCGTAACGCCGCTCGATTTTACCCGTATGAAGGCGTTGACCTTCGCCGAACCTGATTTCAATCGCTATCCCTGTCTGAAACTGGCGATAGAAGCGTGTGAACAGGGACAGGCAGCGACAACCGCACTGAATGCAGCGAATGAAATTGCGGTCGCGGCGTTCCTTAACGCGCAGATTCGCTTTACCGATATCGCTGCGCTCAATACCGCCGTTTTGTCATCGCTACAGCTTGCCGAGCCGCAAAGCGTGGAGGCGGTGTTGGCGATCGATGCACAGGCGCGTCGGGCTGCGCAGGGGTTGTTGCCGCGCTTTGTCGCGATTGGTTAAATCGCTATTTGCATGGGCGCTATTTGTGAGCGAGGGGCTAAGCTGGTATAGTCCCTGGCTCCCGTTTCGCATTTACACACAGTCAGAGCGGTGAACAGAGCCGTGGTTGTCACGGCTTTTTTACAGCCGCACGGGAATGTATTCAGAAGCCGTTGTATTTATGATTAAAGGAAATGAATACGCGTTATGTCGTCCGAAACTCAAATAACAACCGATGACCAGCAGCGGACACGCCCGCGTCATGTGGCCATCATCATGGATGGCAACGGCCGCTGGGCAAAAAATCAGGGTAAACTTCGTGTCTCCGGTCATAAAGCGGGAGTGAAATCGGTGCGTCGCGCCGTAAGCTTTGCCGTCAGCAACAAACTGGAAGCCCTCACGCTTTATGCCTTCAGTAGCGAAAACTGGTCTCGTCCGGCGCAGGAGGTGGTGGCCCTGATGGAGCTGTTTGTCTGGGCGCTCGATAGCGAAGTGAAAAGCCTGCATAAACACAACGTTCGGTTAAGAATTATTGGCGATATCAGCCGTTTTAATTCACGCTTACAGGAGCGCATTCGTCGCGCTGAGGAACTGACTCAACAAAATAATGGATTAACCCTCAACATAGCCGCGAATTATGGCGGCCGTTGGGATATTATTCACGGCGTAAAACAGATAGCCGAGCAGGTGCAGGAAGGTTTGCTCCGTCCTGACCAAATCGAAGAAACTACGCTGTCCAGATTTCTCTGCATGCACGACCTGGCACCGGTGGATCTGGTTATAAGGACCGGGGGAGAGCATCGTATCAGTAACTTCCTGCTGTGGCAGATTGCCTATGCGGAATTTTACTTCACCGATGTTCTCTGGCCTGATTTTGATGAACAAGTTTTTGAAGGTGCAATGAATGCTTTCTCACACCGTGAGCGTCGGTTTGGCGGCGCAGCACCTGGCGGCGCCTGAGCGCCCTGGGGGTAACCTTTGCTGAAATCGCGTCTGATTACAGCGTTCATCCTGATTCCATTGGTGATCGCTGCGCTTTTCTGGTTACCGCCGTCAGGATTTGCTATTGCCACGCTGGTGGTGTGTATGCTGGCCGCCTGGGAATGGGGTCAGCTCGCCGGATTTACCTCTCGCCTTCAACGCATCTGGCTGGCCGTCCTTTGCGGCCTGCTGCTTGCCCTGATGCTGTTTACGCTTCCCCCTTATCAACATGCCGTTCAGCTACCGCAAATTGTCGGCTCGCTCTGGGCCGCGCTTGGCTGGTGGATTGCCGCATTGTTGCTGGTGCTGTTTTATCCTGCTTCTGCCGGATTCTGGCGTGGCTCGCGTGCGCTGCGGCTTATCTTCGGCGTGCTGACTATCGTGCCGTTTTTCTTCGGCATGATAGCGCTGCGTCAGTATCATTATGACATCGACCATTTCGCCGGTGCCTGGTGGCTGCTTTACGTGATGTTCCTTGTATGGGGCGCTGATTCCGGTGCCTATATGTTTGGACGCCTGTTTGGTAAGCATAAGCTGGCCCCCAAAGTCTCACCGGGGAAAACCTGGGAAGGCTTTTTCGGTGGGCTGCTGACCTCGGCGATTATCGCCTGGTTGTTCGGTCTGTGGGCGCCGTTGAACGTTGCGCCCGGCACGCTGTTGATCTGTTCTCTTATCGCCGCGCTGGCTTCAGTGCTGGGCGATCTCACCGAAAGTATGTTTAAACGTGAAGCCGGCATAAAGGACAGCGGGCATCTGATTCCCGGACATGGCGGGATTCTCGACCGTATCGATAGCCTGACCGCAGCGGTACCGGTCTTTGCCTGTCTGTTGCTGTTGGTATTCAGGACGCTGTAAGGACAAGACGCTATGCTAAGCTTTATCTGGAGTCTTGCCGCTTTCGTCATTGCGCTGGGCGTATTGATCACCGTGCACGAGTTTGGTCACTTTTGGGTGGCGCGTCGATGCGGAATTAAAGTTGAGCGATTTTCCGTTGGCTTCGGTAAAGCGCTATGGCGCTACCGCGATCGTCTCGGTACGGAATATGCCATTGCGCTGATCCCGCTGGGCGGTTATGTCAAAATGCTGGATGAACGCGTGGAAAGCGTTGCGCCGGAACTGCGTCATTTCGCCTTCAATAATAAAACCGTACTGCAACGTGCGGCGGTTATTGCCGCTGGCCCCATTGCCAACTTTCTCTTTGCTGTTTTCGCTTACTGGCTGGTATTTATCCACGGCGTACCGGGCGTGCGTCCGGTGGTTGGGCAAATCATAAGCGGTTCAGTCGCGGCGGAAGCGCAAATTTCGCCCGGCATGGAACTTAAAGCGGTTGATGGCATCGAAACGCCTGACTGGGAATCTGTGCGTATGGCGCTGGTGAGTAAAATCGGTGACACCGACGTTACGCTAACGATGTCACCGTTCGGCTCGGCGCAGCAGGTTGAAAAACGGGTCGATTTACGCAACTGGCAGTTTGAGCCAGATAAGCAGGACCCGGTTGTTGCACTGGGTATTGCTCCGCGCGGCCCGGAGATTGAAACCGTACTGGCAGAAGTGTTGGCTGACTCACCTGCCAGCGCGGCAGGTTTGCAAGCAGGCGACAGGATCGTTAAAGTCGATGGTCAGCCGCTGGCTGAATGGCGAGATTTTGTTAACCTGGTGCGCGAACGTCCGGATCAGGCCATCGCGCTGGACGTTGAGCGTCAGGGAGAGATCCTTAATCTTACGCTAACGCCTGCTGCGAAAGGCAAAGGCCAGGCTTCAGGGTTTGCTGGCGTCGTGCCAAAGGTCGTGCCGTTGCCGGATGAGTACAGGACGATGCGTCAGTATGGGCCGTTTGCCGCCATTGGCGAAGCCGGGGCAAAGACCTGGCAGCTGATGAGGCTAACAGTCGACATGCTTGGCAAATTGATCTCTGGAGATGTTAAGCTGAATAATCTGAGCGGGCCGATTTCTATCGCGCAGGGCGCAGGGATGTCAGCAGAGTATGGGATGATTTATTACCTGATGTTTCTTGCGCTCATCAGCGTGAACCTCGGTATTATCAATCTTTTCCCGTTACCGGTATTAGATGGTGGGCATTTGCTTTTCCTCGCGATTGAAAAAATCAAAGGGAAACCGGTGTCCGAGCGAGTTCAGGACTTCAGTTATCGCATTGGCTCAATTTTGCTGGTGTTGTTAATGGGGCTTGCACTATTCAATGATTTCTCTCGCCTGTGATGATCGGAAAGTGGTCCAGGCTGGGACGTGTTAGGAAGAACGCATAACAACGATGGCGATGAAAAAGTTGCTCATAGCGTCGCTGCTGTTCAGCAGCGCCACCGTTTACGGTGCAGACGGGTTCGTGGTGAAGGACATTCATTTCGAAGGACTGCAGCGAGTCGCTGTTGGTGCGGCTCTGCTCAGCATGCCGGTGCGTGTTGGTGATACGGTAGATGATGAAGATATCAGTAATACCATTCGCGCCCTGTTTGCTACCGGGAACTTCGAAGATGTTCAGGTTCTGCGCGACGGCACCACGCTGATCGTTCAGGTCAAGGAACGTCCCACCATAGCCAGCATCACTTTCTCCGGTAACAAGGCGGTGAAAGATGACATGCTCAAACAGAATCTTGAAGCTTCCGGCGTACGCGTCGGCGAGGCGCTGGATCGCACTACCATCTCCAGTATCGAGAAAGGGCTGGAAGACTTCTACTACAGCGTCGGTAAATATAGCGCCAGCGTAAAAGCCGTGGTGACGCCGCTGCCGCGCAACCGCGTCGATCTCAAACTGGTCTTTATTGAAGGCGTTTCGGCGAAAATCCAGCAGATCAACGTAGTCGGTAATAAAACCTACAGCTCAGATGAACTGATCTCCCGGTTCCAGCTGCGTGATGAAGTGCCGTGGTGGAACCTGGTAGGCGATCGTAAATATCAGAAACAGAAACTGGCGGGCGATCTGGAAACGCTGCGCAGCTTCTACCTCGATCGTGGCTATGCCCGTTTCAATATCGATTCCACTCAGGTCAGCCTGACGCCGGATAAAAAAGGTATCTACATCACCATCAACATCAACGAAGGCGATCAATATAAGCTTTCTGGCGTAGTGGTGAACGGCAGTATGGCGGGGCACTCGGCGGAAATCGAAAGCATTGCGAAGGTTGAGCCGGGCGAGCTGTACAACGGCACCAAAGTCACCAAAATGGAAGACGGCATTAAACAGCTGTTGGGCCGTTATGGTTACGCCTACCCGCGCGTGGTGACGCAGCCGGAAATCAACGACGCGGATAAAACCGTTAAGCTGCATATCAATGTTGATTCCGGTAACCGTTACTACGTACGTAAAGTCCGCTTTGAAGGCAACGATACCTCAAAAGATTCAGTACTGCGTCGTGAAATGCGTCAGATGGAAGGCGCGTGGCTGGGCAGCAACCTGGTTGAACAGGGTAAAGAGCGTCTGAATCGTACCGGTTATTTCGAAACCGTTGATGTGGATACGCAGCGCGTACCGGGCACGCCTGACCAGGTTGACGTGGTCTATAAGGTGAAAGAACGTAATACCGGTACCTTTAACTTTGGTATCGGCTACGGCACCGAAAGCGGCGTCAGCTTCCAGGTGGGTGTGACCCAGGATAACTGGCTGGGTACCGGTAATACCGTTGGCATCAGCGGCACCAAAAACGATTATCAGACCTATGCGGAATTCTCCCTGACCGATCCCTACTTTACGGTAGATGGCGTCAGTCTGGGCGGGCGTATTTTCTATAACGACTTTAAAGCAGACGATGCCGATCTATCTGACTATACCAACAAAAGCTATGGTCTGGATGGCACGCTGGGCTTCCCGGTTAACGAGAACAATACGCTGCGCGTTGGTCTCGGCTACGTACATAACGATCTCTCTAACATGCAGCCGCAGGTCGCTATGTGGCGCTATCTGCGCTCGGTAGGGCAGACCCCATCGCTGACGGGAGACGCCGAATATTCCGCCGATGACTTTACCTTCAACTATGGCTGGACGTATAACAACCTGGACCGTGGCTTCTTCCCCACCTCCGGTAACCGTACCAACCTGAACGGTAAAGTGACCATTCCGGGCTCGGATAACAACTTCTATAAAGTTACGCTGGATACACAGCAGTACATGCCGATCGATGATGACCATACCTGGGTTCTGCTGGGACGCGGTCGCGTCGGCTATGGCGACGGTATTGGTAGCAAAGAGCTGCCGTTCTATGAAAACTTCTACGCCGGTGGTTCCAGCACCGTGCGCGGTTTCCGTTCCAATAACATTGGTCCGAAAGCAGCCTACATCAACGATAATTCTTCTACCTGCTCCGGCAGCAATACGCTTTGTCGGTCGGATGATGCGGTGGGCGGTAACGCCATGGCCGTGGCCAGTCTTGAGCTGATCACGCCGACGCCGTTTATCAGCGAAAAATACGCGAACTCAGTGCGTACCTCGCTGTTCGTCGATGCAGGTACGGTTTGGGATACCAACTGGGAAAACACCACTGCGAGTCGTCTGGCCGGTATTCCAGACTACAGCGATCCGGGTAATATTCGTATGTCTGCCGGTATTGCGCTGCAGTGGATGTCGCCGCTGGGCCCGCTGGTCTTCTCTTATGCCCAGCCGTTTAAGAAATATGATGGAGATAAAGCGGAGCAGTTCCAGTTTAACATTGGTAAAACCTGGTAATGCACGCTTCAGGGAAGCATAACGGTTAAGTATCGCACTGTGCATCGGGCTGCCGGTTCGTCAGCGGCCCGATGTTTCAGGCAAAAGTGTGTCTTTGACACAAACGTTGATGGTAAGGAGTTAATAGTGAAAAAGTTGTTGTGTGCCGCAGGTCTGGGTCTCGCTTTAGCGGTTTCCGCAGGCGCTCAGGCTGCTGATAAAATTGCTGTGGTAAACGTGTCCAGCATTTTCCAACAGTTACCGCAGCGTGCCAATGTTGCGAAACAGCTGGAAAATGAATTCAAAGGCCGCGCTACCGAACTGCAGAGCCAGGAGCGCGATCTTCAGGCAAAAATGCAGCGCCTGCAGCGCGATGGCTCTACCATGAAGGCCAGCGAACGCAGCCGTCTGGAAAAAGACATCATGTCGCAGCGTGAAACCTTCTCAACAAAAGCCCAGGCTTTTGAGCAGGATAACCGCCGTCGCCAGATGGAAGAACGTAACAAACTGCTGAGCCGTATTCAGGATGCTGTGAAAAAAGTTGCTGACAGCAACGGTTATGACGTCGTTATCGACGCTAACGCGGTAGCTTACGCTTCTAATGCGAAAGACATCACGGCTGACGTACTGAAACAGGTTAAATAATCAATGTCTTCAATTCGACTGGCTGATTTAGCCCAGCAGTTGGATGCAGAATTGCACGGAGATGGCGACCTCGCCATCTCCGGCATTGCTTCTATGCACTCCGCACAAAACGGTCAAATCACTTTTCTTGCCAACAGCCGCTATCGTGAGCAGCTCGCCGAATGTCAGGCTTCCGCCGTGGTTCTGACAGAAACGGATCTGCCGTGGTGCCATAGCGCCGCGCTGGTGGTTAAAAATCCCTATCTGACTTATGCACGTATGGCGCAGCTGCTGGATACCACGCCGCAGCCAGCACAGGATATCGCGCCCAGCGCGGTTATCGATGCCAGCGCTACTCTCGGTCATAATGTCTCTGTCGGCGCTAATGCAGTTATCGAATCGGGCGTTGTGCTTGGCGATAACGTGATTATCGGCGCGGGCTGCTTTGTGGGTAAGAACACCCACATCGGTGCAGGTACTCGCCTGTGGGCTAACGTGACGATCTATCATGAAATCCGTATCGGTCAGCAGTGCCTGATCCAGTCAGGAACGGTAATCGGTGCTGATGGTTTCGGTTATGCGAACGATCGCGGCAACTGGGTAAAAATCCCCCAGCTTGGCACGGTAGTTATTGGCGATCGCGTTGAAATTGGCGCCTGCACCACCATCGATCGCGGCGCGTTGGATAACACTCAGATCGGTAATGGTGTTATCATTGATAATCAGTGCCAGATTGCACATAACGTGGTGATTGGCGACAATACTGCCGTTGCTGGCGGTGTTATTATGGCCGGCAGCCTGAAAATCGGACGTTACTGTATGATCGGCGGGGCCAGCGTGATCAATGGTCACATGGAAATTTGTGACAAAGTGACCGTTACCGGCATGGGAATGGTGATGCGCCCCATCACAGAACCTGGGGTATACTCTTCAGGCATTCCGCTGCAGCCTAATAAAACCTGGCGTAAAACCGCAGCGCTGGTGATGAATATCGATGAGATAAGCAAACGCTTAAAAGCCATCGAGCGTAAAGTCGGTAAAGATGACTAAGCGTTACATCACGCGTCTGTGCAGCCTGCATAAATAAAACCTGCAAAGCAAGGAAGCCAGACGTTACATACACTCATTTGCGGCCTGCCGATGATCGTCCGGATCGGTGCAGGCCGTGTTATTGTTGCCATCAGAATTTTTTAGGACAGGAAGAGTATTTTGACTACTGAAACTCATACTCTGAATATTGAAGAGATTTTAGAACTACTACCGCACCGTTATCCGTTTTTACTGGTCGATCGTGTCCTGGAGTTCGAAGAGCACAAGTATCTGCGTGCGGTGAAAAATGTCTCCGTCAACGAACCGTTTTTCCAGGGGCATTTCCCTGGTAAACCGATTTTCCCCGGCGTGTTGATTCTGGAAGCGATGGCGCAGGCAACCGGCATTCTGGCGTTTAAAAGCGTTGGCAAGCTGGAACCGGGCGAACTTTACTACTTCGCCGGTATCGATGAAGCGCGCTTTAAGCGTCCGGTGGTGCCAGGCGATCAAATGGTAATGGAAGTGACCTTTGAGAAAACCCGTCGTGGCCTGACGCGCTTTAAAGGCGTTGCAACCGTAGACGGCAAGATTGTCTGTGAAGCGACCATGATGTGTGCCCGTAGCCGGGAGGCGTAATACGTGATTGATGCAACCGCCGTAGTTCATCCAAGTTCGATTATCGAAGAGGGTGCCGTTATCGGCGCTCGTGTGCATATCGGTCCTTTTTGTTACATCGGGGCGAATGTCGAAATCGGTGAGGGTACCGTTCTTAAATCCCATGTGGTGGTGAACGGTCATACCCGCATTGGTAAAGAGAATATTATTACCCAGTTTGCCTCTATTGGTGAGGTTAACCAGGACCTGAAATATGCGGGCGAGCCAACACGCGTTGAAATTGGCGATCGTAACAGCATTCGTGAAAGCGTTACCATTCACCGTGGTACAGTGCAGGGCGGCGGTGTTACCCGTATCGGCAATGATAATTTGCTGATGGTAAATGCGCATATTGCTCACGACTGCATTATCGGCAACCGCTGCATTTTCGCTAACAACGCCACGCTTGGCGGGCACGTTACGGTGGATGATTTCGCTATTATTGGCGGCATGACGGCGGTGCATCAGTTCTGTGTTATCGGCGCTCACGTCATGGTTGGCGGCTGTTCCGGCGTAGCGCAGGACGTTCCGCCGTACGTGATTGCGCAGGGCAACCATGCCACGCCTTTCGGCATCAACATCGAAGGGTTGAAACGTCGTGGCTTTAGCAAGGAAGGGCTGCACGCTATCCGTAACGCTTATAAACTGCTTTACCGCAGCGGTAAAACGCTGGATGAGGTGAAGCCGGAGATTGAAGCGCTGGCGCAAGAGCATGCTGAAGTGAAGCCTTTTTATGATTTCTTTGCTCGCTCAACCCGAGGTTTGATTCGTTAACCCATGGCTGTTCGTCCCCTAACGATTGCCCTTGTCGCCGGAGAAACCTCCGGCGATATTCTAGGTGCCGGTTTAATTCGTGCGCTGAAAGCAAAGCACCCTGACGCCCGCTTTGTCGGCGTGGCGGGGCCGCGTATGCAGGCGGAAGGCTGCGAGAGCTGGTACGACATGGAAGAGCTGGCGGTAATGGGCATTGTTGAGGTGCTGGGACGCCTCTCGCGCCTGTTAAAAATCCGTCGCGATCTGACCCGCCGTTTCAGTGCCTTAAAGCCTGACGTTTTTGTCGGCATCGACGCGCCTGATTTCAATATTACTCTTGAAGGAAGCCTGAAGCAGCGCGGCATTCGTACTATTCACTATGTCAGCCCTTCGGTCTGGGCATGGCGGCAGAAGCGGGTGTTTAAAATTGGACGCGCTACCGATCTGGTGCTGGCCTTCCTGCCGTTCGAAAAAGCTTTTTACGATCGCTATGATGTTCCCTGTCGTTTTATCGGGCACACCATGGCGGATGCGATGCCGTTGCAGCCTGATAAGGCGGCGGCACGGCGCACGCTTGGCATTGCTGAAGATGCGCTCTGCCTGGCGCTGCTGCCGGGATCGCGCCGTGCGGAAGTTGAGATGCTCAGCGCCGACTTCCTGAAAACGGCAATGCTGCTGCGGAATAAATGGCCGCAGCTGGAAATTGTCGTGCCGCTGGTTAATGCACAGCGGCGCGAGCAGTTTGAACACATTAAGGCGGCGGTTGCGCCCGATCTGCCGATGCATCTGCTGGATGGTCACGGGCGCGAAGCCATGGTTGCCAGCGATGCGGCGCTGCTCGCCTCCGGTACCGCGGCGCTGGAGTGTATGCTGGCAAAATGCCCGATGGTAGTGGGCTATCGCATGAAGCCGGTAACCTTCTGGCTGGCGAAGCGGCTGGTGAAAACGGACTACGTTTCGCTGCCCAATCTGTTAGCCGGACGTGAGCTGGTGCCGGAACTGTTGCAGGATGAGTGTCAGCCGGAACGGCTGGCCGCCGCGCTTGCCCCATTGCTGGGCGCAGGCGAAACGCGCGATAGCCTGCTGGCAACCTTTACCGAGTTGCACCAGCAGATCCGCTGGAATGCCGATGAACAAGCGGCGCAGGCCGTACTGGAGCTGGCGAATGGCTGAATTTATCTATCCCGACGCGCGGCTGATCGCAGGTGTTGATGAAGTCGGGCGTGGCCCGCTGGTAGGCGCTGTCGTCACCGCGGCGGTGATCCTCGATCCTGCTCGTCCCATTGTAGGCCTGGCGGACTCTAAAAAACTCAGCGAGAAGCGGCGACTGGCGCTGTTTGATGAAATTAAGGAAAAAGCGCTCGCCTGGAGCCTGGGGCGAGCCGAGCCGGAAGAGATCGACCAGCTTAATATCCTGCATGCCACCATGCTGGCGATGCAGCGTGCGGTTGCAGGTCTGCCGCTGGTGCCCGATTATGTGCTGATCGACGGTAACCGCTGTCCGGCCCTGCCGATGCCCGCGATGGCGGTGGTAAAGGGCGATAGCCTGGTGGCTGAAATCAGCGCCGCATCGATTCTGGCGAAGGTATCACGCGATCGTGAAATGGCCGAGCTGGACGCGGTTTTTCCGCAGTATGGTTTTGCCCAGCATAAAGGCTATCCTACCGCGCAGCATCTGGCGATGTTGACAGAGTATGGTGCCACGCCGCACCATCGACGTAGTTTTGCTCCGGTGCGCAATGCGCTCCTGGACGCTGAAGTTAAGCACCTCACTGCTGAAAAGACGCGTTAGCGCTTTTTGCAGTTAACCGGAAAGAAAGATGGCCGAACCACGTTTTATTCATCTGCGTATCCACAGCGATTATTCAATGATCGATGGACTGGCAAAGACCGGCCCGCTGGTGAAAAAAGCGGCGTCGCTTGGCATGCCAGCGATGGCGATCACGGACTTTACCAACCTGTGTGGGCTGGTGAAGTTTTACGGCACGGCGCATGGCGCGGGCATCAAGCCGATTATCGGCGCTGATTTCCTGGTAGCCAGCGAGCTGATGGGCGATGAGCTTAGTCAGCTTACCGTGCTGGCGATGAACAATACCGGTTACCAGAATCTGACGCTGCTGATTTCACGCGCTTACCAGCGTGGCTACGGCGTTAACGGGCCGACCATCGATCGCGACTGGCTGGCTGAGCATCAGGAAGGGCTGATTCTGCTCTCTGGTGGACGCCGCGGCGATGTGGGCCGCAGCCTGTTGCGCGGCAACCAGGCGCTGGTGGCGCAGTGTCTCTCTTTCTGGCAGCAACATTTTCCCGATCGCTACTATCTGGAGCTGATCCGCACCGGGCGTCCCGATGAGGAGAGCTACCTGCACGCCGCCGTCGAGCTGGCGATTGCCGAGGGGATTCCGGTTGTTGCCACCAATGAAGTCTGCTTCCTCAATGAGGAAGATTTTGACGCCCATGAAATTCGCGTAGCGATTCATGACGGCTATACGCTCGACGATCCCAAACGCCCGCGTAACTACAGCCCGCAGCAATATTTGCGCAGCGCGGAAGAAATGTGCGAGCTGTTTTCCGATATCCCGGAAGCGCTGGAGAACAGCGTAGAGATCGCCCGGCGCTGCAACGTCACGGTACGCCTCGGCGAATACTTCCTGCCGCAGTTTCCTACCGGCGACATGACCACCGAAGATTATCTGGTGAAGCGTTCGCGCGAAGGGCTGGAAGAACGCCTGGAATTTCTGTTTCCTGACCCGGAAGAGCGCGCGCAGAAGCGCCCGGAATATGACGAGCGTCTGGAGATTGAGCTTAACGTTATCAACCAGATGGGCTTCCCTGGCTACTTCCTGATCGTGATGGAGTTTATCCAGTGGTCAAAAGATAACGGTATTCCGGTGGGGCCAGGGCGTGGTTCAGGTGCCGGTTCGCTGGTAGCCTACGCGCTGAAAATTACCGATCTCGATCCGCTGGAGTTCGATCTGCTGTTCGAACGTTTCCTCAACCCGGAACGTGTCTCCATGCCTGACTTCGACGTTGACTTCTGCATGGAAAAGCGCGATCAGGTGATCGATCACGTCGCAGATATGTATGGACGTGACGCCGTTTCGCAGATCATTACCTTTGGTACCATGGCGGCGAAAGCGGTTATCCGCGACGTGGGCCGCGTGTTGGGTCATCCTTACGGTTTTGTCGATCGTATCTCCAAGCTGGTGCCGCCCGATCCGGGCATGACGCTGGAGAAAGCCTTTGCCGCCGAGCCGCAGCTGCCGGAAATCTATGAGGCGGATGAGGAAGTTAAAGCGCTGATTGATATGGCGCGCAAGCTGGAAGGGGTGACGCGTAACGCCGGTAAGCATGCCGGGGGCGTGGTTATTGCGCCAACCAAAATTACCGATTTTGCGCCGCTTTACTGCGACGAACACGGCAACCATCCGGTCACCCAGTTTGATAAAAACGACGTGGAATATGCCGGGCTGGTTAAATTTGACTTCCTTGGCCTGCGTACCCTGACGATTATCAACTGGGCGCTGGACATGATTAACGCGCGCCGGGCGAAGCAGGGCGAGCCGCCAATCGATATCGCCGCCATCCCGCTGGACGATAAAAAAAGTTTCGATATGCTACAGCGCGCGGAAACCACTGCGGTTTTCCAGCTGGAATCGCGCGGCATGAAAGATTTGATCAAGCGCCTGAAGCCAGACTGCTTTGAAGATATGATCGCGCTGGTGGCTCTGTTCCGTCCGGGGCCGTTGCAGTCAGGGATGGTGGATAACTTTATCGACCGTAAGCACGGGCGTGAAGCGATCTCCTATCCCGATATTGAGTGGCAGCACGAGACGCTGAAGCCGGTGCTGGAACCTACCTACGGCATCATCCTTTATCAGGAACAGGTGATGCAGATCGCTCAGGTGCTGGCGGGCTATACGCTCGGCGGCGCGGATATGCTGCGCCGTGCGATGGGTAAGAAAAAGCCGGAAGAGATGGCGAAGCAGCGCTCGGTGTTTAAAGAGGGCGCGGAGAAGATGGGCATCGACGGCGAGCTGTCGATGAAAATCTTTGACCTGGTGGAAAAATTCGCCGGTTACGGCTTCAATAAATCGCACTCCGCCGCCTATGCGCTGGTCTCTTATCAGACGCTGTGGCTGAAGGCGCACTACCCGGCTGAATTTATGGCGGCGGTCATGACCGCCGATATGGATAACACCGAGAAAGTGGTGGGGCTGGTGGATGAGTGCTGGCGTATGGGGCTGAAGGTGTTGCCGCCCGATATTAACTCCGGCCTTTATCAGTTCCACGTTAACGACGATGGCGAAATTGTTTACGGTATCGGTGCGATTAAAGGCGTTGGCGAAGGACCGATCGAAGCGATCATCGAGGCGCGTAATAAAGATGGCTATTTCCGCGAGCTGTTCGATCTTTGCGCCCGCACCGATCCGAAAAAGATCAACCGCCGGGTGATGGAAAAACTGATCATGTCCGGCGCGTTCGATCGTCTGGGCCCGCACCGTGCGGCGTTAATGAGTGCGCTGGGCGATGCGCTGAAGGCGGCGGATCAGCATGCCAAAGCGGAGGCGATTGGTCAGGCGGATATGTTTGGCGTACTGGCGGAAGAGCCGGAGCAGGTGGAACAATCCTACGCCAGCATTACGCCGTGGCCGGAACAGGTACAGCTGGATGGCGAACGGGAAACGCTGGGGCTTTACCTCACCGGCCATCCGATTAACCAGTATCTGAAAGAAATTGAACGTTACGTCGGTGGCGTACGTCTAAAAGACATGCACCCAACCGAACGCGGGAAGATAACCACGGCGGCCGGTTTGGTGGTGGCGGCCCGCGTAATGGTCACTAAACGCGGTAACCGTATTGGCATCTGCACGCTGGACGATCGTTCCGGTCGTCTGGAGGTGATGTTGTTCACAGATGCGCTTGATAAATACCAGCAGCTGCTGGAAAAAGACCGTATCCTGATCGTCAGCGGACAGGTCAGCTTTGATGACTTTAGCGGCGGCCTTAAAATGACCGCCCGTGAAGTGATGGATATCGATGAAGCGCGTGAAAAATACGCGCGCGGACTTGCTATCTCGCTGACGGACAGGCAAATTGATGACCAGCTTTTAAACCGTCTCCGTCAGTCTCTGGAACCCCATCGTTCGGGGACAATTCCGGTACATCTCTACTATCAGAGAGCGGATGCGCGGGCCAGGCTGCGTTTTGGTGCGGCATGGCGCGTATCTCCCTGCGATCGTTTGCTAAATGACCTGCGATCGCTGATAGGATCGGAGCAGGTGGAACTGGAGTTTGACTAAAACAGGAACATTATGAGTCTTAATTACCTGGATTTTGAACAGCCAATCGCGGAACTGGAGGCGAAAATCGACTCCCTTAAGTCGGTTGGCCGTCAGGATGAAAAACACGATATTAATCTGGACGAAGAGATTCAGCGTCTGCGTGAAAAAAGCGTAGAGCTGACACGTAAAATTTTCGCCGATTTGGGTGCATGGCAGATCGCACAGCTGGCGCGTCACCCGCTGCGTCCTTACACGCTGGACTACGTCCGTAACGTGTTTACTGACTTTGATGAGCTGGCAGGCGATCGCGCCTACGCCGATGATAAGGCGATTGTCGGCGGCATCGCGCGCCTGGAAGGGCGTCCGGTCATGATCATCGGCCACCAGAAAGGCCGTGAAACAAAAGAAAAAATTCGCCGCAACTTCGGCATGCCAGCGCCAGAAGGCTATCGCAAAGCGCTGCGCCTGATGGAGATGGCCGAACGCTTTAAAATGCCGATCGTCACCTTTATCGATACGCCAGGTGCCTATCCTGGCGTCGGCGCGGAAGAGCGCGGTCAGTCCGAAGCAATTGCACGCAACCTGCGTGAGATGTCAGGTCTGAAAGTGCCGGTTATCTGTACCGTTATCGGTGAAGGCGGCTCCGGCGGCGCGCTGGCTATCGGCGTGGGCGATAAAGTGAATATGTTGCAGTACAGCACCTATTCCGTTATTTCACCAGAAGGCTGCGCCTCTATCCTGTGGAAGAGTGCAGATAAAGCGCCGCTGGCGGCGGAAGCGATGGGCATTATCGCGCCGCGCCTGAAAGAGCTGGATCTGATTGACTCGATCATTCCTGAACCGCTGGGCGGCGCGCATCGCGATCCGCTGGCAATCGCGGAATCGCTGAAGGCGCAGCTGCTGGCCGATCTGGCCGAGCTGGACGGGTTGAATACCGAAGAGCTACTGAACCGTCGCTACCATCGTCTGATGAATTACGGCTACGCATAATCTAAAGCGTTTGCAACGAGGCGGCCTTCGGGCCGCCTTTTTTACTATTACGACAGCTTAATTTCCTGCAATAAATCCTGTAAGTCCGGTTGTTTTTGCCGCGTCAGTGGTTAAATTTGGACCGCTTAATCATCCCCATTGATAACAGGAGTTTTTATGGGATATTACGAAATACTTAAATCTAAAAAGAGTACCTCGCAGCCCTGGTATTTTGTTCTGCGCGCAGGCAATCACGAAATTATTGCGGTCAGTGAAATGTACAGCAGCAAACAGGCTGCGGAAAAAGGCATCGCGTCCGTCAGAGCGAATGCACCTACGGAAACCGTTCACGATCGCAGCTAAGCCCTTCGTTACACTTTCCTGACCTGCCGTCCGGCAGGTCTGTTTAACGTCTTGCCCACACTTCGCTATGCTTATTCTTTATCGCTCATCACCAGGAGGTGCGAATTGAATATTCTTGCGATAATGGGACCGCATAACGCCTTTTATAAAGATGAGCCGATGCGCCAGCTGCATCAGGCGCTGATCGCCCAGGGCTTTGAACCTATCTACCCGAAAGATGCCAACGATCTGGTCAAGCTAATCGAACACAATCCGCGTATCTGCGGCGTAATCTTTGACTGGGATGAGTACAGCCTGGATTTATGCAGCGAGATTAACCAGCTGAATGAGTACCTGCCGCTTTACGCCTTTATCAATACCCATTCGACGATGAATATCAGCATCAATGAGATGCGCATGGCGCTGTGGTTCTTTGAATATGCGCTTGGCGTGGCGGAAGATATCGCCCAGCGAATCCGCCAGTATACCGATGAATATATTGAGAATATTACGCCACCGCTGACCCGCGCGCTGTTCACCTATGTCAAAGAGGGCAAATATACTTTCTGTACGCCAGGCCATATGGCCGGGACCGCCTTTCAGAAAAGCCCGGTCGGCACGCTGTTTTATGATTTCTACGGCCCGAATACGCTGAAGGCGGATACCTCGATTTCCGTGACCGAGTTGGGTTCGCTGCTCGATCACACCGGACCGCATCTGGAGGCGGAAGAGTATATCGCCCGTACCTTCGGCGCTGAGCAGAGCTACATGGTGACCAACGGCACCTCCACCTCGAATAAAATTGTTGGAATGTATGCGGTTCCGGCGGGCAGCACCATGCTGATCGACCGCAACTGCCATAAATCCTTAACCCATCTGTTGATGATGAGCGATATCGTGCCGATCTGGCTGAAGCCGACACGTAACGCGTTGGGGATTCTCGGCGGCATTCCAAAACGCGAATTCACTCGCGAAAGCATCGCGCTGAAAGTGGCGCAGACCGAACACGCCGCCTGGCCGGTTCACGCCGTTATCACCAACTCCACCTATGATGGCCTGCTCTACAACACGCGCTATATCAAAGAGACGCTGGAAGTGCCTTCCATTCATTTTGATTCCGCCTGGGTGCCCTACACCAATTTTCATCCAATTTATGCCGGTAAAAGCGGCATGAGTGGTGAACGTACTCCCGGCAAGGTCATCTATGAAACCCAGTCAACGCATAAGCTGCTGGCCGCCTTTTCCCAGGCTTCGCTGATCCATATTAAAGGCGACTACGACGAGCAGACCTTTAACGAAGCCTATATGATGCATACCACCACCTCGCCTAACTACTCGATCGTTGCCTCGATCGAAACGGCAGCGGCGATGCTGCGTGGTAATCCCGGGCGTCGGTTGATTAACCGCTCGGTGGAACGGGCGCTGCATTTCCGGCGCGAGATCCAGCGGCTGCGGGAAGAATCTGACAGCTGGTTCTTCGATATCTGGCAGCCGGACGGTATCGATGAGGCGGAGTGCTGGCCGATCCAACCGGGAGAAGAAGACTGGCACGGTTTTATCGATGCCGATCGCGATCATATGTATCTCGACCCGATCAAGGTAACTATTCTGACGCCGGGCATGAGCGAGCAGGGCGAGATGGCGGAAGAGGGTATTCCGGCGGCGCTGGTAGCAAAATTCCTTGATGAGCGCGGCATCGTGGTGGAAAAAACCGGGCCTTATAATTTGCTGTTCCTGTTCAGCATCGGCATTGATAAAACCAGGGCGATGGGGCTGCTGCGTGCGCTGCTGGACTTTAAACGCGCCTACGATCTTAACCTGCGCGTCAAAAATATTCTGCCGGATCTCTATGCGGAAGATCCCGACTTCTATCGCAATATGCGTATCCAGACGCTGGCGCAGGGCATTCATCAGCTGATCCGCCAGCACGATCTGCCGCGCCTGATGCTGAAGGCGTTTGACGTGTTGCCGGAGATGAAAATGACGCCGCATCAGGCGTTCCAGCTTCAGGTTAAAGGAGAGGTGGAAACCATAGAGATTGATCAGCTTATTGGACGCGTCTCCGCCAATATGATTTTGCCTTATCCGCCCGGCGTACCGCTGGTGATGCCCGGCGAGATGATTACCGAGGCGAGCCGCCCGGTGCTCGATTTCCTGCTGATGCTTTGCGCCGTCGGGCGTCACTATCCCGGCTTTGAAACCGATATTCACGGCGCTAAGCTGACGGAAGAGGGAAGCTACCTGGTACGCGTGTTAAAGCAGGAGGAACCGGCGATCCCTGTTGGCGAGCATTGATTTTGCAGAGTTTGCCGCCTTGCTTCAGCGTAAAGGAGCGGGTAGGGTTCAGCGATAAGTGGTCATTCAGGAGCCGTTATGTTAGGCATTAAACAGATGCATCATATTGCGATTATCGCCAGCGACTATGCGCGCAGTAAGGCATTTTACTGCGATATTCTCGGCTTCACCCTGCAACAGGAAGTATATCGCGAGGCGCGGGACTCATGGAAAGGCGATCTGGCGCTGAACGGCCAGTATATGATTGAGCTTTTCTCTTTTCCCACGCCGCCCGCCAGGGTAAGCCATCCTGAGGCGTGCGGGCTGCGGCATCTGGCCTTTGCCGTTGAGGATGTTGATGCTGCCTGTCGTCTTTTACAGCAAAAGGGCATTGCCTGCGAGCCGGTGCGCGTCGATCCGCTGACCGACAGGCGCTTCACTTTTTTCCACGACCCGGATAATTTGCCGCTGGAACTTTATCAGGCGTAAAATAGCCGCTTTACAGTCATCCTGTGATGGCCGTTTTTCCGCAACGGATTTTTCATGACGCAGCTTGCAGAACTTGAACAATGGCTGAGCGATGAGCGAAAGCTGCTGGTGGCTTTTAGCGGCGGGCTGGATTCAACCGTGCTGTTGCATCAGCTTACGCTGTTACGTCAGCGGCTGCCTGAACTTCATCTGCGTGCCATTCACATTCATCACGGACTTAGCGCCAATGCCGACAGCTGGGCAGATCGCTGTCGCGCCCTTTGCCAGCAGTGGAACGTCCCCTTTCTGTTGGAACGGATCACGGTGGACGGGCGCGATAAGGGGATCGAGGCGGCGGCAAGAGAAGGGCGCTACCAGGCGTTTCGCCGCCATCTACTACCTGGTGAGGCGCTGGTGACCGCGCAGCATCTTGACGATCAGTGTGAAACGCTGTTGCTGGCGCTGAAACGCGGCAGCGGGCCGGCGGGGCTGGCGGCAATGCCTTCTAGCATGACGCTGGGTGAACATCGTCTGCTGCGTCCGCTGCTGCGCTGTCGCCGTGCCGAACTGGAGCAGTGGGCACATCAACATCAGCTTTGCTGGGTAGAGGATGAAAGCAATCAGGATACCCGCTACGACCGCAATTTCCTGCGCCAGCGGATTATGCCGTTGCTGAATGCACGCTGGCCGCATTTTGCCGATGCGGCAGCGCGTAGCGCGGCACTGTGCGGCGAGCAGGAACAACTGTTGGATGAGCTACTGGCGGAATCGCTGCAACAGCGTATGCAGCCGGATGGTGCGCTGCAAATCGCAGATTTTCATACGTTGAGCGAAGCGCGCCGCGCCGCGCTGCTGCGCCGCTGGATAGCGCTGTGCGGCGGAAAAATGCCGTCACGTGATGCGATGCAGCGTCTGTGGCTGGAGGTGATTTGCGCCCGCGAGGATGCCGCACCCCGGCTACGGCTGGGCGATCATGAAGTACGTCGCTATCGTCAGGCGCTTTACTGGCTGCCGCTGCGCCCTTCGCTGCGTGATGAGGTTTTGGCCTGGCCTGATATGCAGCAGCCGCTTAGCCTGCCGCACGGGCTTGGCACGTTGTGTCTGGCGCAGACGGGTACCGAAATCCGGCCGCCACGCGCCGATGAAACGGTTAGCATACGCTTCCAGGCGCAGGGCAGCTTTGCTATTGTCGGGCGCGGCGGACATCGCCCGATTAAAAAGCTATGGCAGGAGTGCGGTGTGCCGCCCTGGCAGCGAGAAACGACGCCGCTAATCTATTACAACGATACCCTGATCGCCGCGCTGGATACCTTCGTTTGCCGTGAAGGGAGCGCTGTATCAGGCACCGGCTGGCATATCGACTGGCAAAAAAATGCGACTGGAGAATCTGTATGAAGAGCCTGTTAATCCTGACGCTGGCATTGGTTACCACGCCCGTGCTGGCGGCGGGAAACGTTGCCGCCGGGCAGGAGAAGGCCGCCGCCTGTAGCGGTTGTCATGGTGCAGAGGGAAAAGCCTCGGTTTCGCTCTATCCTCATCTGGCCGGGCAGAACGCGGACTATTTACAACATGCGTTGCAGGCCTATAAGAAAGGGGAACGCAGCGGGGGGCAGGCGGAAGTGATGAAGGCGTTTGTTAGCGGGTTAAGCGAGGCGGATATGGCGGATTTAGCGGCTTATTATCACTCGATCAAGCCGTAAAAGTGCAGGGCGGGCAGGCCCGCCCGCCGGTTAATCAGATTCGCTGACCACTACCGTACCCAGCTCTGGATGACTGAAGCTGGCGATATGATCCAGCCGCAGTTCACGTGCTTCGCCGGTATCCTCTACCGCCAGATACTCGACATTTTTACGGGTAAAAATGTCTTTCGCCTTCACCGTTAGCTGCTCGCCATTTTTCAGATCGAGTGTTAACGCCCAGTTTTTCTGGCAGGCAAGCTCCAGGGTATCGTAATCGTCACAATTGATCGGTTTATAGGCTTCATTCGTCAACATAGTCGCTCACCATTAAGTTTGCAGCGGCATAGGCCGCCTGTTCCCTGACGGAAGAGTCTAGCGTGCTGTTAGCCGCTATCTCATTCAGTGTTTTTAACGCGCAACCTATGGCGTCGGGCACGTATCCCAGTTCGCCACCGCCGATCTCAGCGTACTTCTGACGAACCAAATCACAATATTTCTGCACATGCACCTCCTTTCAGAGCGTAAATCTCTGTCTTCAGCGACTATAACATAGCCGCCAGCGGGAAATCAGCCTGGCGAGCAGCGTATTTATTTGTGCTGCTGACAGAGCACGTGTGCCAGGCAAGGCTGGCTGATATGGTGACGAGATAGCTTGATTACAACCACCGAAAAGTAGAGCAGGAGCAAAAGCATTGACCTTTTGCCTGTGGAGGTCACACTGTAACCGGAACATTTTTAGCGTCGCGTGCCGTTTTCGCCGCCGCCAGTTGGATAAAAATTATGATTGTATTGTCACGTCATGCTGCTATCAGTGACGACGAACTGGAAATAAGTGCTATCCGCGCCCAGGGCGCTGGCGGGCAGCATGTGAATAAAAGCGCCACCGCGATTCATCTGCGTTTTGATATTCGCGCCTCGTCACTGCCGGAATACTATAAATCACGTTTGTTGGCAGCCAGCCACCATCTGATCACCGCCGAAGGCGTGGTGATTATTAAAGCGCAGGAGTATCGCAGCCAGGAGATGAATCGTGAAGCGGCGCTGAAGCGGCTGGAGAATCTGATTCGCGAGTTAACGGTAGAAGAAAAAGCACGCCGCCCGACGCGTCCGACACTGGCCTCTAAGCGGCGTCGGCTGGAGGGTAAGGCGCAGCGTAGCGCCACCAAAGCATTGCGCGGAAAGGTACGTTAATTTATAAATTCTGACGTTATTAAAAATGCCTGTCGCAAAAGCGGATCGCGGCGAAGTAATAAAAAAGCCCCTGAGCATGATTAAATAAGCTCAGGGGCTTTTTCGTTAGCGCTTAGCGTAACGGCAATTAGCCCTGGATCGCTTCTACCAGAAAATCAACGATCCGATCGCGTTTGATCATCTGCTTCTCTCCGGCACGGCGCGCTTTATATTCGATCTCATCGTTATCGAGGTTGCGATCGCCCAGCACGATAGTGTGCGGAATACCAATCAGTTCCATATCGGCGAACATTACGCCTGGACGCTCTTTACGATCGTCCAGCAATACCTCGATACCTTTGGCGCGCAGCGTGGTATACAGCTCTTCCGCCAGTTCTTTCACGCGGAAAGATTTGTGCATGTTCATTGGCAGAATCGCCACCTGGAACGGTGCCAGCGCCGCAGGCCAGATGATGCCGCGATCGTCATGGTTTTGCTCAATCGCTGCTGCTACCACGCGCGTTACGCCGATGCCGTAGCAGCCCATGGTCAGCGTCTGGTTACGACCGTCTTCACCCTGAACAGCGGCTTTCATCGCTTCAGAGTATTTGGTGCCCAGCTGGAAGATGTGTCCCACTTCAATACCGCGCTTGATCAGCAGCGTGCCTTTACCATCCGGGCTGACATCGCCTTCTACTACATTGCGCAGATCGGCAATCTGTAACGGCTCTGCCAGATCGCGGCCCCAGTTAATGCCGGTATAGTGTTTACCGTCAATATTGGCACCTGCGCTGAAATCGCTCATTTTCGCTACGGTACGATCGGCAATCACCGGCAGCGTCAGACCAATCGGGCCGAGTGAGCCAGGACCCGCACCAATCGCTGCACGAATCTCTTCTTCGGTGGCAAATTCCAGCGGCGCGGCGACGATATCCACTTTCTCCGCTTTGATTTCGTTCAGCTCGTGATCGCCGCGTACCAGCAGCGCGACCAGCTGATGACCGCTCTCTTCACTGGCCTTAACGATCAGCGTTTTTACCGTCTTATCGATTGGCAGATTAAATTGCGCAACCAGGTCAGCGATAGTTTTAGCGTTTGGCGTATCGATCTGTGCTAATGGCTGCGACGGTGCCGGGCGTTCACCTGTCGGGGCAACGGCCTCAGCCAGCTCGATATTGGCTGCGTAATCCGATTCGGTAGAGAAAACGATATCATCTTCACCGCTCTGCGCCAGTACCTGGAATTCATGGGATGCGCTGCCGCCGATGGAGCCGGTATCCGCCTGTACTGCACGGAAATCCAGCCCCATACGGCTGAAGATGGCACTATAGGCGCGGTACATCGCGTCGTAAGTTTCCTGTAGCGATTCCTGCGTAGTATGGAAGGAGTAGGCGTCCTTCATAATAAATTCGCGTGAACGCATCACACCGAAGCGTGGACGCACTTCATCGCGGAATTTGGTCTGAATCTGGAACAGGTTCAGCGGCAGCTGCTTGTAGGAGCTCAGCTCGTTGCGAATCAGATCGGTAATAACTTCTTCGTGCGTCGGGCCGAGTACAAATGGACGATCGCCGCGGTCAACCAGGCGTAACAGCTCCGGGCCGTACTGCTCCCAGCGGCCACTCTCCTGCCACAGATCGGCAGGCTGCACGACCGGCATGCAGATTTCAATCGCACCGGCGTTAGTCATCTCTTCGCGCACGATGTTTTCAACTTTTTTAAGTACGCGTAAGCCTGTCGGCAGCCAGGTATAAAGGCCGGAGGCCAGTTTACGGATCATACCGGCGCGCAGCATCAGCTGGTGGCTGATTACTTCGGCATCGGACGGCGTCTCCTTAAGGGTGGAGAGCAGATATTGAGTAGTACGCATCTGTAAGATTCCAGTTTGGGCGGAAAATAGTCAAAGGATGACCTGAAAATAGTGGCGGTAGTGTAACAGCGAGCGATGCACCTCAAAAGAGAGGGGAGGATAAATTAGCGCGGATCGAGCGCCAGCACCTCAGTTCCTTCCGCCGTTACGCGCCAGCGCACGTTGAAATCAAGCAGCCAGGCGGCATATTCGCGTTCCGGCTCTTCACCTTTACGATAGGCCGGACGAGGATCCTGTGCCAGCACCTGGGTAATAAAACGCGTCAGCTGCGGATAGCGTGACTGATGGCGTGTCAGCTGCTGCTGCGCCTGCGGTGAAAAACGTACCGGCATTTCCGCCTCTGGCGCATGTTGCGCAAAACCCGCGCGCGCCTGGGGTAACGCCTCGGCAAAAGGCAGATAAGGTTTGATATCCACTATCGGCGTTCCATCTACCAGATCCAGGCTGCCTAACTCCAGAATCACCTGACCCTGAGGGCAGTGAATCCCTTTAAGTTCTACCAGCGACATACCGATTGGATTAGGGCGAAAAGTGGAGCGCGTGGCAAAAACGCCCATGCGTGTATTGCCGCCGAGACGGGGAGGGCGCACGGTGGGACGCCAGCCGCCTGCCATCGTTTGATGAAACACAAACAACAGCCATAAGTGGCTGAAGGACTCCAGACCGCGTACTGCCTCCTGCTGGTTATAAGGCGGAAGTAGACGCAGTTCGCCGCCGCCATCCTCAATTAATCCAGGCTGACGCGGTACGGCAAATTTCTCTTTCCACGGCGATTTAATGACGCCGATTTGTGTAAAGGCAAACTCGCTCATTTACCGGAGACTTTCAGCGCGGTGCCCTGACAAACTGCGTGACGATAGCAGCCCTGGCTTTCGCTCAGCACTTCGCATTTATGCAACAGCACAGCGTTAGCTTTCATGTAGGAAGCGCGGATCTGCATACGTTTACGGGCGGTATTAATATTGGCCGGTGAATCCTGGCGGCTGACCTGACAATCTTCCCCGGAAACTTCGCCTAAATCGCGGAAAGGATTACTGACCAGTTCATTCATATCGGTATAAAGCTTAACCGGCACCGGGCGGGGCGTTGGACGGGGATGCGACTCAACGGGCGTCGGTTTAGGCTCTGGCGCGGGAATAGGCTTATAGGGCTTGTGCAGCAAAGAGCATCCCGTTAGCGAGAGCGCCAACAAACAGAGCGGTAACGCGCGCATCAATCTATCCTCATTTCTAAAAATTGGCGTTATTGAAGCAAGCAATCTGCTAAATGACAAGTTGCGATCGCTTATGGCAAACAGCAAAAAAGCGGCCCACCCGATCCAACGATAAGCGTAAAACGCCTGTTATCGTCAAATCTGTGGACCGCCTGAAGGAGGGCATTAAGCCGAATAACCACTGGCAGAGGGGCTAAAAAAACCGCTCTGTTACGTCGTTATTACCAGCCTCTGACCGCGCCACCGTTGAAAATTTTGTTGGCTGCTTCAGCCACTTCGTCAGACTGATAGGCCTGCACAAATTTCTTCACGTTCTCGGCATCTTTGTTATCTTCGCGTGCCACAAGCAGGTTAACGTACGGAGAGTCTTTATCCTCAACGAAAATACCATCTTTCTCTGGAGTTAAGTTGATCTGGCTGGCGTAGGTTGTATTGATGACCGCCAGAGCAATCTGATCGTCATCCAGCGAACGGGGCAGCTGCGGTGCTTCCAGCTCAACAATCTTCAGCTTTTTCGGGTTTTCCACGATATCAAGAGAGGTCGGCAGCAGGCCTACACCCTCTTTCAGCTTGATCAGATTTACCTTCTCCAGCAGCAGCAGGGAACGACCAAGGTTGGTCGGATCGTTAGGAATGGCAACCTGGGCACCATCCTGTAGATCGTTCAGGGATTTAATTTTTTTCGAATAGCCTGCAATCGGATAAACAAAAGTATTACCTACCGGCACCAGCTTATAGCCACGATCTTTAATCTGCGCATCCAGATAAGGTTTGTGCTGGAAGGCGTTGACGTCGATATCGCCTTTGCTCAGCGCTTCGTTAGGCAGCACGTAATCGTTAAAAGTAACCAGCTCAACGTCCAGGCCATATTTGTCTTTCGCTACTTTCTGCGCCACTTCAGCAACCTGCTGTTCAGCGCCCACAATCACGCCCACTTTAATGTGGTTCGGATCTTTTTCTTCCTGCCCACAGCCGGTCAGTGCCATTGCACCCAGCAGCGCGCCCACGGCGGCGATTTTTTTAAACGTAAAAGACATATCCCTTCCTTAATCGTAAGAATTGATGTTTGCTTATTTATGTGTAACCGCACGAACGATGCGATCGCCACAGAACTGAATGAGATAAACCAGCACAACCAGCAGGATCAATACGGTATTCATCACCGTTGCGTTATAGCCGATATAGCCATACTGATAGCCAATCTGTCCGAGACCGCCTGCGCCAACCGCGCCGCCCATGGCGGAGTAGCCGACCAGCGTAATCAGAGTAATAGTGGCCGCATTTACCAGCCCCGGCAAGGCTTCCGGCAGCAGGATTTTACGAATGATCTGCATCGGCGTGGCGCCCATTGCGCGTGAGGCCTCAATCAATCCGCCAGGCAGCTCCAGCAGGGCGTTCTCTACCATGCGTGCAATAAAAGGCGCGGCGCCAACGGTCAGCGGAACGATTGCCGCCTGCAGGCCGATGGAAGTGCCGACGATGGCACGGGTAAAAGGAATCATCCATACCAGCAGGATAATAAAGGGAATCGAGCGGAAGATATTTACCAGTGCGGAAAGCACCCGATAGAGCTTGTTGTTCGCCATAATCTGACCGGGACGGGTAATATAAAGCAAAACGCCCACCGGCAGGCCGATCACAAAACCGAAAAAGCCAGAGACGAAGGTCATCATCAGCGTTTCCCAGATGCCGCGGGCCAACAACCACATCATTGCTTCAGACATACCCTAATACCTCTACTTTCACATGGTTCTGCTGTAAATAGGCGATCGCGCCTGTTGTTTCCTCTTCGCTGCCGTGCATCTCAGCCAGCATAATGCCGAACTTTACGCCGCCCGCGTAATCCATCTGAGCGCTAATAATATTGTTGTTTACGTTAAAGCGGCGGGCGGTTTCCGACAGCAGCGGAGCATCAACTGATTGACCGGTAAACTCCAGACGCAGCAGAGGAACGCTGTCTGCGGATGCCTGTGCCGCCAGACGCTGCTGATAATCTTCCGGGATATCGAGATGCAGCGTTGACTGAATAAATTGCTGCGCCAGCGGCGTTTTGGGATGAGAGAACACTTCACTTACGCTGTCTTTCTCAATCAGCTGCCCGTCACTGATTACCGCAACCTGATCGCAGATGCGTTTTACTACATCCATTTCATGAGTAATCAGCAAAATAGTAATGCCGAGGCGGCGATTGATATCCTTCAGCAGCTCCAGAATAGCTCGGGTAGTTGCCGGATCGAGGGCGCTGGTGGCCTCGTCACACAACAGAACCTTCGGATTGCTTGCCAGTGCGCGGGCAATAGCAACGCGCTGCTTCTGACCACCGGAAAGGTTGGCAGGCCAGGCGTCACGCTTATCTCCCAGCCCAACCAGATCCAGCAGCTCGGTGACGCGCGCCTTGATAGCTTCACGTGGCGTGTTATCCAGCTCAAGCGGTAGCGCCACGTTACCAAAAACGGTGCGGGAATTAAGCAGGTTGAAATGCTGGAAAATCATGCCGATCTGACGGCGGGCCAGCGTTAACTGGCTTTCGGAAAGCGCGGTTAAATCCTGTCCATCGACCAGGACGCTGCCGGATGTTGGCCGCTCCAGCAGGTTGACGCAACGAATCAAGGTACTCTTACCTGCGCCTGATGAACCAATCACGCCGTAAATTTGTCCGGCCGGGACATGCAAAGTAACATCAGACAGCGCGGTGATGGTACGTACGCCCTGCTGAAAGACTTTAGTAATATTATTAAGTTTTATCATTGAATTATTGGTTATCTATCGCGATGAAGTTATCCGTGGTGTAGCTCTGTTTTGTTCGATCGGGCCAACAAAATTTGAAATGGATGTTAAGGCATCCAGACGTCTAAATCAATCTAAGAGATTCAATCTGCCATTCTCTCTTTTATTACAATCATGCGATACTGACCTCTATATTCGGCAGCAGGAGTTTCTACGTGACAGCTAAAGTACCGGCGATTTTTCTCGATCGCGATGGCACCTTGAATGTGGACCATGGTTATGTCCATGAGATTGATGATTTCCAGTTTATTGATGGCGTTATCGAGGCGATGCAGGCGCTGAAGAAAATGGGCTATGCGCTGGTGCTGGTCACTAACCAGTCCGGGATTGCTCGCGGCCTCTTCAGTGAAGAGCAGTTTATGCAGTTAACCGAGTGGATGGATTGGTCGCTGGCTGACCGGGGAGTTGATCTCGACGGCATTTATTATTGTCCTCATCATCCAGAGGCGGCCGTTGAGGCGCTACGTCAGGTATGTGACTGTCGCAAGCCGCAGCCAGGTATGCTGTTAAGCGCCATGAAACATCTCAATATCGATATGGCTGCTTCTTATATGGTTGGCGACAAAATTGATGATGTGCTGGCTGGGAAGGCTGCTGGTGTAGGCACGACGGTACTGGTGCGCAGCGGCAAGCCAGTAACGGAAGAGGGTGAAAAAGCAGCGGATTGGGTAATTGATAGCCTCGCAGAGCTGCCTGCACGGATAAAACAGGCTTAAAATCGGCTGTTTTGCGCGAAATTCCAGCAAACAGCAAAAAAGTTGAAATTAGCGCTTGTCAGGCCCGAATTACTCCCTATAATGCGCCTCCATCGACACGGCACAACGGCTTACGCCACGCGGTGTTGAGCGGTTCAGCGGTTCTGAATCGCCGGAGAAAAACTTCCCGAAAAAGGGGTTGACTCTGAAAGAGGAAAGCGTAATATACGCCACCTCGCAGCACGGCGAAGCGCCCTGTTGCACTGCTCTTTAACAATTTATCAGACAATCTGTGTGGGCACTCACGGAACGGATATCGCAAACTAATTGCAGTATCAAAGTCTCTGAGTGAACACGTAATTCATTACGACGTTTTTCTCTGAGCATCAGACTTTAATTGAAGAGTTTGATCATGGCTCAGATTGAACGCTGGCGGCAGGCCTAACACATGCAAGTCGAACGGTAACAGGAAGCAGCTTGCTGCTTCGCTGACGAGTGGCGGACGGGTGAGTAATGTCTGGGAAACTGCCCGATGGAGGGGGATAACCACTGGAAACGGTGGCTAATACCGCATAACGTCTTCGGACCAAAGTGGGGACCTTCGGGCCTCACGCCATCGGATGTGCCCAGATGGGATTAGCTTGTTGGTGGGGTAACGGCTCACCAAGGCGACGATCCCTAGCTGGTCTGAGAGGATGACCAGCCACACTGGAACTGAGACACGGTCCAGACTCCTACGGGAGGCAGCAGTGGGGAATATTGCACAATGGGCGCAAGCCTGATGCAGCCATGCCGCGTGTATGAAGAAGGCCTTCGGGTTGTAAAGTACTTTCAGCGGGGAGGAAGGGATGAGCCTTAATACGGTTCGTCATTGACGTTACCCGCAGAAGAAGCACCGGCTAACTCCGTGCCAGCAGCCGCGGTAATACGGAGGGTGCAAGCGTTAATCGGAATTACTGGGCGTAAAGCGCACGCAGGCGGTCTGTCAAGTCGGATGTGAAATCCCCGGGCTCAACCCGGGAACTGCATCCGAAACTGGCAGGCTTGAGTCTCGTAGAGGGGGTAGAATTCCAGGTGTAGCGGTGAAATGCGTAGAGATCTGGAGGAATACCGGTGGCGAAGGCGGCCCCCTGGACGAAGACTGACGCTCAGGTGCGAAAGCGTGGGGAGCAAACAGGATTAGATACCCTGGTAGTCCACGCCGTAAACGATGTCGACTTGGAGGCTGTGAGCTTGACTCGTGGCTTCCGGAGCTAACGCGTTAAGTCGACCGCCTGGGGAGTACGGCCGCAAGGTTAAAACTCAAATGAATTGACGGGGGCCCGCACAAGCGGTGGAGCATGTGGTTTAATTCGATGCAACGCGAAGAACCTTACCTGGTCTTGACATCCACGGAAGACTGCAGAGATGCGGTTGTGCCTTCGGGAGCCGTGAGACAGGTGCTGCATGGCTGTCGTCAGCTCGTGTTGTGAAATGTTGGGTTAAGTCCCGCAACGAGCGCAACCCTTATCCTTTGTTGCCAGCGCGTGATGGCGGGAACTCAAAGGAGACTGCCGGTGATAAACCGGAGGAAGGTGGGGATGACGTCAAGTCATCATGGCCCTTACGACCAGGGCTACACACGTGCTACAATGGCGCATACAAAGAGAAGCGACCTCGCGAGAGCAAGCGGACCTCACAAAGTGCGTCGTAGTCCGGATCGGAGTCTGCAACTCGACTCCGTGAAGTCGGAATCGCTAGTAATCGTGGATCAGAATGCCACGGTGAATACGTTCCCGGGCCTTGTACACACCGCCCGTCACACCATGGGAGTGGGTTGCAAAAGAAGTAGGTAGCTTAACCTTCGGGAGGGCGCTTACCACTTTGTGATTCATGACTGGGGTGAAGTCGTAACAAGGTAACCGTAGGGGAACCTGCGGTTGGATCACCTCCTTACCAGCGGATACCATTCGGTGAAGTGCTCACACAGATTGTCTGATAGAAAGCATGAGCAAGGCGTCTTGCGAAGCAGACTCAGTGTCCCCTTCGTCTAGAGGCCCAGGACACCGCCCTTTCACGGCGGTAACAGGGGTTCGAATCCCTAGGGGACGCCACTTGCTGGTACGTAAGTGAAAGTTACCTGCCCCCATATCTTAAAACTGACTTTAGCGAGTCGGCTTTAAGATATTGCTCTTTAACAATCCGGAACAAGCTGAAAATTTGAAAGAGCGGCTTTTTTACAGAAGCCGTTCAGAGTCTCTCAATTTCTCGCGCCGGTAAGTGTCTCACGAGACGCTTGCGGGTTGTGAGGTTAAGCGACGAAGCGTACACGGTGGATGCCCTGGCAGTCAGAGGCGATGAAGGGCGTGCTAATCTGCGATAAGCGCCGGCAAGGTGATATGAACCGCAATAACCGGCGATACCCGAATGGGGAAACCCAGTGCAATCCGTTGCACTATCATGTCATGAATACATAGTGGCATGAGGCGAACCGGGGGAACTGAAACATCTAAGTACCCCGAGGAAAAGAAATCAACCGAGATTCCCTGAGTAGCGGCGAGCGAACGGGGAAGAGCCCAGAACCTGAATCAGCGCGTGTGTTAGTGGAAGCGTCTGGAAAGGCGCACGGTACAGGGTGACAGTCCCGTACACAAAAGCGCATGCGCTGTGAGTTCGACGAGTAGGGCGGGACACGTGGTATCCTGTCTGAACATGGGGGGACCATCCTCCAAGGCTAAATACTCCTGACTGACCGATAGTGAACCAGTACCGTGAGGGAAAGGCGAAAAGAACCCCGGCGAGGGGAGTGAAACAGAACCTGAAACCGTGTACGTACAAGCAGTGGGAGCCTACTTGTTAGGTGACTGCGTACCTTTTGTATAATGGGTCAGCGACTTATATTCTGTAGCAAGGTTAACCGCATAGGGGAGCCGAAGGGAAACCGAGTCTTAACCGGGCGCTAAGTTGCAGGGTATAGACCCGAAACCCGGTGATCTAGCCATGGGCAGGTTGAAGGTTGGGTAACACTAACTGGAGGACCGAACCGACTAATGTTGAAAAATTAGCGGATGACCTGTGGCTGGGGGTGAAAGGCCAATCAAACCGGAGATAGCTGGTTCTCCCCGAAAGCTATTTAGGTAGCGCCTCGTGAATTCATCTCCGGGGGTAGAGCACTGTTTCGGCTAGGGGGCCATCCCGGCTTACCAACCCGATGCAAACTGCGAATACCGGAGAATGTTATCACGGGAGACACACGGCGGGTGCTAACGTCCGTCGTGAAGAGGGAAACAACCCAGACCGCCAGCTAAGGTCCCAAAGTCATGGTTAAGTGGGAAACGATGTGGGAAGGCCCAGACAGCCAGGATGTTGGCTTAGAAGCAGCCATCATTTAAAGAAAGCGTAATAGCTCACTGGTCGAGTCGGCCTGCGCGGAAGATGTAACGGGGCTAAACCATGCACCGAAGCTGCGGCAGCGACACGTAAGTGTTGTTGGGTAGGGGAGCGTTCTGTAAGCCTGCGAAAGGTGTGCTGTGAGGCATGCTGGAGGTATCAGAAGTGCGAATGCTGACATAAGTAACGATAAAGCGGGTGAAAAGCCCGCTCGCCGGAAGACCAAGGGTTCCTGTCCAACGTTAATCGGGCAGGGTGAGTCGACCCCTAAGGCGAGGCCGAAAGGCGTAGTCGATGGGAAACGGGTTAATATTCCCGTACTCGGCGTTACTGCGAAGGGGGACGGAGAAGGCTATGTTGGCCGGGCGACGGTTGTCCCGGTTTAAGCGTGTAGGCTGAGCATCCAGGCAAATCCGGATGCTTAAGGCTGAGGCGTGATGACGAGGCGCTACGGCGCTGAAGCAACAAATGCCCTGCTTCCAGGAAAAGCCTCTAAGCTCCAGGTAACGCGGAATCGTACCCCAAACCGACACAGGTGGTCAGGTAGAGAATACCAAGGCGCTTGAGAGAACTCGGGTGAAGGAACTAGGCAAAATGGTGCCGTAACTTCGGGAGAAGGCACGCTGGCGCGTAGGTGAAGGACTTGCTCCCGGAGCCGAGGCCAGTCGAAGATACCAGCTGGCTGCAACTGTTTATTAAAAACACAGCACTGTGCAAACACGAAAGTGGACGTATACGGTGTGACGCCTGCCCGGTGCCGGAAGGTTAATTGATGGGGTTATCCGTAAGGAGAAGCTCTTGATCGAAGCCCCGGTAAACGGCGGCCGTAACTATAACGGTCCTAAGGTAGCGAAATTCCTTGTCGGGTAAGTTCCGACCTGCACGAATGGCGTAATGATGGCCAGGCTGTCTCCACCCGAGACTCAGTGAAATTGAACTCGCTGTGAAGATGCAGTGTACCCGCGGCAAGACGGAAAGACCCCGTGAACCTTTACTACAGCTTGACACTGAACACCGGTCCTTGATGTGCAGGATAGGTGGGAGGCTTTGAAGCGCGGACGCCAGTCCGCGTGGAGCCGCCCTTGAAATACCACCCTTTAATGGCTGGTGTTCTAACGTAGGCCCGTAATCCGGGCTGCGGACAGTGTCTGGTGGTAGTTTGACTGGGGCGGTCTCCTCCCAAAGCGTAACGGAGGAGTACGAAGGTCAGCTAATCACGGTCGGACATCGTGAGGTTAGTGCAATGGCATAAGCTGGCTTGACTGCGAGAGTGACGGCTCGGGCAGGTGCGAAAGCAGGTCATAGTGATCCGGTGGTTCTGAATGGAAGGGCCATCGCTCAACGGATAAAAGGTACTCCGGGGATAACAGGCTGATACCGCCCAAGAGTTCATATCGACGGCGGTGTTTGGCACCTCGATGTCGGCTCATCACATCCTGGGGCTGAAGTAGGTCCCAAGGGTATGGCTGTTCGCCATTTAAAGTGGTACGCGAGCTGGGTTTAGAACGTCGTGAGACAGTCGGTCCCTATCTGCCGTGGGCGCTGGAAGACTGAGAGGGGTTGCTCCTAGTACGAGAGGACCGGAGTGAACGCACCGCTGGTGTACGGGTTGTCATGCCAATGGCACTGCCCGGTAGCTACGTGCGGAAGAGATAAGTGCTGAAAGCATCTAAGCACGAAACTTGCCTCGAGATGAGTCTTCCCTGAGGCCTTTGAGCCTCCTGAAGGGACGTTGAAGACGACGACGTTGATAGGCCGGGTGTGTAAGCGCAGCGATGCGTTGAGCTGACCGGTACTAATGACCCGTGAGGCTTAACCTTACAACGCCGGAAGCGTTTTGGGGAAAGAGAGAGACGCGAGAATTTTCAGTTTGTTCACCGGATTAAAGCATCAAGCGGGAGCGGGTAAAAGCGCGTTCCGGCGACAAGAATTTGCCTGGCGGCGAGAGCGCGGTGGTCCCACCTGACCCCATGCCGAACTCAGAAGTGAAACGCCGCAGCGCCGATGGTAGTGTGGGGCTTCCCCATGCGAGAGTAGGGAACTGCCAGGCATCAAATTAAGGTAACGCCCGCGGGCGGAGCCGGTTATCAGCGGAGTTGTGCTGATAATGCAGTATTCGGTGGAGCGGTAGTTCAGTCGGTTAGAATACCTGCCTGTCACGCAGGGGGTCGCGGGTTCGAGTCCCGTCCGTTCCGCCACTTTATTAGCAATAGCCCTGACAGTCATGTCAGGGCTTTTTGCTTTTGTGCGCTCAGCGCAGCAGTTTCGCCGTCTTCACACCATAATCCCTCACTGTCAGCGTCGTTAACCGTTAAATCGTCTTTATCGGGTTCCGCCAGAGAGAAAGGGCAAATGAGTTTTACGGCATGCGGTGCTCGTTAATCCATTCGCTAAGAAAATCAATAAAGGCCCTGACGCGGTTACTGACGGCGCGATCGCTGTAATACACCGCGCTAAACGGCATTGCTACCGGCAAACGCCTGTCCGCCAGCACTTCTACCAGCGATCCCATACTAAGTTCTTTATCGATCATATAATCTGACAGGCAGGCAATACCGTTTCCCGCCAGAGCAAGCTGCTTTAGCGTTTCTCCGCTGTTCGCCGATATCGCTGGCTGAATCGTATAGAGTTCACCGTCAGGCTGGGCTATCGGCCAGCGGTTAAGTGCTGGCGTCTCGACAAATCCAAGACAGTCATGCTGCGCCAGATCTTCAACGCTGGCGGGCGAGCCATGACGTGCCAGCCAGCAAGGTGAGGCGACCATTTTACGGTAGCTGGTAAACAGAGGGCGTGCCCGCAGGCTGGAATCAGTCAGATTACCGGCGCGAATAGCTACGTCTACCTTGCGCTCAATAAGATTAATAAAGGTTTCAGAAGATATCAGTGAGAGCGTCATCTCCGGATAACGTTGCCGGAAAGCAGCCATCATTGGCGTCAGCAGATGGAGTACCACCGGCGTTGCAGCATCAACCCGCAGTAGTCCACGCGGTACCTGGCGACTTTCCATCAGCTCACTTTCCGCTGCCGCCATCTCCTGTAACAGTTTCTGGACCTTGCGGAAGTAACCTTCGCCTTCCTGGGTCAGGTTGAGTTGACGCGTCGTCCGCGTCAACAGCTCAACGCCCAGCTTAGCCTCAAGCTTCTTCACCGCGCGGCTGACGGCAGATGTTGCCAGCTCAAGCTGCCTGGCCGCACGACTGAAGCTGCCGCTCTCTACCACCGTGACAAATATCTTCAGTTCATCTGAGGATGCTTTCACCCCGTCTCCCTAACTGTTTTACCTGTTGCCTACCGAAGAGGGTAGCAGATATGAGTAATGTCTAAATTTGTTACTATCGTAACATTTGCTTGCCTGTCCGGAAGGTAAATTCCACCACATTGATTGAAAGTCGTCGCGGTAGACCCTATAACTGAAGGCAGTATCTGTTGTAGTCACTTCAAGACGGGCGGTATCGTGCGCAAAAAAACCTATGCCATGAGATATGTAGCTGGCCAACCGGTGGAAAGGATCTTTCCTCCTAATGGAATGCTGCATGTGGGGCAGGCGCGTCCGCCCGGCGCGCCGATTACTCCAGGTGCCTCACTGCGCGTACTGGTATGGAATATCTTCAAACAGCAACGTGCTGACTGGATGTCAGTATTGCAAACCTTCGGTAAAGAAGCGCAGCTGGTATTGCTACAGGAAGCGCAAACGACTCCAGAGCTGATTCGTTTTGCTACTTCCAACTATCTTGCCGCCGATCAGGTACCGGCTTTTGTGCTGCCTCAACACCCTTCAGGCGTGATGACGCTGGCAGCCGCGCATCCGGTTTACTGTTGCCCGTTACGCGAGCGTGAGCCGCTGCTGCGCCTCGCTAAATCTGCGCTAATTACCGCCTATCCGCTACCCGATGGCAGGATGTTGATGGTGGTAAATGTCCACGCGGTCAATTTTAGTCTGGGCATTGATGTTTACAGTAAGCAGCTGGGCCCAATAGGGGAGCAGCTGGTTCATCATAATGGGCCGGTAATTATGGCCGGGGATTTTAACGCCTGGAGCCGCCAGCGTATGAATGCCCTGTATCGCTTCGCGCGTGAGATGGGATTACGCGAGGTGCGCTTTACTGACGATCATCGCCGTAAAGCATTTGGTCGCCCGCTGGATTTTGTTTTTTATCGTGGCTTGCAGGTTGATGATGCCACGGTACTGGTAACGCGGGCCTCTGACCATAACCCCTTACTGGTCGAGTTTGCCGCTGCGCCTTCTGTTCAGGCATAAAAAAAGCCGATCTTTCGATCGGCTTTTTTCTGCAATAGCCTTAACTGTCTGGCGTCGCACTGTTATTAACAAACAGCGTAAGTTTATCACCCGGCTGAATCGAACTGCTGTCGTTCAGCACGCTGTTCCAGCGCTTGACGTCCTGGATATCTACTCCATGTCGACGTGCAATACTGGCAAGAGAATCACCTTTACGAACTTTATAGGTGATGCTGTTGCCGTTATCGGCCAGTTCACTTCCTGTCACGCTACTACTGCCAAAGGTCAGCGTCTGTCCCGGCTTAATCGTGTTGCCGCGCAGATTGTTGGCGCGCTGCAGTTCTTTCACTGAAACGCCTACCCGACTGGCTATACCTGACAGCGTATCGCCGCTACGTACTTTATAGCTGCCCGCGCTGTTTGCGGCGAGGCGCGTCGGCTGTACCGCTGCGATATCACCAGAAGCGAGCGAGTTACGCAGCTGGGCGACATTCGCTTTCGGCACCATAATATAGTGTGGGCCGTTAGGTGCTGTCGAACCACGTTTATAGCCGGTGTTATAGTTTTTCAGCTTCGCGACAGGTAAACCAGCCATTTCTGCTGCCTGCGTCAGCTTAATCTGCTGTCCAACTTCAACACGTGCCAGCGCCCGGCTCTCGTCCGGCGTGGGTAAACGTACGCCGTAACGTTTGTTATTTTTCAGGATATCCTGCAATGCCAGCATCTTTGGTATATACAGCGTGGTCTCACGCGGTAGTGAAAGATGCCAGAAATCGGTCGGTTTGCCGCGCGCTTTATTTTGTTTAATCGCTTTCAGCACACGCCCTTCGCCGCTGTTATAGGCTGCGATGGTCAGTAACCAATCTCCGTCGAACATCGCATTCAGACGTTCCATCATATCCAGAACCGCGCGGGTTGAAGCGACAATATCACGCCGTCCGTCATACCACTGGTTCTGTTTTAAACCGTAATTACGCCCTGTGCTTGGCACAATCTGCCAGATGCCTGCGGCATTGGCTGAGGATGTGGCATGGGGGTTAAAAGCGCTCTCCACTATGGGTAGTAGTACCAGTTCCATCGGCATCTTACGTTGCTTAATCTGCTCGACTATCCAGTACATATACGGCTCTGCCCGTAAAGTTACATCGTGGAGATAGCTCTTATTTTTTAAGTACTTTTGTTTCTGCTCTCGGATCCGGTTATTTTCCGGAACCTCCATCTTCAGCCCGTCGCGAATGTAATTCCACAAATCCTGGTCCTGAGTCAGGGCCGTTCCATCATCCTGCCAACGCGGGGATAACATACGATCTGTAAATTTTGCATTCTCATTTTGACCAGCTGAAGACAGGCTCTGTGCATGCTGTTCGGGTGCGTCGGCTTCATCGCGTGACGCCTGGCAACCCGTTATCAGCAAGACCGAGGCGAGAAGAATAATCGCTCTAGTCTTCATGTGTGTGTCAATGGTTGCTTAAAAGACGAGCAATCATACGTGCTGACGGGCAACAACACAACCAGAAAAATCAAAAATTGTCTTTCTGCTGGCGTAGCAGGGCAAATACGTCCCATGCGTGCTGTGGCGACACATTCAAACCAAGTGCGCGTTTTAAATCAGCATCTTGCGTGCGAAGAAATAAATTTATTCGTCGTTCGAGTCCCAGTTTTGATGGCAAACTACTGTGGTTTTTAGCACGTAACTCCTTAATTTTCTGATAATAGCACTGAATATCTAAATCTTGCGGCAGGATAGCGTTAGCAAACTTTAAGTTTGAGAGCGTATATTCATGAGCGCAGCAAACCAGTGTTTCATCGGGTAATTCAGCAAGTTTTTGAAAAGATTCATACATCTGTTCTGCGGTGCCTTCAAACAGGCGTCCACAACCGCCAGAAAACAGGGTGTCGCCACAGAAAAGATAAGGATAACTGTAATATGAGACATGTCCCAACGTATGACCGGGGGTAAAAATTACGCTAAATTCGCAGCCCAAAACAGGTACGATATCACCATCGCTAATAATGTGAGTCGCTCCCTTATCTTGTGTCTCCTGGGGGCCATATACCACAATATCAGGCCATTTTTTTAACAGTTCTTTTACACCACCAACGTGATCGTGATGATGATGCGTCAGCAAAATAGCAACCGGCGTCCACTGATGCTGCTCCAGCGCCGCGATGATCGGCGCGGCTTCGCCTGGATCGATAATCAGGCACTGGCCCGCATTATCGTTTAATGTCCAGATGTAGTTATCCCCCAACGCCGGGATACTGTTAAGATTCATACACACCTCTCGCAAGTCGTGAAGGAACAGTAATGGTAAAAAATGAAGCCTGCTAAATCACGTAAGTCTCTGGCAGCGCCGCTTTCATGGCGCGACATGCCGTGGGGAGAATCGTTTCGCGACGCCTTATCCCATCATCTACAGCCTTGCCTTGGCAAGCTGTATGGCTTTCATCTGCTAAAAATCGGCAACCTGAGCGCGGAAATCGATACGCAAAACTGTGCGATATCCCATCAGGTTAGCGTAGGCGAAACGGGGCAGGGTGTGCAGGTTATTGCCGATCCGTTGCATCTGCCTTTTGAAGCTAAATCGGTAGATGCCTGCTTGCTGGCACATACGTTAAGCTGGAGTCACGATCCGCACCGCATTCTACGTGAAGTCGATCGCGTTCTGATTGATGATGGCTGGGTGATTCTTACCGGTTTTAATCCGCTGAGCCTGTTGGGAATGGGAAAACTAATTCCAGGCCTGCATCGACGTGCGCCATGGAATGGCAGGATGTTCAGCCAGATGCGCCTGCTGGACTGGCTAAGCCTGCTGAATTATGAGGTGGTTTACCGCAGCCGCTTTCAGGTAGTGCCCTGGAATCGCCAGGGCGGAAAGGTCATCAGCGCGCATGTTCCGGCGCTGGGCTGCATTAATATCATGGTGGCGCGCAAGCGCACGCTGCCGCTAACCATGACGCCCGCTAAAAAACGCACCGGGCAGGTAAAACTACGTGCAACGGTCAACGCAGCCAGACAGCTACGCAAACTGGACGATCAGGACTCCGGCTGATAACCGATATCTTCAAAGGCTGGATTGCTGGCGGCAGATCGCGCCAGCTCATCGCAGCGTTCGTTCTCCGCATGCCCCGCATGGCCTTTTACCCATTCCCAGTGGATTTGATGATGGCTCAGCGCCGCATCCAGCCGTTGCCACAGGTCGACATTTTTTACCGGTTTTTTATCGGCGGTTTTCCAGCCGCGCTTTTTCCAGTTATGAATCCAGCTGGTGATCCCCTGGCGCAGATACTGGCTGTCGGTGCTAAGCGTCACTTCACAGGGCTGCGTCAGCGCTTCCAGCGCGACAATCGCCGCCATCATCTCCATACGGTTATTGGTAGTGCGATAAAAACCGGCGCTAAAGGTTTTTTCATGCTGGCGATAGCGTAAAATAGCACCATATCCGCCAGGGCCGGGGTTACCGAGGCAGGAGCCATCGGTGAAAATTTCTACCTGTTTGCGCATCTCTGGTAGACTTCCTCCTGATAAAACGCCAAGTCTGACATAAACGAGCCTTATGAGCACAGCAATTACACGCCAGATCGTTCTCGATACAGAAACCACCGGTATGAACATGGTGGGAGTACACTATGAAGGCCATCGCATTATTGAAATCGGTGCGGTAGAGATCGTCAATCGCCGTTTGACCGGCAATAATTTTCATATGTACCTGAAACCCGATCGGCTGGTCGATCCAGAGGCATTCGGCGTACACGGCATCGCCGATGAGTTTTTAGCCGATAAACCCACTTTCAGCGATATTGCCGACGAGTTTCTGGAATACATTCGCGGTGCTGAGCTGGTGATCCATAACGCGGCGTTCGATATCGGCTTTATGGACTATGAGTTCGACAAGCTAAAGCGCGGCATCGGTAAAACGGAAACGTTTTGCCAGATTACCGATAGCCTGCAAATGGCGCGTAAGCTGTTTCCCGGCAAGCGTAACAGCCTGGATGCGCTCTGTTCGCGCTACGAGATTGATAACAGCAAGCGAACCCTGCACGGCGCATTGCTCGATGCCGAGATCCTCGCCGAAGTTTTCCTGACGATGACCGGCGGGCAAACCTCGCTGGCTTTCTCTATGGAAGGGGAGCAGCAGCAGAATGCCAGCGGCGAAACCATCCAGCGCGTATCACGTACTTCAGGGCTGCGTGTGGTAGCCGCCAGCGATGAAGAAGTGATGGCACATGAACAACGTCTCGATCTGGTGATGAAAAAGGGCGGCAGCTGCCTGTGGCGGGCATAAATTCATCATTTTGCTGCTAAAAAAAACGGATAGACGAAAAAGCAGGCAAACGATCGCGCTGAAGAGAAAAAGCGTTGACGCCTGGGGCAACACCCCTTAATATGCGCCTCGTTCCCGACGGGGAACACAGCGCGGTGCGGTAGTTCAGTCGGTTAGAATACCGGCCTGTCACGCCGGGGGTCGCGGGTTCGAGTCCCGTCCGCACCGCCAACTATTCAGAAAGGCCGATTCAGCAATGAATCGGCCTTTTGCTTTTTGTTTTCCACCCGAAATCCTCCCGTTTATTCCTCCTGTATCACCTTTCCTTCAGGCTGCATTTTTTTGTCAGCGATAAACCACAACAGCAACATAATCCTGCCACAGCACAAACATGGCTAGCTTCTTCCGCCAGCACCCGTGACAACATGAGATCTCTTTTCTGGCCGGGGTTCCTCTCCGGCAGTCAGCTTCAGGGGATAAGGTTGTTAAGCGATGGCGAGCTATTTTTTTTCCATTCCTAAAATCTTTTTTGGCGAGGAAGCGATCGGGGCGCTGCGTCGGTTGAATCATAAAAAAGTTGGGATTGTTACCGACAGCTTTATGGCATCCTCAGGTAAAACTCGCTATTTAATCAACCAGATGCCGTTAGCGTCCGTCTCCATCTTCAGCGAGGTGAAACCCGATCCCGACATCAACATTCTGCATGCTGGTGCCGCGCAGTTTAAATCCTTCAGGCCTGACGTCATTATCGCTCTTGGCGGCGGCTCATCCTTAGATGCCGCTAAAGGCATTAAGGTCACGCTGGAAGAATATTTTACCGATACGGCGATTGAGCTGATTGCTATTCCCACTACCAGCGGCTCCGGTTCTGAGGTGACCTCTTACGCCATCATTTCCGATCCACAAAACGGACGGAAATATCCGCTCATCGCGCATGAGCTGGTGCCCGACTGCGCCATCCTCGATCCGCAGCTGGTGTTATCGGTGCCGCGTCAGGTGGCGGTGGATACCGGTATGGACGTGCTGACGCATGCGATTGAAGCGCTGGTTTCAACCGGTGCCAATGATTTCAGCGATGCACTGGCGGAAAAAGCGATAGCGCTGACCTGGCAATATCTGCCTCAGGTATTCCGCGACGAGCAGGATATTCAGGCACGTACCCATATGCATAACGCCTCCTGTATGGCGGGTATGGCGTTCAATGCGGCGGGGTTGGGGCTGGTGCACGGCATGGCGCACGCGATCGGTGGGATGCTGCATATCCCGCACGGCAAAATCAATGCCATGCTGCTGCCGCTGATTATCGAATTCAACGCAGAGCGCTCAGCCTGCGCCCGGGAACGCTATCTCAAATGCGCTGCCATTATGGGCATCCGGGATCGCTCACCGCAGCAAACAATACGGCAGCTGATCGCCAGCATTCGCGATATCAATCGCCACTTTGGTATTCCTGCCACGCTGGCGGAGCTGGGCAAAGATCTCTCCGGTTTCGCCGCGTTACGTTCGCAGCTGATTGCCGCCGCGCTGGCGGATGGGTGCACCGCATCCAACCCCTGCCAGCCCGTTGCCGCAGAGGTTGACGGATTACTGACGCGCATCGCCGGATAAATTAGTTCTGGCGGAGCGTTGCGCCAGCCTCTCTGTCAGGCTGGCGCGCCATCTCATTACTTTTCAGGTCGTTGACGTTATGAATTACAACCAGCAGCAAGCCGAATGGATTACACAACAAATTTTGCAGGAGCTGGCAGCGAACGGCTCATGGGCCATTGCTGAACAGCCCAGTGCGCCGCAAACGCTGGCGATCCCGATCGGTATCTCTAATCGCCACGTTCATCTCAGCCGTGAAGATATGAATGCCCTGTTTGGTTACGGCGCTGAGCTGACGCCGATGAAAGCGGTAAAACAGCCGGGTCAGTATGCCGCCGAAGAAACGGTAACCCTGCGCGGGCCGAAAGGTGAATTAAGCAAAGTGCGGGTACTTGGTCCATTGCGCAGCAGTACCCAGGTTGAAATCTCCGTTTCTGATGGCTTTGCGCTTGGCGTAAAAGCGCCGGTGCGGATGTCAGGTGATTTGCAGGGATCGCCGGGGATAGAAATTATCGGCCCGCGTGGGCGGGTAGTGAAAACTGACGGCGTCATTGTCGCCTGGCGTCATATCCATATCTCTCCCGCCGATGCACAACGCTTTGGCCTGCGTGACGGCATGGAAATCGACGTGCGCACGGCAGGGCAGCGCGGCGGCGTGCTGAGCCGCGTGGTAGTGCGCGTCAGCGCGGATGCGGTACTGGAAATGCACATCGACGTAGAAGAGGCGAACGCCTTTGGCTTGCGCAACGGCGATTGTGTCAGCCGTGTAATGACGGAAACGTGCAATGGTTGAATGCCCGCCACGCTGGTGGCCGCTGAAGCGCGGTTACCGCCTTCTGCGTTAAGGAGTGACACCATGGATCAACATTCACTCTCGCGCCTGCTGGACCAGATTATTGCAGAGCTTCTGGCGCAGAAAAAGCAGCAACAAACCCATGACCGCATAATGAAAGTGGTCATCAGCGGTGAGGATCTCGTCACGCTGCCCGCCACGCTGGATGCGCTTAGCGCGCTGGCTCGCAGCGGCTATGGCCTGTCGCTGGCATTTTCCTGGAGCGCCTCCCACTCATCGTTGCGTCCGGCCTGCCTGAACGGGCTGGCGCAGCGGGGAATTACAGCGTGGCAGGATGACAGCGAGCCGGTACCGGGTGATACCTCTTTTCACGGGGTGTATCTGCCCGCGCTCTCCAGCAACAGCCTGAGCAAAATTGCGTTGGGTATTCGTGACAACCTGGTTTGCCGCTGGGCCTTTCATGCGCTGGGCCTGAATAAGCAGGTTATCGTCACACCGAATGCGGAATACCGCAGCGATACCACCTGCGCCTTCTCCGCCGCGCTGCGCGCGCGCCTGATGAGCTATGCCGCCACGCTGGTGGAGTATGGCATCACGGTAATCGGTCAGACCAACAGCAACGGCGGTGCTCAGAAAGCGTCTGGCGCACAACCGCTTATTACGCTCAGCGATGTACGCCAGCACCGGGCAGGCGAGGCGTTGCATATCGATAGCCGCACGCTGATTACGCCCGCCGCGCGCGATGAGATTCAACGGCGCGGCATCGTCGTCATACCAAATTAACAGGGGGAACTATGTATCTGGCAAAGGTTACCGGGGCGCTGGTTTCGACCACCAAACACGCTTCGCTCTATGGCGCAAAGCTGCTGATGGTCGTTCCCCTTAATGAACAGCGTCAGCCCAGCGGAGCCGCACAGGTAGCCGTCGATTTTGTCGGCGCGGGTAACGGCGAAACGGTGATTGTGACCACCGGCAGTTCGGCCCGCATGAGCGCCACTCAGGAAAACTCGGTTATTGATGCCGCCGTGGTCGGTATTGTCGACGCGCTCGATTGCATCGATCGGTAACCCAATAGCGAGAGGAAACACCATGAAACAGGCTCTCCATAGCGATATCGAGCAACGTATCAACGAAGCCGTTGCTCGCCATCTGGCGGCAGAACGGCGCACCTTTAACCTGAACGATGCGGCTCTGCTGGCTGCCTGCGCCCGCGAAGCGGCGGAAAGCTGCCGGGTGCCGATTGTCTTTAGCCTGGTGGATGCCGCAGGGCAGCAACGTTACTTCTTCAGCATGGATAACGCGCTGCTGGTAAGCCACACGCTGGCCGGGCAAAAAGCCTGGACGGCGGCGGCAATGAAAATGGCAACCCACGAACTGACCGATAAGGTGCAGTCGGGCGGCCCACTTTACGGGCTGCAACATACGCCGGGCGTTTGCTGTCTGGGCGGTGGGCTTCCCTGCTGGTCGCAGGGCGTACTGTTGGGTGCTATTGGCATCAGCGGCGGCAGCGTTGAGGAAGATATTGCTATCGCCAGCGCTGCTCTGGCGCGTTTCAGCCGCGAACATTTTCCCCTTACGCCATCGGTTTGATGGTTTTAATGATGTACAGACAGAGGTCATCATGTCTTTAGCTTCACTGGTTTTAGTTATTAACTGCGGATCGTCCTCCCTTAAATTTTCGTTGATCCCACTTAACGACGATGCGCCGCTGCTCTCCGGGCTGGCGGAAAAAATCGGCCTGCCGGAGGCCTGCATCACCTTTAAAGATGCGGAGGGGAAAACCACCCAGCCGCTGAATGAATCCAGCCACGGCAGCGCGCTGAAGGCGCTGTTTGCCAGGCTCGATCGCCAGGGGCTGCTGCCGAAGGTCAGCGCCATTGGTCACCGCGTCGCCCACGGCGGCAGCGATTTTAAACAGTCCGTGCTGCTGGATGACGCAGTAATTGCGCGCATTCGCGAGCTTGCCGTGCTGGCACCGCTGCACAATCCGGCCAATCTGATCGGGATTGAAGCGGCTATGGCGCTACTGCCAGGCCTGCCGCAGGTGGCGGTATTCGATACCGCTTTCCACCAGACGCTGCCGCCGGAAGCCTATACCTATGCCATTCCGCTGGAGTATCAACAGCAGCATCAGGTGAGACGCTACGGCTTTCATGGCACCTCGCACCGTTTTATCGCGGCGGAAGCGGTGGCGCGCCTCGGGCTGGATCCCAACGATCACGGCATTCTTATCGCCCACCTCGGCAATGGCTCTTCGGTCTGCGCGGTGAAAAACGGCGTGAGCGTCGATACCTCAATGGGCATGACGCCGCTGGAAGGGCTGGTTATGGGCACCCGCTGTGGCGATCTCGACGTTGGCGCGGCGGTTTATATCGCGCGCCGCACCGGCCAGACGCTGGAATCGCTCTACAAGATGGTTAACAGCGAGGCGGGGTTGTTGGGTCTGTCCGGGGTTTCCAGCGATTGCCGCACTCTGCAAGAGGCGCGTAGCGCGGGAGATAGCCGCGCGGCGCTGGCGATTGACGTGATGATTCATCGTCTGGCCCGTCACCTGGGCGCGCATCTGGCCTCACTGCATCGTTTTGACGCGCTGATTTTTACCGGCGGCATTGGGGAAAATTCCGCGCTGGTGCGTGAGCTGACAGCGCAGCGGCTGGCGGTCTTTGGCGTCAGGCTCGATGCGGAGAAAAATGCGCAGGCCGTTGGTGGACATGACGGCGTGATCTCGCAGCCTGATTCACCGATCGTGGCGGTTATTCCGACCAATGAAGAGAAAATGATCGCACAGGATGCGGCTCAGCTTGCTGCTGCCCTGGCGAACGTAGCCTGATTCATTACGTGACGATGACCTCAGGGAGGATTTTATTGTCCGGCAGCCGTACGAAAAACAAGAAAGTCTCTCTGGCGGGCAAAACATTTTGTCCTGAGCGCAATAACATCGTAGTGCATGAAATCATTAGTGGCTGGATTTAACCCACGGCGGTTATTCCACAAGGTGCTTTTACTTTTACCTGAAATAAAGAGGTCGTTATGCAACAAGAAGCATTAGGTATGGTTGAAACAAAAGGTCTGGTTTCTGCAATTGAAGCCGCAGATACCATGGTTAAATCCGCTAACGTCATGCTGGTTGGCTATGAAAAAATTGGCTCCGGTCTGGTAACCGTTATGGTGCGCGGCGACGTTGGCGCGGTTAAAGCGGCCACTGACGCAGGCTCCGCTGCGGCAAATAAAGTTGGCGAACTGGTTTCCGTACATGTTATTCCGCGCCCGCATATCGAAGTAGAAAAAATTCTGCCGAAAGCCGTCGGTTAATAACGCCAGAGGGTACTGACCATGCGAGATAATCTTGTTGAACAGATTATATCTGAAGTAATGAATAAACAGACCGATGCGAGCGCAAATAACAAAACGGCTGCCGACTTTACCGGCTGCGGCCTGACGGAATTTGTCGGTACGGCCCTGGGACATACTATTGGGCTGGTTATTGCCAATGTCGATCATCAGTTACATGAAGTCATGAATATCGATAAGAAATATCGCTCAATCGGTATCCTTGGCGCACGTACCGGGGCAGGACCGCATATTTTCGCGGCGGATGAGGCGATTAAAGCCACTAACAGCGAAATTCTTTCTATTGAGCTTGCCCGCGATACCGAAGGCGGCGGCGGACACGGTTGCTTAATTATTTTTGGCGCGACCGATGTGTCCGACGTCCGCCGTGCGGTTGAAGTGGCGCTCTCTGAAATTGAACGCACCATGGGCGATGTTTACGGCTCACCGGCGGGCCACCTGGAGTTCCAGTATACCGCCCGTGCCAGCTATGCTCTGAACAAGGCGCTCGGCGCGCCGCTGGGCAAATCTTTCGGCATGACCTGCGCCTCGCCAGCGGCGATTGGCGTGGTGGTGGCAGATGCCGCAGCGAAAGCCGCCATCATCGATCCGGTCGGCTATGCCAGCCCGGCGAAAGGCACCAGCTTCAGTAACGAAGTCATCTTTACCTTCTCCGGTGATTCCGGTGCGGTACGTCAGGCGGTCATCGCGGCAAGAGAGGTTGGCAAGCAGCTGCTGTCAACGCTGGATCCGACGCCGCTTAAATCTACTACCACACCGTATATTTGATGGCGAGCGGCAACGTGCATAATGCGTTGTGAAGTAAGGAAGGTTTAGCATGAACGATGATGAAATTACTCAGGCAGTATCCCGCGTGCTGAGTAAATATACAAAAACCACGCCGGAAGCGCCGGTACAGAATGTGACCGTACCCGCTTCTCAGCCGGACCGCGCCAGCATCGAGGCGATCGTCGCCAGCGTGCTGGCCAGCCGGACAACGGCAGCCCCTGCGCCGGTAACCGCGCCAGCACCCGCACCGGTATCTGGCGAAGGCGCTTTTGCCACCATGGATGAAGCCATTGCAGCGGCGCAGCAGGCACAGATCCAGTATCGCCATTGCTCCATGCAGGAGCGCGCGCGCTTCGTTGACGGCATCCGTCAGGTTTTCCTCCAGGAAGAGATTTTACAACAGCTCTCCAGCATGGCGGTGGAAGAAACCGGCATGGGCAACTATGCCGATAAGCTGCTGAAAAATCGCGTAGCGGCGCAGAAAACACCGGGCGTGGAAGATCTTATCACCGGCGCAATGAGCGGCGATAGCGGCCTGACCATTACCGAATATTCCGCCTACGGCGTTATTGGTTCCATCACGCCGACCACCAACCCGACAGAAACCATTATCAATAACAGCATCGGGATGCTGGCGGCGGGTAACGCGGTGGTATTCAGCCCGCATCCGCGCTCGCGCAATGTCTCGCTGTACGCCGTGGCGCTGATTAATCGGCAGCTTGCCCGTCTGGGTGCGCCTGCCAACCTGGTAGCTACGGTAACGCAACCGTCGTTGGATAACACGAATGCGCTGATTAAAGATCCGCGTGTCAATATGCTGGTGGCGACCGGCGGCCCGGCGATTGTCAGAACCGTAATGTCATCCGGTAAGAAAGCGATCGGCGCAGGCGCGGGCAACCCTCCTGCCGTGGTTGATGAAACGGCAAATATTGAAAAAGCGGCGCAGGACATCATCAACGGCTGTAGCTTCGACAACAATCTGCCATGCGTGGCGGAAAAAGAAGTTATCGTTGTTAATGACGTGGCGGATTACCTGATTCACTGCATGAAGAAAAGCGGTGCCTGGCTACTGTGCGATAAGCAGCATATCCAGCAGCTGCAATCACTGGTAATGAACGAAAAAGGTACCGGTCCGAATACCGCCTTCGTGGGTAAAGATGCTCGCTATATTCTGCAACAGATTGGTATCAGCGTGCCGGAAGAGATCAAAGTGATCCTGATCGAAACCGAAAGCGATCATCCGTTTGTCGTGCATGAGCTGATGATGCCGATCCTGCCGGTTGTGCGGGTAGCAAACGTGGATGATGCCATCGATCTGGCGGTGAAAGTAGAGCACGGCAATCGCCATACCGCCATCATGCACTCTACCAACGTCGCTAAACTCACCAAAATGGCACAGCTGATTCAGACCACCATTTTTGTGAAAAACGGTCCTTCCTATGCCGGACTTGGCGTAGGCGGCGAGGGTCATACCACCTTTACTATCGCTGGGCCTACCGGCGAAGGGCTGACTTCGGCGCGTAATTTCGCCCGTAGCCGCCGGTGCGTCATGGTTGAAGCGCTGAATATTCGCTGATAAAGCAGGACGGTTAGCCCATGACGAAAATACGCATTATCAACGCGCCAACGCCGGATACGCTGGCGATGCTGAAGCGGCGCATGCCCTCAGAGGCGCGTAGCCGCCTGGATCGGGTACGCATCGACGCTATCGGATTATTTATGCTGCCGGTGCCGGATTTGTACTACTACGCCGATCGGACCAGTAAAAGTGCGAATGTCGCGGTGGCAGAAATTTTCGGCAGCTGCCCGCAGCATATTACGACGCTGGCCGTATTTGGCGAAGTGGATGCCGTTAATGAGGCTGTGCGTATTATTGAAGAAGATGCCAGCGCCTTTTAACGCGTCGATATCGCTTTAATCCAGGGCTAAACGTAATTTATTAATGGCGTTATTTTATCACTCACTGTCGCAGCGCGTTATTTAGCTAAACTGAGGCTGCGGTCGGCGAATTAAACGAGGAAACTGACGGGCTATTAATAAACTAATGATATCACCGGTAATAACGTTATTATTAGCGGCGGCATAATCGCACGATGCATATTAACGATGCCGGGCAGAAAAAGAAACCGTTGGATTATTTATTAGCTTTAGCGACGCGGGTATAAAACATCTCGCGTCGTCGTCAGCGTAAACCATTCTGGCGTGGTGCTAACCTGCCATGCCTGTCTCATTTCAGGAGTTATGCTATGTTAGAGAAAGGCTTTACTCAACCAACCGATCGTGTCGTAAGACTCAAAAATATGATCCTACAGGCGAAACCTTACGTTGAGTCTGAACGCGCGCTGTTGGCAACGGCGGCATATAAAGAGAATGAACACCTGCCGGCAATTATGCGCCGCGCAAAAGTTGTTGAGAAAATATTTAACGAGCTGCCTGTTACTATTCGCCCCGATGAATTAATTGTTGGCGCAGTGACCATTAATCCGCGCTCCACAGAAATTTGTCCTGAATTCTCTTATGAATGGGTGGAAAAAGAGTTCGACACTATGGAACATCGTGTCGCCGACCCGTTTATTATTCCGAAAAAAACCGCTGAAGAACTGCGTGAAGCTTTCCGCTACTGGCCGGGTAAAACCACCAGCTCTCTGGCCGCTTCCTACATGTCTGAAGAGACGAAAGAGAGCATCGCCAGCGGCGTCTTTACCGTTGGTAACTATTTCTACGGCGGCGTGGGTCACGTAAGCGTCGATTACGGCAAAATCCTGAAAATCGGCTTCCGCGGCATTATCGATGAGGTAAACCGTGCGCTGAACAATCTCGATCGCAGCTCTCCGGATTATATTAAGAAAGAGCAGTTCTATCAGGCGGTGATCCTGACCTACCAGGCGGCGATTAATTTTGCACATCGTTATGCGCAGGAAGCGAGCCGCCTTGCGCAGCAGGAGAGTAACCCGATTCGTCAGCGCGAGCTGGAGCAGATTGCGCGCAACTGTACGCGTGTGCCGGAACATGGCGCAACCACCTTCTGGGAAGCGTGCCAGACCTTCTGGTTTATTCAGAGCATGCTGCAAATTGAATCCAGCGGTCATTCCATCTCTCCGGGCCGCTTCGATCAGTATATGTACCCCTACCTGGCGGCGGATAAAACCATTACGCCAGAATTTGCACAGGAGCTGGTGGACTGCTGCTGGATTAAGCTTAACGACATCAACAAAACGCGCGATGAAGTCTCCGCGCAGGCCTTTGCGGGCTACGCGGTGTTCCAGAACCTGTGCGTAGGCGGTCAGACCGAAGATGGTCTCGACGCCACCAATCCGCTTACCTATATGTGTATGGAAGCAACAGCGCATGTGCGTCTGCCGCAGCCATCCTTCTCTATCCGTGTCTGGCAGGGCACGCCGGATGAGTTCCTCTATCGCGCCTGTGAACTGGTGCGTCTGGGTCTGGGCGTCCCGGCGATGTATAACGATGAAGTGATCATCCCGGCGCTGCAAAACCGCGGCGTATCGCTGCGCGATGCGCGTGACTACTGCATCATCGGCTGCGTGGAGCCGCAGGCACCGCACCGTACCGAAGGCTGGCACGATGCCGCGTTCTTCAACGTGGCGAAAGTGCTGGAAATCACCCTGAATAACGGACGCGTCGGCAACAAACAGCTGGGTCCGGTGACTGGCGAAATGACGCAATATACCAGCATGGATGATTTCTACACCGCCTTTAAAAAACAGATGGCGCATTTCGTTCATCAGCTGGTGGAAGCCTGTAACAGCGTGGATATTGCCCACGGTGAACGTTGCCCGTTGCCGTTCCTCTCTGCGCTGGTAGATGACTGCATCGGGCGCGGTAAATCGTTGCAGGAAGGTGGTGCGATCTATAACTTTACCGGCCCGCAGGCGTTTGGCGTGGCGGATACCGGTGACTCAGTGTATGCGATCCAGAAGCAGGTATTTGAAGATCGTAAGCTGACGCTGCAGGAGCTGAAGAGCGCGCTGGATGCTAATTTCGGCTATCCGATCGGCGGCAGCCCGAACTGCGCTCAGGCTAAATCATCCCTGAACGAGCAGGATATCTACGAGGTCGTTAAGCGCATCATGGAGCAGCATGGCTCGCTCAACCCGGCGGCGATCAAAGATGAAGTTTATCGTCAGCTCTCCAGCGGCAGCGTAGCGCCTGCCACCAGCGGCTCACGCTACGAAGAGATTCGCCACATTCTGGAAAATACTCCGTGCTTCGGTAACGACATCGACGAAGTGGATATGGTGGCGCGTACCTGTGCGCTGATCTACTGCCAGGAAGTGGAAAAATATACCAATCCGCGCGGCGGTCGCTTCCAGGCTGGTATCTATCCGGTTTCTGCCAACGTGCTGTTTGGTAAAGATGTCAGCGCGCTGCCGGATGGTCGCCTGGCAAAAGAGCCGCTGGCGGATGGTGTCTCTCCTCGTCAGGGTAAAGATACCCTTGGCCCAACGGCTGCCGCTAACTCCGTGGCGAAACTCGATCACTTCATCGCTTCAAACGGTACGCTCTACAACCAGAAATTCCTGCCATCTTCTCTGGCCGGTGAAAAAGGTTTGCGTAACTTTGGCGGCATGGTGCGTAACTACTTCGATAAGAAAGGGATGCACGTGCAGTTCAACGTAATCGACCGCGATACGCTGCTGGCCGCGCAGCAAAATCCGCAGCAGTACCAGGATCTGGTGGTGCGCGTTGCGGGCTACAGCGCCCAGTTTGTGGTGCTGGCAAAAGAAGTGCAGGACGACATTATCAGCCGTACTGAACAGCAGTTCTGATTTTCCTGCCTCCGGGGTCATGTGGTACGCATGGCCCCCATCGATCTTTTTGGCATCAGGCCTGCCTGGAGGCTGACGCCATTTTATGACGAGTAATGTTATGAACAGAGTCGACTATGAAACGGAAGGCGTATTATTCAATATACAACGCTATTCCCTGCACGATGGCCCCGGCATTCGTACTATTCCTTTTTTCAAAGGCTGCCCGCTTTCCTGTCGCTGGTGCAGTAACCCGGAATCGCAGCATCCGCAGCCGGAACTAATCTATAAAAAGAACGATTGTATCCAGTGCGGTAAATGTATCGACGTCTGCAAACAGAATGCGCTCTCTCCGGCGAATCCGTTTTTCATCGATCGTGAACGCTGCAACCAGTGCGGCGACTGTACCCAGGTTTGCCCGACACAGGCGCTGGAGATGAAAGGCAAACGTATGACGGTTGCCGAGGTGATGCGCGAACTGCAAAAAGAGGAAAACCTGTTTCGTCGTTCAGGCGGCGGCGTGACGCTTTCCGGCGGTGAACCGCTGGCGCAGCCGGTTTTTGCCCGCGAACTGTTAAAAGCCTGCAAGGTAAAAGGGTGGCACACGGCCATTGAAACCACCGGCTTCACCACAAAAGAAGTGGTGGAAGATGTCTTTCCGTGGATAGACCTGGCGCTGACCGATATTAAAGCGATTAATCCTGCTATCCACCAACAAAATACCGGTGTAAACAACCACCGTATTCTGGAAAACCTTATCCGTATTTCTTTTATTACTAAAGTGATCGTGCGTATTCCGGTTATTCCTGGCGTTAATGATAACCCGGATGAAATTCGCAGCATCGGTGAATTTGCCCGGTTAATGTCCGGTGTGGATACCATTCATCTGTTGCCTTATCACACCTTCGGCGAAAATAAATATACGCTCTTGGGAAGAATATATCCGATGGGCGATGCCCGTTCTCATACGGAAAATAAAATCAACGAACTGAAAAGTGTTGTAGAGTCAATGGGCTTCCGCTGTCATATCGGCGGCTAACTCATACCCGGCGTAACAGAATAACGATAGTTGAAATCAGCATAAAATAATAATAAATGGAGCGTTTCCTCACCTGCATTATATGCCAGTTTATTCCATGCCTTATTTCTATCCTATATTAACAAGGTAATATTTATGAATGGTTATGATCTTTTGATCGCCTTTGGGGGCGGCATATTTGGTGCTGCCATAGGCGCGCTTGCCGCATTTGAATTTGTTGGGTTACTGGTTATTGCAATGACCGTTGCGCAGATCGTCAGTGGTGCGCCATCAGGATTTATCGATTTTCCTTTCGGCATGTTTGGCCCCCATACGGGCGGTTTTGCTGCCGGGATTGCCGCAACCGCGTGGGCGGCTAAAACGGGCAAGCTTTCTTCCGGCCGGGCAATTAGCGCCGGGCTGTGCGGCCTGGGCGCGTGGGACGTGTTGCTGGTGGGCGGCATCTTCGGGGCGTTAGGCTATGTTATTGCCTGGCTGCTAAACCAGATTCCGGGGCTGCCTTCAGGAAGCGCCTGGACAGATACCGTGGCCTTAACGGTAGTTATCTCCGGCATTATTGCGCGTCTGGCCTTCGGTAAAACGGGCTTACTGGGCAAACCGGCGGCAGGCGTGCGTCGTTTTACTCCACCGTCAGACATGTGCTGGGTGCCTTATCAAAGCCGCTTTTCTCAGCTGATAATGCTGGGGCTGGGTATTGGGTTAATGGCTGGCTATCTTGGTCTTACTTTCGGCGGTAACGGGGCGCTGCTGGCGTTTGGTATCTCTGCTTTTTCGCTGATTTTCCTCCATTTTAATACCCAGGTTCCCGTTTCCCATCATATTGCGTTACCGGCGGCACTGGCGGCTGTCGCATCGCACAGTTTACTCTGGGCGGCGCTGGTGGGAATCGTTTGTGCCTTAATCGGCGAGTGGGTGTCACGTCTGTTTCTGGTTCATGGCGATACGCATATCGATCCTCCAGCGTTAACTATCGCTCTGATGACCAGCGTCATAAATGTGTCAGCGATGGTAGGCGTTTTTGCGCTGGTCCCGCTGTTGTAAGCGTCTTCTGCCAGCGTCATTATCGCAGTAAAATAAAGCCACCTTCAGGTGGCTTTTTTATCGTGGTAGCGGTGCCAGGAGCTGTAGAGGATAGTTGATGCTATTTACGCGCGCCCTTTGCCTTAACGCGTAAAGGCTTGCGGCCGTCGGGAGTGGTTTGCTTTGCTGGTTTTACCTTATCCTCTGCGATCTGTGGTGACGCAGCTGCAATTGCCGGCGTCTCAACAGGTGCCGCAACTTCAGCTGGCGCAGAAAGCGTGCTGGCCGCAATATCCGCACAGCTGGTTGAAGCGGGCGCAGGATCGATATTGACTACCGGAATCACCGGCGCAGTTTGTTCATCGTCCGGTGCGGCTTCAGGTACAGATGCGACAGGTTCCGGTTGGGTAACACCACAGTTCTCTTTTGATGCGATTAGCTTATCGATACCGGACGCGGTACGCGCAATCACTTTCCACGCATAAATACTGCCTATTTTGCTGGCTGCGGCAACGCCTGCCGCAACGGCAGCATTCATCGCGCCAACTTCACCAGCGAATTTAAGCGTTACCAAACCGCCGCCTTTGCTCAGCTCATAGCCGATCAGCTCCACATTAGCGGATTTCATTGCGGCGTCGGCGGCTTCCATCGCCACCGTTAAGCCAACGGCTTCAATCAAACCTAAACTCTGCCCCGACATAACCTTCTCCTGTTATTAAAATTTAATGAGGTGTGCATGGGAGCGTGCAGCGTTCTGGCAAGCCGCATCGTCACGCAGCTGTGCCGCTTTATCGGTAAGCTCCCATGGAAATGACTCGCGGCCAAAATGACCGTAGCACGCCGTCTGGCGATAGCGCGGCACCAGCAAATCAAGCTGGTCGATGATGCCGTGAATGCTCAGATCAAAATGTTGGGTGACCAGCCGCGTCAGATGTTCCGGCGCAAGGCGAGCGGTGCCGAAAGTATTAATACTCAGCGATAACGGATGGGTAAGGCCGCTGGCCCAGGCCAGCTGCACGGCACAGCGCTTTGCCAACCCCGCAGCGACAATATTTTTGGCGATATAGCGCGCAGCATAGGCTCCGGCTCGCTCAACCTGGGCCGGGTCTTTACCACAGAGCACGCCTCCGCCATGGCAAATTACGCCGCCATAGGTATCCACGCTGGTTTTGCGCCCTGTCGCCCCACAGTTAACGGCAGGCCCGCCGTTAATCAGCGCCCCGGCGGGGTTGATTAACAGACGCGTTGCTGAGGTTAGCCAGCGCGCCGGTATCACTGGCTTAATCAGTTCTTCTGTCATCGCCTCGCGCAGTGCGGGCAAAGCCAGACCGGGACGATGTCGTGCGCAGATAGCGATGGCATTGACCTCAATCACCTTGCCGTTCTGATAGCGCAGCGTGACCTGACATTTGCCATCCGGCAGCAGCTGCTTCAGCCGCTGCGTTTTATACAGTGTGGTATAGCGCTCCATTAAGCGGTGCGAGTACCACAGGGAGGCGGGCATAAGCTGCGGTGTCTCATTGCAGGCATAGCCAGATACGATGCTCTGATCGCCAGATATCAGCGATGTTGCATTGCGCGTATGGGCGGCAGGCTCTCTGTTGAGCAGGTTAATAATGGCGCAGGTAGCAGCATCAAAACCTTTCGTTGAGCGGTTGTAGCCAATAGCGGCAATTGTGGTACGAACGACCCGATCGATATCAACGCTTGCACATGAGGAGAGCTCTCCGGCAAGAATAACTGCACCGGTCTTGACTAAACATTCACAGTTGACGCTGGCCCAGGGATCCTGCAACAGATAAGCATCAACAATGGCGTCAGCAATGCGATCTGCCATTTTATCAGGATGCCCTTCGGCAGCTGATTCTGAAGTAAGAAGATAGTCGTCCACGGCGCGGTCACGTTATAAAGAGAGAGTCTCATCTTAGCGACCAGGGGGATGTGAACGGGTAAACTATCTTGCCGGGATAGCGGACTTTTTTGCGCTCGCGCCAGGCCGAGCGCAAAAAATCCCTGATGAATTAACAGGCTTCTACCGAGACAATTCTGCGATAGTCGGAAGGGGCAATACCGGTCTCTTTTTTGAAAATCCGGCAGAAATAGTTGGCATCGTGCCAGGAAAGCTCCAGCGCAATAGTATTCACCTTTAACTCACTGAATTGTAAAAGTGATTTTGCCATGTTAATTTTGCGATGGGTGATATAGCTTGAAAAACCGATGCCGGTAGTTTTCTTAAAGGCCCGGCTTAAATAGCAGGGGCTGACAAACGATTTGGCCGCAATATCGTCAAGCGTCAGGTTACTGATAATATTTTTTTCGATGTGAAACTGTGCACGTGCGACAAAATCCATTCCGGCGCTGGCGTTTTTAAACGCCGCATCGAAAATTGTTTCGCTCACCGTTAACAGCCATGACATAACCTGCCAGTAGTTCGCGGAGTTCAGCTCCTGCTGGCGAATATGCTGGACGACCGCTGTAATTTTAGTCCGGCAGTCGGCATATTTGTCTCCCAGGCTGGCAAGGTGCTGCTGTGTTAATTCCAGCACGTCGATGACGGTTTTCGAGCGATCGTGACCAAACTCCCGCTCCGCACAGGCCGCATCAAGAATCGCGAATAAGAAATCATGCCAGCCGGGAAGATCGCAACGGTTGATAAGATCGTTTACCTGCTGTCGTAGCTGACGCGCAGCGGCGGCGGCGGCTTCATCCACCTGAAGTGCCTTGCCGATTGTCTCACGCAAAACGCTCTGCTTTACCGGTTTCAGCAGATAATCCTCTACCTTCAGGCTTAGCATATTGCGTACTATCTCAAAATCATCGTTCGCCGTGGTGACAATAACTCTGGTATCCTGGTTTTTCTGCTTCAGATATTCAATAACCTGGTTGCCGTTGGGCAGCGGAATATTAATATCTACAAACATCATATCGATCTGGCTGAGCTGCTCAATCAGCTGAATAGCTTTTCTCCCGGTAGTGGCCTCATGAATAACTGCGTTCTCTACGCATTGCGATACAATGCGCTTCAGGGACTCCAGCTCAATATATTCATCTTCAACAATCACAATATTATACATATTCATCTTCCGGCGTCAGGCTAACACCATAGGGAACCGTAATTTTATGGTAGTACCAAGCATGGGTTTATAGGGGCTGCTAATCTGTAAGCCATAGCTTTCACCAAATAATAATTGCAGGCGTTTTTTAATATTAATAATACCAATTCCGCCTTTTTGTCGATTCTGTTTCCCTGACAGAATATGTTCTATTGCTTCCGGGGAGATACCATCGCCGTTATCGGTAATCTCTATGATGACATCTTTCCCATCATCGGTAGCCCGAATAAGAATATGGCTTTTCATTTCTCGCGGCTCGACAACATAGTTAAAAAAGTTTTCTACCAGAGGTTGTAAAGTCAGAAAAGGGCAGACAACATCGTTATATTTGGATGGAATATCACATTGGTATTCAAAGCGATCGTTCATCCTGACCTTTTGAATAGACATATAACAGTTGACATAATTCATCTCCTGCCCAAGCGTAATCAGGCCATTATTATTTTTGCGCAACAGATAGCGCATCATATCTGAAAAGTCGTGCACCATCGTTTCTGTACGGCTTGCGTCTTCCAGGAAGGCCAACCGACCAATGGTATTTAACACATTAAACAAAAAGTGTGGATTGATCTGATAAGAAAGCGCTTTGAATTCAGCCTCATGCAGCGAGCGCTCAATCTCAACGCGCTTATGTAGCTCATTATTCAATTCCAGATCTTTTTGTCGTAGCTCACGCTGAATGTTATTGGCATGTGCCTGTTCGACCAGATAGGAAGCGACATGGAGCAACGTATCTGCGGTTGACTCAAAGCGCTCGTAGGGCATCGGACGTGTCTGAGCATGTAAATCGGTGAGCCAGGGACTCTCCTGATAAAGAAGATTGTCCTTTAAAATAAAAGGGATACTTTGCTCTTTTTCCTCTTCTACCTTCACCTGACCGGAAATAAAAGCGCCAAGATAATGATTGTTAATCATTATGGGAACGGCAAATTCTACAAAGCCGCAATAGCAGCGATAAACCACCGGTTTTCCGGCGCGCATAGCGGCTTCGCCGCCCGCACGATCGCTATCGTAGCAGTGCTGGGCCAAAGTTTGGTTCATTCTGGAGCGTGCGCAGAAATCTGAGAAGCCGCTGGGACGCGTCACCGGCACGCCTTCCCGATCGACAATCACCAGCGCGATCATCATCGATTTACTGAAGTTATCCTGAAGCGTTTGTAGGCGATTAACATCAAGAAACTCATGTAGCTTATATTTATTGTTCATGATATTGATCCGCCCATACTGAATAATATTAAACCATAGCTTATTTACTTAACTGAAATGATGAATTAGCTCACAAATAAGAAATCCAATTGTAGGAAAAGTGTTATCTTATATAGTTTAATGTTTTACTAATTATGTTATTTTTCGACATTATTTATCTTTTTTGGCTTTCAAGGTTATCCAGGATAAATCGTAATTCAATTTATAGAGATGCGAATGAGAAGGGATTAAATAATAACGTTCGCTGACTACTTTTTTGTTTATCGACATTTTAAATAAAAGTTATTTATTTTTTGTCTACACGTGCCGTTGTCACCTGGTGGCAGACATGGATAATAATTATTTTCTTTGCCTGACAGGCAATGTTTCATTAATTGAATGTGGCAAATTCTGTTTGTCATTCCGGCTGCCGCTCTGACGGCTGACGTTGCCGCTAAAACAGAAATTTTCTGGTTCAACGATTCCTCTTTCTGTTGCCTGCCACTGTTCGGCAAAAACCGAAACTATTGTGCATGGATATAATTAATATGATCGATCGTATTACCATACAGCTTTCTGTAGCGGGGCTGCGTTTCTGGAAACTCAGCGGAAATGAAGCGCTCAGCAAACCGTTTTCTTTTACCGTCAGCCTGCTGGCTACCGATGCCCGCATCGATCGTGCCGGTCTGCTGGGTCAGCCGCTAACCGTTATTCTGCCGACCCGCAGCCTGCTTCCTCGCTACCTTAACGGGAAAATTACGCGGGTGGCGGTAAATGCCACGGAGCTTTCCGGTGTGCGCTATGCGGAATATCGTTTGACGCTGGAACCGGATATCTGGCCGATGCAGCGTGATCGTAATTTGCGTATTTTTCAGAAACAAAATGTGCCGCAAATTATTAAAACGTTGCTAAGCGAATATCAGGTTGAAGTGGAGGATAAACTGTGCGGTAAGTATCGTGACTGGGAATATTGCGTTCAGTATCAGGAAAGTAGCTTTAACTTTATCAGTCGGCTGATGGAGCTGGAGGGCATCGGTTATCACTTCCGCCATGAGCGGGAACGTCATGTAATGGTGCTTACCGACGATGCCAGCGCTTACCAGCCGCTTACCGGTTATGAGGTTATTCGCTACCTGCCTACCGCGACCGGCGGCAGTACCGATGAAGATGGCATCAGCCAGTGGGCGCCGGAAGATAGCGTGACGCCGGGCCTTTACAGCCTTGACGACTATGATTTCCGCAAGCCCCATGCCTGGATGTTCCAGGCTCGCCAGAATCCCAGTTCACCCACGCCCGGCAGTATTGATGTTTACGACTGGCCAGGGCGATTTATTGAACACAGCCATGCCGAGTTTTATGCACAAATCCGCCAGCAGCGCTGGCAGGTAGAGCATCACCAGACCGCCGCCACAAGCCCTTCACGCGGTATCGCGCCAGGGCACACCTTTACCCTGACTCATGCACCTTTTTTTAATGACAACGGTGAATACCTGATCACCTCAGCGAAATATGACTTTCAGGAAAACCGCTACGCCAGCGGTGATGAAGGTAGTCATTGCCTGACTGAATTTACCGTAATTCCCGCTGATGTGACCTGGCGTCCGCCGCAGACGACGCGCTGGCCGAGAACCTACGGCCCGCAAACGGCGCGGGTAGTCGGCCCGAAGGGAGAAAGCATCTGGACCGACCGATATGGGCGGGTAAAAGTGCAGTTCCATTGGGATCGTGAAGCCAAAGGCGATGAAACCAGTTCGTGCTGGATCCGCGTATCCAGCGCCTGGGCAGGACAGGGATTTGGCGGCGTGCAGATTCCCCGCGTCGGAGATGAAGTGGTGATCGATTTCATCAACGGCGATCCCGATCGCCCCATCATCACCGGACGCGTCTATAACGAGGCAAGTATGCCGCCGTGGACGTTACCGGCGGCGGCGACACAGATGGGCTTTTTAAGCCGTACCAAAGATGGTACGCCCGCTAACGCCAACGCGCTGCGCTTTGAAGATAAGGCAGGCAGCGAGCAGCTATGGCTACAGGCCGAGCGCAATATGGATACCAACGTCAAGCAAGACGAAACCCATACGGTTGGTAAGAATCTCACGAAAACTATTGGTGCCAATATCACGAAAAGCGTCGGGGCAGACGAAACCATCAACGTAAAGAAAAATCGTCGTACCCACATTCATATCAATAACGATCTGGCGGTAAAAGAGGATCACAGTACCGTCGTTGGTGGTAAGACCGATCTCTGGAGTCAGGGATCGGTGGTTATCGCCTCTGCTACCAGCATCCGTCTGGTATGCAACGGAGCGGCAATTGAGCTGGACAACGCCGGCAATATCAACATGGTGTGCAATAACTTCAATATCTATGCGCAAAAAGAGGGGCAAATCGCGACCGGGAATATGCTGGATTTAAATATGGATGGCGCGAAAGCTGGCACCGGAACCGCCCCGGAGCCGGGTGAGATTAGCGCAAAGGTAGCTGGCGAGTTTCCGCCTAAGCCGGATGAACCGGATGAATCGAAAAAAAGTAATAAGGCTGATAAACCCGGAAACGCGAATAAATCCACTAAGCCTGATAAGTAAACAAAGGACGTAATAATGAACGGATATCGTTTTAACGAAGGGTACCTGAGCCTGCCGTCAGATGTTGAAGACAGCACCATGAATATTTTCCGCCTGAAAGCATTGCAGGCGACGTTGGTTATCAGCCGGGAGCAGCTGGCTGCGGATCTGAAGCCGGATGATTATTTCCAGCAGCAGATGCAGCTGTTACGCAAATCGATGAAAAATTTTCTGCCTGGAGAAAAGCGGCCGGTCACGCTAACCCAGTCGCCAGCTATTCCCTGTTATGAGTTCAGCTGCCAGTTTCAACAGCAGGGGAAAAGCATCCATCAGCAGTTACTGATGGCAGTTAACGATCGTCAGGTGTTGGTGTTTGCCTTTACCCGCCATTCCCCCTTTGATGCCGAAAGCATCGCCTGCTGGCAAAGCATCAAGGAAAGCATCTGCCTGACGCAAACGTCGCCGGGCGAGGCCGTTTAATAAAGCAACCGCAGGGAGCAACACGCGATGGGAAGTGACTACCTGGCCGCCAAACTCGACGATCCGCTGGTGCATTCCTCGTGGTTCGCCGATTTTATGGGCGGCGTGGTTAAAGGGGCGATCTACGCGGCCGTCGGGATAGGGGCCGCTTTTCTTATGGGGCCATGGGGCTTCCTGGCGGTAATCGCGGTCGGCTTTATTTTCGGCGAGGCGGTGGATGCGCTAGCCGATTTTGTTGGTGAGTTAACGGATAAAGCGTTAGAGGCGTTGGGCCTGAAAGGCCCGCCGGACGGCATTATCACCAGCGGTTCGCCGGACGTCAGAACCAAAGGCAAACCGGCGGCGCGCGCCGCAGGAAAAATCCCGGCGGAGGTGATACGGGCCGAACTGGAGGCGGAGCGGGCGAACCCTTCGCCACAGTACCCTGAAGCGCTGTTAATTGCCGTTCGCACGCTGGAGCGCGCGGCGATGTTAACCAGTATTCTGCTGCCTGGCGGAGGGTTAGTAAATGCCCTTGCCGGTGTGCTGACGGGAAACCAGGAAAAAGAACCGCCGCCCGATCCGGATGCGCCGAAGCCGGTTCCCTCGCCGGAAGGCCCTGTATGGGAGAGCGTGATTTCTCCGGTGGTGACCGCTAAGCACCCCTACGCCAGCCCGGCAGATCACGACACCATCGCGTGTGAAAAGTTACACATATTTTCCGACAGTAAGCTTTATCTGGCCGAAGGCTCGAAAAAGGTCTTTATCAACAGTCAGCCCGCCTGCCGCAACGACGACCGCAGCACCTGCGAGGCGAAAATAAAACACGGGCAGCAGGGGGCCAGGGTGCGTATCGGCGGGCCAACGGTCACGGTACGCGATATTCGCAGCGGCAAAAATGTGGTGGCCGCCTTTACAGGGGAAATCGTCGGGGCGTTTGCCGCGGGGAAGATTGCTTCCATTGGACGCATGTGCACGCGTTCGGTTGCCTGCATACTGGGCGGAGAGGTGGGCAGCGCGCTGCTGGGCTACGTTGCCGGGATGCTGGGCGAGGGGGCCGCGCGGATATTCAGCGAGGCGACCTCGCGCGGTTATCCGGTGCATATCCCCACCGGGGCAAAAATCCTGGCGGGCGAAGAGGAGTGCGATTTCACCCTCGACGGCCGGCTGCCGCTGGTCTGGCAGCGCCTCTACAACAGCCGCAACGCCGCCGCCGGGGCGCTGGGCCGGGGCTGGACGCTGCCGCACGAGTATTTCCTGACGCTGACGCCGGTGGCGGACGAGCCCGCGGCGACGGAGGTGACCTTCACCGACCGCAGCGGACGCGCCCTGGGGCTGGGGGCGCTGGTGCGCGGCCAGGGCGTGCACTACCCCGACGAGGGCTTCCGGCTCTGGCGCAGCCTGCAGGACGTCTACATGCTGGAGGACGACGACGGGCTTTACTCGGTGTTTGAGCCCGACCCGCAGGCGGCGGGGCGGCTGCGGCTGGCGCAGCAGCTTGACCGCCACGGTTACGCGCTGCTCTACCGCTACAACCACGCCGGCCAGCTCACCGCCATCCACGACGACGCTTACGAGGTCAGCCTGCGGCTGCACTGGCATCCGGCGCTGAACCGGCTCGCGGAGGTGTGGCTGCTGACCGACGATGGCGAGCGGCGGCTGGCGGGCTATGCGTATGACGCGGCGGGCAGCCTGGCGGCGGTCACCGACGCCGACGGGCGCGTCACCCGTCGCTTTGAGTACGACCCGGCGCACGGCTGCATGACCGCCCATCACTATGCGGGCGGGCTGAGCGCGCACTACCGCTGGCGACGGCTGCCGGTGTTCAACGCGCAGGTACAGGGGGAAGAGGAGGCGTGGTACGTTACGCAGCACTGGCTGGAAGAGCGCGGGCGGGCGCTGGAGCATTATGAATTTGACTACTGCCCGCAGGCGTATCAGGCCAGCGTGACGCGCCGCGACCGTGGCACCACCCACCACCGCTGGGACCGGCTGGGACAGATAACGGACTACACGGACGAGACGGGGCGCCCGCTGGACCTTTGACCGGACGATGCCTCCAGCCTGATTTCCCTCATCACGCCGTCGGGCGACGAATTCCGTATGGAGTATGACGAACGCGGCAACCCCATCGCCTGGATTAATCCGCTGGGCGAAAAAGAGACGCAGACCTGGGTGGAGGACCTGTCGCTGCCGGTGCTGCACACCTTTGCCGACGGCACGCAGGAGTACCGCGAGTATAACGAACAGGGAGACCTGACGGCGCTGCGCGACCGCGAGGGCGGGCTGACCCGCTTTTACTATGACGGCCAGGGCAACCCCGTGCGCATCGTGGACGCGGCGGGCAATGAAACCCGGCTGGAGCACAACAGCCGCGGGCAGCTTATCAAACGCTTCGACTGCTCCGGCTACCTGACGCGCATTTTCTATGACGAACTGGGACGGGTGGAGCGCATCAGCGACGCGGCGGGCCGCGACGTGTCGTGGCAGCGCAGCGCCGCCGGGCTGCTGCTGGCGGAGACGCTGCCGGGCGGCGGGCGGCGCGAGTACGGCTATGATGCCGCAGGGCGGCTGAGCCACGTGCGCGACGAGGGCGGACGGGTGAGCCGCTTTACCCGCAACGGGCGCGGCCAGGTGACGGAGCTGGTCAGGCCGGACGGCACGCGGCTGCGCTGTGACTACGACGACGCGGGGCTGCCCGCGGTGCTGTTTAATGAAAAGGGCGCGGCATGGTACTTCCGCCACGACGTGCGCGGGCGGCTGACGGAGGAGACGGACTGGTCCGGGCAGCGCCGCACCTGGCGCTACGATGCGCAGGGCAGGCCGGTGGAAACGGTGCATTACCCTTATCCGGGCGCGCAGGACGAGCCGCCGCTGACCACGCGGCTGACGTGGGACGCGCTGGACCGGCTGACGGGCAAAACCACGGCGCGGCACCATACCCGCTATGACCATCAGGGCGGCACGTTGACGGTGGAGCGCTTCGCGCTGGCGGAGTGGCAGCAGGCGCAGCGGGAAGGGCGCGCCGCACGGTCGCAGGAGCGGCTGGCGTTTACCTGCAGCCCGGAGGGGCGGCTGACGGCGGAGGAGAACCGGGGCGGCCGCATCGCGCACCGTTATGACGTGCTGGGCAACCTGCTGGAGACGCGGCTGCCGGGCGGCGAGCGGCTGGCGTACCATTATTACGGCAGCGGCCACCTGCAGCAGCTGGACCTGCTGGCGGCGGGAGAGCGGCACGTTATCGCGGCGTACGGGCGTGACCGGCTGCACCGGGAAACCGCGCGCTCGCAGGGGGCGCTGTGGCAGCACGTGGTGTACGACGCGGTGGGGCGGGTCACCGAAAAGCGGATAAGCGCGGACGAGTCGGCCTGCGGCACCGCCCTGGCGGAAACGCGCTTCGGCTGGGACGCGGCGGGCAGCCTGGTGCGGCGCCGCTGGCAGGCGCGCGGCGGGGCGGCGGGGCGCTACACGGAGCAGCGCGGGGCGCAGTACCGCTACGACCTGCGCGACCATCTGCTGAGCGCGCAGGATGAGGAGGGCACCCGGCGGTGGCACTACGACGCGGCGGGCAGCCTGCTGTCGCCGCAGGAGGAGAACATCCTGCACAACCGTCCCGGCCACAGCGGCACGGCGCGCTGCCGCTACGACGGCTTCGGGCGGCTGGCGGAACGAACGGACAGGCGGCGTAACCGGACGGAGCGCTTTTACTACGACGACGAGCACCGGCTGGTGCGGGTGACGTTCAGCGGGCACCCGGCGTACCGGGAGGCGCGCTACCGCTACGACGCGCTGGGGCGGCGCACCGGCAAGACGCTGACGCGCCACGACGGGCGGGAGGAGGAGACCGGATTTTTGTGGTGCGGGCTGCGGCTGTACGGCGAGCGGAGCGGGGACGCGCCGGAGACCGGCACGCTCTATTTTTATAACGAAGGCGGCCACGAGCCCGTCGCGAGGGCGGAGCGGCAGGCGGGCGGCGGCTACCGGCTGTACTGGTACCGTACGGCGCTGAACGGGCTGCCGGAGTCGCTGCATGACCGGACGGGCCGCGCGGTGTGGCGGGGCCGCTGCGACGAGTGGGGGGCGCTGAAGCAGGAGAGCCGGTCCGGAGAAGGGGAAAGTCTGCGGCAGAATCTGCGCTTTGCCGGGCAGTACTTTGACCACGAAACGGGGCTGCACTACACTACCTTCCGCTACTACGATCCGGAGAACGGGCACTTTACCCAGCCGGATCCGATAGGGCTGGCGGGCGGGCTGAACCAGTACGCGTACGCGCCGAATGCGCTGATATATACAGACCCGTTAGGCTGGTGTGTTAAAAAAAGATTAGGCGATTTTGGGGAAGCTAAAGTAAAAGCACAGTTAGAAGCCTCGGGGAAATATGATGAAATTTTTTCAATTCAAAATGCTTCGAATCATGGTATTGATCTGGTTGGAGCACGCCCTGATGGTAAATTTGATATTTTTGAGGTGAAAACCACAAGAACAGGTGTCGCTGGAGATTTAACAGCTCGGCAATATGATGCTAATTCCTTTATTGATACTGTTTTAACCATTGATGTACCTAAAGGAGGCTATGATTTACATGGATATAATCCTATAGATATATTAAACAATGTTGGCATTACTCAAAAGGTTGAAGTCTACGTAGGGAGTGGTGTGAATGGGCGCTGGTTTGTCGAAAAAATTATCTTTATTTCATGGTGATAAAACATTATGGCAAATATAGAAAATTCAAATGTTGCTCGCATTTTTAAAGATATAACAAAAGCTGCGCGTTATATCAGGGAAAATGAAAGTGAGCAATATGCAAGGATAAATAATAATATCCTGGAGTATTTGGATGGAAAAGAAGATTTTTCATATGAATATTTTGTTAATGACAAGGTAGGTTATAGAATAGTAAACCAGACAATTGCAACGGTCCTAAGTATTAAAGTTAATGAAATTTATTTAGCCGCTGAAGTATTTAATAAATCTCCTAATTTGGATAATTTTAATAAATTAATTAATTGTTATTATGTTGAGGTTTTAGCCAATATTGCGGCTTACTTTGAGGGGAAAGAATTACCTGCTAGGTTAGACACTAATTTAAGCTTGGTTATTATGCTATGTATGGCATTTTTTCCGATTGATGAAAAAAAAATAATCATGATGCAGCTGAGTAGGAGATTAAAAAACAGAATCAAAGATGCGAATAAAAAAAATAATCCAGTTTACAAGATTTGTTATGGAGGGCATACAGTTTTACCATTGAGCATAAATTTGTATAATAAATTTTCTGGTGAAGAAAATATAGTAACTGATTTAAGCGGGTTAATGGATGATAAAAAAAATATTTTAAGCCCCATAATTTTAGAAAACTTTAATGATCTATACCGACGGACTTGGTTGGGTTTTTTGAGTGATGATATAGGGTTTGTAACTTCGTTATTTAAGGAATTAGGCGATTTTCACCTGGAAAGAAGCAAAAGTAATCGGAAAACGTTCTACGAGTTTGATAATACAATATGGCAGTATTTCCCTGTTGAAATTATTTGCTTGCTTGTCATAAGGCAGAGTTGTGGTAAAAATGTTGATTTTATTAGTCATCCTGTAATAGATGCCTTTATGCCATTCATCAAAGATGAAAAAAATTACTCACTGAATACTTTATCATTAAAAATAAGAAGGGAGTTATTCAAGAGGAATAACTACGCTATGTTATTTGAACTTTAATTATTTTTTGATTATTTATTGGACAGGGATGAAACATTTACTTTAATAGTCAAGTAATTATAAGGTTCCAGTTTTCGCAAGTATCGCTGGTGCGGGTGGCGTTCAGCGGGCACCCGGCGTACCGGGGGGCGCTACTGCTACGACGAGCTGGGGCGGCTACCGGCTGTACTGGTACCGTACGGCGCTGAACGGGCTGCCGGAGTCGCTGCATGACCGCACGGGCCGCGCGGTGTGGCGGGGATGCTGCGACGAGTGGGGCGCGCTGAAGCAGGAGACCTGTACCGGAGAAGGAGAAAGTCTGCGGCAGAATCTGCGCTTTGCGGGGCAGTACTTTGACCACGAAACGGGGCTGCACTACACTACCTTCCGCTACTACGATCCGGAGAACGGGCACTTTACGCAGCCGGACCCGATCGGGCTGGCGGGCGGAATAAACTTATATGCTTATGCGCCTAATCCACTCTCTTGGATAGATCCGCTTGGATTAGATCGTTATCCTTCTTGGATGCCAACAAAGCAAGGTTATAATAGGCATCATATAATTCCTTATGAATTTAGAAATCATCCGTTTTTACAGAGAACGAATATAAATATTAATGGTGCTACCAACATGATATATCTTCCTGTTGCTGATGGAGTCCATCCGACGAAAGTGATTCACGTAGATTTTAAACTCGATGGACTTCCTCATGCAGATTACAATAAGAAACTGGGAGGGATATTAGATGCACTGGAAGAACGAGCCGTTTTAGATGGGTAGGATAATAATAGAGCTACAAAGGAAGCCCTTAATTTACAGCATGATACAAGGAAAATTTTAAATTCCAAGGGGTGTAAGTAATGAAACTATATGAATTATGTCATCAAATTGATAACGAAGACTCATCTATTGATTTTGAAAAAAACATCTACCTGATATGTTTAAGTTTTTTATTATGGATGTTGATAATGCTGTAACAAGAAAAGAGCTAACGGCTTCCGCACAGAGTGGGCTAACGGCAAACCTATTGTCTAACCTTGATGCAGTTAACGCAACAATAAATATTCCTGTTTTTTCAGAAAATTTCAAAATAAAAGCTGGAGAATCTTTGTCCAGGGACGTTATTTTTTACCCTTGCTTAGTTGATAATAAGTATAAATATTACGCGTGTAAAATAAAAACAAAATGTCAATTAATAGATTATGATAATTCTGAATATATGAAGTTATCAGACCCTAGCGATAAGCCTATTTTAACTTCCCCGGCTTATTTAAGTAACACTCCAGAGAATTTTTACATCGCTAGAGACATTATGGAAAGCACTAGATTTTTAGTAAGCGAGTTATTCAAAGATCTCATTGTAAAAAATAATTTTAATATAAAGCTAAAGGAAATTAATTGATATAAAAGCCGGGTAAGAAATTAAGTCTTCCCGGCTTTTTATTATTTAACCCTCGTTCAGCATACTAAACATCCATCCTTACTCCCTTTAACCACCTGTTTAAGCTGATAAAGCTGTTCGCGCAGTTCCTGCTCCTCGTTGCTCTCAGCCATCAGCACATACACCCCTGTAAAACCTTCACGCTGCGCCCGGTCACTAATTGGGGCGGCGCATTGGTAAGACGCTGACGCGCGAGGGCGGAGCGGCAGGCGTGCGGCGGCTACCGGCTGTACTGGTACCGTACGGCGCTGAACGGGCTGCCGGAGTCGCTGCATGACCGGACGGGCCGCGCGGTGTGGCGGGGCCGCTGCGACGAGTGGGGCGCGCTGAAGCTGGAGAGCTGTAACGGAGAAGGGGAAAGTCTGCGGCAGAATCTGCGCTTTGCCGGGTAGTACTTTGACCACGAAACGGGGCTGCACTACACTACCTTCCGCTACTACGATCCGGAGAACGGGCACTTTACCCAGCCGGACCCGATCGGGCTGGCGGGCGGGCTGAACCAGTACGCGTACGCGCCGAATCCGCTGACGTGGGTTGATCCGTTAGGACTGAGTGGTAATAAGGTAAACATATATAAGGATGCTCCGTATCATGGTACTTCTGATAATTCAGTAAAAAGCCGAGCACGAACAAATGGTCAGGCAGCTTTAGATAACTCTGTTCAAGTGAAACCAACATCACCAAGACGAGTTGGGATTGATATTGCTAATAATGAAATTGTTGTATTAGATAAAACGCGATCTTTATCAGATCAAATAGATGAATATCATGGGCATGTTCGTGATTGGGATGCTTTGGATAACAAGCAACAATCTGCCTTGATCAAGTCTGGTAAAACAACTAGAAAAGGAAAGATCTGTGGTGTCTGAAGATAAATTACGCTTAGAAACACTACTTAACTCTGGCGAACCAGAGAAGGTTACAGAGGCTCTTCTTTATATCGCTCATAATATAAATGATATTAAATGGGCTGAAGAACAGTTAATGAGGATGGCAAATAGTCTTGATGAGGATATTAGCGGATTGGCCTTAACTTGCTTGGGACATATAGCCAGAATAAATAGTAAAATTAGTAAGAATATTGTAATTCCATTTTTGAAAGAGAAAATTAATAGTTCAAATGAGATAATATCATCGAGAGCTGAAGATGCACTTGACGATATTAATATGTTTACCTAATTATGCTTTACAAATGTTTAAAACCGGAAAGAAAAACAACTCTTTCCGGCTTGTTTATTATTTAATTCCCCGTTCAATCCACTAAATAAGCGCATCCTTAATCCCCTTAATCCCCTTAACCACCTGTGTAGCCTGATAAAGCTGTTCGCGCAGCTCCTGTTCCTCGTTGCTCTCGGCCATCAGCACAATGCAGCCCTTCGAAATCTTCACCGTTACATCATCCGGGCGCATGCCTCTCCTCAGAGGGGCTTTTCAGGAATTTGCCGTTGCGCATGATGCGCCGATAAATCCCCCGTTTTACGGTTGTTAAAAATCTTACTTCCCTTAGCAAAACGGAAAACGGAGCAGCTCCAATCCGCGCAATTAAAATCTCCACATCTGAAGATTTAACCTCTCTCAAGAAAAAATCCTGTCTCATGCCTTTCAGCACCTAAACTAACGGGAGCCATTTGCTCAAGTGAGGAGCCAGACCATGAGTGAATCTCCTGAGAAAAAAGAGTACAGCTTTAATAAGAATTATCCGCGCGATCTGCGTGGGTATGCAGGCAAGCCGCCGCACGCCGCCTGGCCCGGCGAAGCACGCATTGCGGTACAGTTTGTTCTTAATTATGAAGAAGGTGCTGAAAATAACGTTTTACATGGTGATGCCGGTTCCGAGCAGTTTCTCTCCGATATTATCGGTGCCGCCAGCTATTCCGATCGGCACATGTCGATGGATTCACTGTATGAATATGGTTCGCGCGCTGGCTTCTGGCGCATCCATAACGAATTTCAAAAGCGCGGCCTGCCGCTGACGGTATTTGGCGTGGCGATGGCGCTGGCGCGTCATCCGGAGGTAGTGCAGGCTATCGCCGCAGCGAAATATGATGTGGTTAGCCACGGCTGGCGCTGGATCCACTATCAGGGCATGGATGCGAAAACCGAGCGTCAGCATATTCAGCAGGCGGTGGATGTGCTGATGGATCTTTTTGGCCGTGCGCCCACCGGCTGGTATACCGGACGCGACAGCCCGAATACGCGTCGTCTGGTGGTGGAGCAGGGCGGCTTCAGCTATGACAGCGATAATTACGGCGACGATCTGCCATTCTGGACGCAGGTGACCTGTCAGGATGGTACGGTAAAACCGCACCTGATTGTTCCTTATTCGCTGGAAACCAACGACATGCGTTTTGCGATGCCGCAGGGTTTCAACACCGCTGAGCAGTTTTATACCTATCTTAAAGACAGCTTTGATGTGCTGTATGAAGAGGGCGAGAGCGCGCCAAAAATGATGTCGGTAGGAATGCACTGCCGTCTGTTGGGGCGTCCGGGGCGTTTTCGTGCGCTGACGCGCTTTCTGGATTATATCCAGCAGCATGAGCGCGTCTGGATCTGTACGCGTCAGCAGATTGCCGAACACTGGATAAAACATCATCCGGCAACGGAAAGCTGAAATACATCAGGAGCCCGGCGCTAATCTATTATCCATCACACCTTCCGGCGGCTTGTCTGTAAGCCGCCGGGCTTATCTCCCTTTCTCCGCGTTGGCCTGCTACTCTGCATAAGCTGCTTTGTATAGCGGCATGGCTGTGGGTTGATGTCAGCTATCAGTGCGTACTGTGGTGGACATAACATCGGCAGCATGCTTTTGTTACTGCTCAGAGGTTGGAGCGCTGATAAAAAATCATTTGATAAGGAATAGCCGATGGATATCTCCCGGTTCGCACAGATCAATCCACCACCGCGCCTGCTGATGGGGCCTGGGCCGATTAATGCCGATCCGCGTGTGCTGCGCGCGATGTCAACGCAGCTGATTGGGCAGTACGATCCGGCAATGACCCACTACATGAATGAGGTGATGGCGCTCTATCGCGGTGTATTCTCTACGGAAAACCGCTGGACGTTGTTGGTGGATGGCACCTCGCGCGCCGGTATTGAGGCCATTCTGCTTTCGGCGATTCGTCCGGGGGATAAAGTGCTGGTGCCGGTCTTTGGGCGCTTTGGTCACCTGCTGTGCGAAATAGCGCGCCGTTGCCGGGCGGAAGTTCATACCATTGAGGTACCCTGGGGTGAAGTTTTTACGCCGGACCAGATTGAGGATGCGATTAAACAGGTGCGTCCGCGCCTGCTGCTGACGGTGCAGGGTGATACTTCCACTACCATGCTGCAACCGCTTGATGAACTGGGCGCGATCTGTCGGCGTTATAACGTGCTGTTTTATACCGATGCCACTGCCTCACTGGGTGGGAACGTGCTGGAAACCGATGCCTGGGGGCTGGATGCGGTATCGGCGGGGATGCAAAAATGTCTGGGCGGCCCGTCAGGTACGTCTCCCATTACGCTTAGCTCACGTATGGAAGCGGCGATTCGGCAGCGTCGGCGCGTAGAGCAGGGCATTCGCACCGCCGCGCATCAGGACGGGGAAGATGAGATGATCTGGTCCAACTATTTTGATCTGGGCATGATCATGGATTACTGGGGGCCGGAGCGCCTGAACCATCACACCGAAGCCACGACCGCACTCTTCGGCGCACGCGAATGTGCGCGCCTGCTGTTACAGGAAGGGCTGGATAATGCTATCGCCCGTCATCGGCTGCATGGCGAAGCGCTGCTGTGCGGCATTGAGGCGATGGGGCTGGAAATCTTCGGCGATCGGCGTCACCGTATGAATAACGTGCTGGGGGTTATGATCCCCTCGGACATTGATGGCGAACAGGTGCGCAGGCTGATGCTGGAGGATTTCGCCATCGAGATCGGTACCGCGTTCGGCCCGCTGATTGGCAAGATCTGGCGTATCGGCACCATGGGCTATAACGCCCGCAAAGATTGCGTGATGCAGACGCTTAGCGCGCTGGAGGCGGTGCTGAACCGCCTCGGTTTCCGCACCGTTCAGGGGGCGGCACTCCAGGCCGCCTGGGATCGCTATTCCCAATAGCGGCATCGCGTTTGATGTGGCTTAATATCCATTAATCTCGTCGGCATCGCGCCACGCAGGAAAGCTGGCGCGATAATCGTTAAGCGCCGTCAGCGACAGCCCGGCGTCCAGCACCTCAGGTTGATGCGCCGCGCCGCGCGCGAGGATTTCTCCCTGCGGCGAGATAATCAGGCTGTCGCCGCTGTAGCGCAGCCCTTTGGCAACCTCGCCCACGCGATTGCAGCCCGCCACCCACGCCTGATTTTCAATAGCGCGCGCCATTAGCAGCGCCTGCCAGTGATGGCTGCGCGCTTCCGGCCAGTTCGCTACATAAAGCGCCAGATCGTAATCGTTGCGGTTACGTGAAAAGACCGGAAAGCGCAGGTCATAGCAAATCTGCGGCAAAATGCGCCAGCCGCGCCAGTGGATAATCTCACGTCGCTCACCGGCAACGTAGTGATGATGTTCATCCCCCATGCGGAACAGATGGCGCTTGTCGTAGTAGTGCAGGCGTCCATCCGGCTCCACCAGTAAAAAGCGATTCACTGCGCCCCGGTCCGTTTGCAGCGCAGCGCTGCCGCCGATCGCCGCGTTTAGCCTGCGGGCGTGTCCGCTCAGCCAGGCCACGACCTGCTCCTGTGGCAGCGACTGGTGCGCCGCCTCCATAGCAAAACCGGTAGTAAACATCTCCGGCAGCACGATTAAATCGCGTCCGTAAAGCGTGTCCAGCAGGCGATCGAAATGGGCCAGGTTAGCCGCGCCGTCCATCCACACTAGCGGCTGTTGCAACAGGGAAAGGGTTAAATTTGACACAGGCGCTCCGCAGCAGCGATCAGGGTGGTTTCCCGTTTGGCGAAACAGAGACGGATCAGGCGATGAGGGAAGCGTTCGGCGCAGAATACCGACAGCGGGATCGCCGCCACGCCCACGTTTTCAGTCAGCCAGCGGCAGAAACTGACATCGTCCAGATCGGAAACGGCGCTGTAATCCGCCAGTAAAAAATAGGTGCCTTCGCAAGGCAAAATTTTAAAGCCACTGTTGCTGAGTGCCTGAACCAGACAATCACGTCGTGCGCGATAAAAGGTGGGGAGATCGCGATAATGTTGCGGTTCGGCGCGCAGCATATCCGCCAGCGCCAGCTGTGCCGGCGTGTTGACTGAAAAGGTGAGGTATTGATGCACCTTACGAATCTCTGCGCTGAGCGCAGGCGGTGCGACGCAGTAACCTACCTTCCAGCCGGTCATATGGAAGGTTTTGCCGAAAGAAGAGACCGCGATGGCGCGCTCGCGCAGATGTGGCTGGGCCAGCACGCTATGATGGCCTTCATCAGTGAAGCAGATGTGCTCATAAACTTCATCGCTCAGCACATAAATTTCTTTATCAGCGATCGCCTGCCACAGCGCGGCAAAATCGCTCTGCTGCCAGACGGTAGCGGAAGGGTTATGTGGCGTGTTAAGGATCACCAGTCGGGTGCGTGGTGACAGCAGCTGATGAAATGCCTGCCAGTCGACGCGAAACGCAGGTGGCTGAAGCGTTTGGCGCTTCATCACGCCGCCAGCCAGCGTAACGGCGGGGGCATAGCTGTCGTAGCTGGGATCGAAGCAGATGACTTCATCTCCGGGCCGCACCAGCGCGGTAATCGCGGCATATAACGCTTCGGTGGCTCCGGCAGTGACGGTAATTTCATCATTGGCATCGGGCTGATAGCCGTACAGCGCTGCGGTTTTATCAGCGATGGCTTCGCGCAGCGCCGCCACGCCGGTCATCGGCGCATATTGGTTTGCGCCCAGGCTGACATGATGCGCCAGCCGCTGTTGCAGATAACGCGGGCCATCAAAATCGGGAAAACCCTGAGAGAGATTAATGGCATTGTGCTGCTGCGCCAGCGCGCTCATCTGGGTAAAAATCGTGGTGCCCAGTGCGGGCAGCTTACTTTCGGGAATGAGGGAGTAACTCATATAACGCTTACCTTCCATGCGGTTAGCCGCGCAGGGCTGCGGTTTAATTGAGCTACTATAATCATGATATCTGCTTTTGGCAATCAAGACGGTTAGATGGCTAAACGTGTTGCGTCTGGCGGTTTATTTTAAATATGCTTTACGCTAATCTCGCACGGTTTACTGCCGGACAGGCCGTTTAGAAAGCGCAGGCACTGATAAACAGGATTTCTGATCGTTCACTGTCGTTCAGGCAGCCACACACCTCCTGCCCTGTTATTTATTCCAGAAAGTTAACAGGTGATTTTTTTATTCTCATTATTAAAATCTGCGAAACAGTAAATCCTGGCTGCATAATAACGGTTTCATTCACCTGGCAGCTTTCACGCTGCGTTATCACATCGATTTATAATGGTTTTTTGCAAAACATGGCACCATGTCCGGGCAGGCTGAAGCGTGAATATTTTGCTGGTGTCGCAATGTAATAAACGCGCTTTGACTGTCACGCGCTCTGTTCTCGATCGGTTCGCCGAACGCAAAGGCGAGCGCGCCTGGCAAACCTCGATGGCCCACGAAGAATTAGCAACTTTATATGCGCTGCTGCGTAAAACGGCGCGTCGTAATACCGCCGTTGCCTGTTACCGGATTAAAAGCGTGGGTGAAAATGAACTGTTATGGATGGTAGGTAATCCACGTCGTTTTACTGCTAACGAATCGGTGCCGACTGCTATAACCGACAGCCTGCGCCAGAGCGATGGATACTCCTGGCCCTGCGGTACAACGATTTGTCTGCTGGCGGCGCTGGCGGCGTTGTTTCATGATTTTGGTAAAGCGAATCAGCGTTTCCAACAGATGTTGCGACGGGAAGCAAAGGGAGGACTCGCCTGGCGTCATGAATGGGTTTCGCTGCGGCTGTTTTGCGCGTTCGTGGCTGAGCGCAGCGATCGCGAGTGGCTGACCGCATTAAGCCAGGTTCAGGCGCAGGATGAAGTTGAATTACTGGCTCGCCTGCTGCGCGATGACACGAATTGTTATACTAACCCTTTTCTGGCGCTGCCGCCGCTGGCGCGCACGGTTGCCTGGCTAATTCTCTCGCATCATCATTTGCCGGGTAATATCTTCAAAACCGAGCCTGAACCGCAGCTGGAGGATATTGATTGCTGGTTAACCCACCAGCTTACTTCATCCTGGAATTCCCGTTTTAAACCGCAGGATAAAGAGGATGCCCTGAACTGGGCCTTGCCTGACGGTACGCCGCTGCGTAGCGCAATATGGCGTCAAAAGGCGCGTAAGTTTGCCTCGCACGCGCTGCGTCACGCGCCGCTGGAGCAGTATGCTCACCTTAACCAGCGCTTTACCATCCATATGGCACGTCTCACCTTGATGCTGGCGGATCATTTCTATTCTGCGCAGCCGCCGGAAGCCGCCTGGCACGATAGCGATTATCTGCCCTATGCTAATACCGATAATAAAACCAAACGCCTTAAACAGCGGCTGGACGAGCATCTGACCGGCGTGGCGCATAATGCCTGGCTGCTGGGATGGTATCTGCCGCATATACGAAAAAGCCTACCGGTCATCGCCCACCATCGGGTTTTTAAACAGCCCGCTAAAGAAGATCGCTTTTGCTGGCAAGATCGTGCTTATGAGACCGCTAAGGCGCTGGCACCGCGTGCTGCCCGCCAGGGATTTTTCGGCGTGAATATGGCCTCGACCGGCTGTGGGAAAACGCTTGCTAATGCCCGCATCATGTATGCGCTGGCCGATGAAAAACAGGGCTGTCGTTTTACCGTCGCGCTGGGGCTCAGAACGCTGACCTTACAAACCGGCAGCGCATTGCAAAGCAGGCTCAAGCTGGAGAAGGGGGATTTGGCGGTATTGACCGGCTCGCCTGCGGTGCAGCAGCTTTATCATCTGGCGCAGTCGCAGGCTGATAAAACCGTTAGCGAATCCCCGGCGGGTATCGCCCCGACAGGAGCGCTTTATCCCGAACCTCACTATATCCGCTATGAAGGCAGCCTGAATAACGGGCGGCTGAACCAGTGGCTAAACAGAGACCACAACATCAACAAGCTGATAAATGCGCCAGTGCTGGTGACCACTATCGACCATATTATTCCGGCAACGGAAGGGGTACGTGGCGGTAAGCAGATTGCGCCAATGCTGCGGCTGCTTACGGCTGATTTGGTGCTGGATGAACCGGATGAGTTTGAGGGTAACGATCAGCATGCGCTTTGTCGGTTAGTGAACTGGGCAGGGATGCTGGGCTGTCGTGTACTGATCTCTTCCGCTACGTTTACACCCGCTCAGGTAGAGGCGCTGTTTGCCGCTTATCGCACTGGACGAACATATTATCAGCACGCCTGTGGCGCACCCGATACGTCGCCGGAAATCTGTTGTGCCTGGTTTGATGAAAAGGCGACGAAAGCGCAGGATATCGCTGATGGTAAAGCGTTCAGCGCCGCTCATGCGGCCTTTGTCAGCCAACGCGTTCAGCATCTGAAGCGGAACATAATAAAAAGGCATGGTGAGTTGATCGCCGTTACGCCCGCCGATCGCAGTATTGATGCGGTTATTACCGCAATGGCGCAGCGCTTTCATCTTTCCCTGCTTCAGCTACATGCGAAACATCATCAAACGCACAGTGCTTCCGGCAGGGAGCTTTCCGTGGGATTAATCCGCCTGGCGAATATCAATCCGCTGGTGGCGGTGGCAAAACAGTTGTTTACCCTGGGCGCGCCGGACAATACCCGCATTCATTACTGCGTTTACCACAGCCAGCATCCGCTGGCGGGACGTTCATATATTGAAAACAGTCTGGATCGCGTGCTGATGCGCCATAATCCAGCGGCGATCTGGCAGGTGCCGGAAATCGCCGCCCGGCTGGAATATAGTACGGAGCAAAAGCATATCTTTGTCGTGCTGGCGACCGCCGTTGCCGAAGTCGGGCGCGATCATGATTATGACTGGGCGATTGTCGAACCCAGCTCAATACGATCGATTGTGCAGCTGGCGGGGCGTGTACTGCGTCATCGTTCCTGCGCGGAACCGCCCGCAGCGGCAAATATCCATCTGCTGCGCAAAAACTATCGCGCCCTGCGAAGCAAAACCTTTGCCTGCTGTCGTCCGGGCTTTGAAGATCGGCATTTCCGGCTGCACAGCCACGATCTGAAAGATCTGTTATCGCAAAAGTTACTTGATCGGATCGATGCGATCCCACGTATTCAGCAGCCTGAGCTTAGCAAGGGTCAGGTGTTTAGCGATCTTAGCGTGCTGGAACACGCCCGTATAAGGGCAGAGCTGGGCGGAACGCCGCAAAAGCCTGCCCGTTTCTGCTCGGCGCTCTGGTGGCGTAGTGAAGCGACATGGAGCTGTGAATTACAGCGCCGTTCACCGTTCCGCTATTCGGCACCGGATACGCAATATTACCTGTGGCTGGAAGAGGCGGAAGGTTCTCTGCAATGGGTGGTGCCGGATGAAGGCGAGGCGGGCTGGAAAGCGGTCAGCTTCAAACGAGCAGACTATGCGTTCGCCGCTGGCTGCGGCCCCTGGCTGGAGATGCACTATGCCCGGCTGTATCGCCAGCTGGCTGAAGAAATGGCTATGACGCTGGCTGAGGTAAGCCAGACGTTTGGCGAAATTTCTTTGCCGCTCAGTCAGGATGAGGGCTGGTACTTTGATACCTTTTTAGGCGTATTCGGTGCACCTGGCTGAGCTTACGCCTAATGTGATACACATATTTAAACTCAGTGCTATTTTATTTTGTTATTTATTAGGAGAGTGAATTTTTTCAGAAATATAGTTTGTCACTGTAACGAATAACTATTTCCCAATAATTCCGGACTTGTCTCGTACCTTTTTATATTAATACTAATATTCGCTTCGAATTTCTTCTATATATCAGCTTTAATATTCTGTTTTAACTGAAATAACCATCCTGCTGATATTTTATTTCCCAGCTTTCACGTCGAATACTTTCATTAATTTAATAAATATAAGACCAGGTTATACGTTGTTAAAAATATTATTGTTGAATCAACTTAAATCATGTTTTATGATGCGCCAATCATATAAATCAGGGAAGTTTTTTTGTTAATTACAATCCAACGTGCATTGTTAATTATGTGTTTTCTTTTTGTTGCTTTGCATTTTATTTACTAATGTAGAAGATACCTCACAAATATTGGTTCATTTTTTATTAGTAATGGCTTTTTATTTCCACCAACATGAAATTTTTGAGGAGCAGGCTATGGATGAAATTAGTCTCGCCTGGTTTATCCAACATTATATTAACGAACGCAGGCGGGCCAGGCTGGAAATAGCAGAAAAGGAGGCGGCTAAAAATATCTCCGGTCTGAATTCAGAGACGGAAATTCAGAAGCGAAAATTAAAGCTGGTGGAAGAGCGCGCTGAAATTGAAGAACGCTATAAACCGCAGAGGTGGTTAACCGACGCAGCACGACGTGCGGCGCAAATTAATCTGGTGACGCATGCGGTAAAATTCACCCACAGCGATGCCAGAGGCAGCAATATTTATTGCTCACCCAGTGAACAGACTGTACTGGAAAGCTATCTTTCAACCGCTTCTTTAACTCATCGCAATATAGATATTTCTGGTAATGCAGCCGCGCTGGATGTGGCGAAACTGTTACAAACAGAACATTGTGGTGATTCGCTGATTGCTGCCCTCCAGCGTAATGACGACAGTGCTTTCCGCGTTTTCGCGCGTGACGATGAGCAGCTCGCCAGTTGGATAAAAGGGTTTAAAAGCGTCCTGGAAAATAATGCGCCCGCCAGTCATAAACGAGCAAAACAAATTTATTTTCCCGTTAGCGAAAATAGCTGGCATCTGTTAAGCCCGCTGTTTGCAACGTCGCTGGTACACGCCGTTCAGCAACGTATTAGCGCCGCCCGTTTTAGCGATGAAAGTAAAGCCATAAGAGAAGCAATTAAAGAAAACAGATGGCATGAAAAGCCGCGTATATTTTTTAACGATACGGCGGTCGTGAGCTTTGGTGGAACTAAGCCGCAAAATATTTCCTGGCTAAATAGCATACGCGGCGGTAAAGCTTTTTTATTAAACTGCGCATCGCCTCGCTGGCAGTCATCACGCAGGCTGCCGTTAAAACAAACCACTATTTTTGCCAGCAAAGGAGATATTACCTATTTAACCAGAGGGCCGGTAACGCAGCTAAAAAATTACTTACTGACGGTAAAAACAAACACCACGCAGGATCGCCAGCAGATTAATATTTATATCGATACCATCATCGATATTATTTTTAATTACGTTGTCATTCTGCAAAATGATGAAGAAATTGCGGGCTGGACCCGGCGCGAGGATTGCTGCTTAAAGCCAGCCTGTCAGCTATGGCTCGATCCGCGTCGGGCACTAACTGATGAAGCGTTTCGTCAGGCGCGCGAGGCGAAAGCGTGGAAAGATAAAGTCGCCTGGGAGTTTGCTTACTGGCTTAACACCCAGTTAAAAGATGAAAAATTGAACGTTGGCGAAGCGGAGCATCGCGAATGGCAGACCAAACCGCTGTTTAAAGCTCGCATGCGGGAGTGTGAGAAAATGCTTAAGGAGGCGCTGGCATGAGCTCGCTGATTATTTTGCGCCGTGTACGGGTAGAGAATGCCAATGCGATTGCCGGGTTAACCTGGGGTTTTCCGGCTATTACGCACTTTCTCGGTTTTACCCATGCGCTGTCGCTCAGGCTGGCTGTCGAGAAACTGGCATTGACGGGCTGCGGCGTTATCTGCCATGACCATCAGGTACATGCTTACCGATCGTCGTGGGATTACTATTTTGCCCTGACGCGTAATCCCCTTACCCGAGAAGCCAAAACCGCGCCTTTTAACGAAGAAGGCCGGATGCATATGACCGTCTCGCTGATTATTGAATGCGAAGGCATGATCGCCGATGGCGAGCACGGTATTAACCGGCTGAGCGAAAAACTTCAGCGCATCTGCCCGACGCTGCGGCTGGCGGGAGGCAACATTACTGATATTGCACGTATCTCTGTAGTTTCCCGCCCGGAAACGGAAAGCGAATTTAAAAAGCTGCTGTGGCCGTTGATGCCCGGTTTTGCGCTGCTCGATCGTGCTCCGCTGCTGGAGCAGCATTTCAATGAATTAAAACAGCAGCAGCCGCAGGCAGAAATGCTTGATGCCTGGCTGGATTTCGCCGCGCTGAAAATGGTGGCGCAGCCGGAAGAGAACGGCATGGCGACATGGCGCGTAGAGCCAAAACCCGCGGCGGGCTTTTTAGTGCCGCTGATGACCGGCTGGCAGGGGATCTCTCCACTTTATGCGCCGGGCGAGGTGGAAAACGCCCGCGATCCCACACAGCCGTTTCGTTTTGTTGAGGCGATCTACGGTGTGGGTGAATGGCGCGGCGTACATCGTATTAATGATGTTGATGAGCTGCTGTGGCGCTATCACTATCAGGACGGGCTGTATCTGTGTCAGAGCAAGCGGCAGGTTGAAGAGCTGGACTACAACGAGATCGATTTTGATTAAAGGGCCATCTTAAGGAAATCATCATGGTGAAAAAAACAATTAAAACGGCTTCGGTATTGGCCTTCGAGCGCAAGCTGTCAAATTCTGATGCGATTATGCTGGCCGGTAACTGGCAGCAGGAAAGCTGGCAGCCCATCCGAATTCAGGAGAAGGCGGTACGCGGCACGATTTCCAATCGCTTAAAAAATGCGCTGAACACCGATCCCACCAAGCTTGATGCGGATATTCAAAAGGCCAACTTACAGCGGGTTGACGTTGCCGCTTTGCCGTTTGATGCCGATACGTTGAAAGTCAGCTTTACCCTGCGCGTATTGGGTAACCTTGCGGTGCCGTCGGTATGTAACGATCAGGATTACCAGGCGGCGCTGGGCGGCATTATTAACGGGTATATCAGGCAGCACGGCCTGTCTGAACTGGCGGGGCGCTATGCGCAAAATCTGGCAAACGCGCGTTTTCTCTGGCGTAACCGCGTCGGCGCTGAAGATATTCAGGTGTGCATTAAAAGTAAAAGCAACCGCTGGACGTTTAATGCCTGGGATTATGCGCTGCGTGAATTCAGCACGCCAGTCGGCGATTTGGCCGAGCTGGCCCAGGAGATTGAGCTGGGGCTGAGTGGCGAAAGCTTTACCTTCTTCGAAATTGAAGCTTTTGTGCGGCTGGGGCAGGGGCAGGAAGTTTTTCCTTCGCAGGAATTACTGCTGGATAAAAAAAGCGAAAAAAGCAAAGTGCTGTATCAGGTAAACGGCATTGCGGCGATGCACTCGCAAAAAATCGGCAATGCGCTGCGTACCATTGATGACTGGTATCCTAACGCCGCAGAGCATGAGCTGGGGCCGATAGCGGTTGAACCTTACGGTTCTGTGACCAGCCGCGGTAAAGCCTACCGTCAGCCGAAGGCAAAAATGGATTTTTACACCCTGCTTGATGGCTGGGTCACCAGAGGCGATGCGCCTGCGGCAGAGCAGCAGCACTATGTTATAGCAACGCTTATTCGCGGCGGCGTATTTGGCGAGAAAGAGGAGCGATAAACCGTATGGATCATTATCAGGATATTCGCCTGCTGCCCGATCCGGAGTTTTCGCTTCAGCAGCTGATGTCGGTGCTTTTCGCTAAATTGCACCGGGCGCTGGTGGAGATGGGCAGCCAGCAGGTTGGTGTCAGCTTTCCACAGGTTAAGGGCGATTTAGGTAATACGCTGCGCCTGCATGGTTCAGCACAGGATCTGGCGCTTTTGCAGCAGCAGCCCTGGCTGAAAGGCATGCGTGACCATATCGAACTGGGGGAGATTCAGCCGGTTCCGTCTTCGGTGCAGTACCGCACCGTCAGGCGCGTACAGGTTAAAAGCAGCGCCGAACGGCTGCGGCGGCGTTCGGTGAAAAAGGGCTGGCTGAGCGAAGAACAGGCGCGCTGCCAGATCGGGGTTTCAGCCGAACAGCGTAGCCAACTGCCCTATGTGCGGCTGAAAAGTGCCTCGACCGGGCAGGCATTTCCGCTGTTTATCGCGCACGGTCCGCTACGCAACAGCGCCAGCGAGGGAAGCTTTAGCGCCTATGGCCTGAGCGCAACGGCAACGATTCCCTGGTTTTAACCACAATATCCTGCCCGCCAGCGGCAGGCCTCTTTTGCCTTCGACGTCACTGAATGAATGGCAGCAATCGTCATTGTTGCAAAGAAAGAAAAAAGGATTTTACTGAGAGAAAGGGGTAATTTATTGAAATTATGAAAGAATATCGATATTTTCAACGGTTCACTGCCGTACAGGCAGCTTAGAAGCGAACACGATGCAGATGGCTATGAAATATCTGCTCCACTGCCGTACAGGCAGCTAAAAAAGGGCCTGAGCGTTAGCCCAGGCCCTTTTAGCTCGTTGCGGTTAATCATAAGCGGGCAACGTAGTTTATTGCGATGTCCTGTTTTATGATCAGGCCGCTTCACTCTTGCGCAGCGGCGATTGCTGCGGCTTTACCGGCTGGGTTGCCAGCGCATCCGCCTCAAACTCATCCACGTTAATCGAGCGCAAACGGCTCACCTCAGCCTGCTTCAGCACCTCGGCTTCCTCCGCGCTAATCCATCCTTCCTGCAAGGCGCGCTGCGCCAGCTCATCAAGGCGGGTAAACGGCAGATGTTTTTTCAACTGTTTGCTCAGGCGTTCGTGAATGACCTCCGCCGCCATAATATCCTGCAACGCGGCTTCCAGCTGTCCGGCTGGGTTATGCTCGCTCGGCGTTAAATACTGGCCGCGTCCCAGCCGTGAACGCGTGGCGGATGGCGTTTGCAGCAGCTTCGCCAGCTGATGATCGAGACAGTCGGAGGGGGCGCGACAATGACGTCCCGCCGGGAAAATCATCAGGCGCAGCATGGCGCCAGCGGCGGCGTGAGGGAAGTTACGCAGCAGATCGTCAATCGCATCCTCCGCCTGATTCAGCGCATCCTGTACGCCCCAGTGCAGCAGCGGCAGATCCGCTTCCTGACGCCCTTCGTCGTCATAACGCTTCAGCGCTGCCGAGGCGAGATAGAGCTGGCTCAGTACATCGCCAAGACGCGCGGAGACACGCTCGCGGCGTTTCAGGCTGCCGCCCAGCACCGACATGGAGACATCCGACAGCAGGGCAAGGTTAGCGCTGATGCGGTTCAGATGCTGATAGTAGCGGCGCGTGGCGTCACGCGTCGGCGAGGCGCTGGTGCGTCCGGCAGTGATACCAAGCCACAGGCTGCGCACCGCATTGCTGCCCACATGACCGATATGGCTGAACAGCGCCCGGTCGAAACTGGCAAGATCGTTGCGTTCGGCGGCCGCCATCTCCTGCAACACATAAGGATGACAGCGAATGGCACCCTGACCGAAGATAATCATGCTGCGCGTCAGAATATTAGCCCCTTCAACGGTAATGGCGATCGGCGCACCCTGATAAGCCCGCGCCAGGAAGTTGCTTTTACCGAGCATAATGCCTTTACCACCGGCAATATCCATCGCGTCAATAATGGCGCGCTGGCCGCGATGGGTGCAGTGATATTTTACGATTGCTGAGAGCACCGCCGGTTTTTCGCCAAGCATGATGCCGTAGGTAATCAGCGAGGCTGCGGCGTCCATCACATACGCGTTACCGGCGATACGCGCCAGCGGCTCTTCAATGCCTTCCATTTTACCGATAGAGACTTTGAACTGACGGCGGATACGCGCATAGGCACCGGTTGCCAGCGCCAGGCTTTTCAGGCTGCCGGTAGAATTTGAGGGCAGGGTAATGCCGCGGCCTACCGACAGGCACTCAACCAGCATCCGCCAGCCCTGGCCGGCCATTTTCGGGCCGCCGATAATGTAATCAATCGGCACGAAAATATCTTTGCCGCGCGTCGGGCCGTTCTGAAACGGCACGTTCAGCGGAAAGTGACGTTTGCCAATCTCTACGCCCGGTGTCTGCGTCGGGATCAGGGCGCAGGTGATGCCGAGTTCTTCAGTATCGCCCAGCAGATGTTCGGGATCGTACAGCTTAAAGGCCAGGCCAAGCACGGTGGCAATCGGTGCCAGCGTAATGTAACGCTTGTTCCAGGTGAGGCGCATACCCAACACCTGCTGCCCCTGCCATTCCCCCATGCAAACCACGCCGGTATCGGGAATGGCACCCGCATCGGAACCCGCTTCCGGGCTGGTCAGCGCAAAGCAGGGGATCTCTTCGCCGCGCGCCAGACCAGGCAGATAGCGATCTTTCTGTTCATCGGTGCCGTAATGCTGTAGCAGTTCGCCAGGGCCGAGCGAGTTCGGTACGCCGACGGTGATCGCCAGGATACCAGAAACGCCCGCCAGCTTTTGCAATACGCGTGACTGCGCGTAAGCGGAGAATTCCAGGCCGCCATATTCTTTCTTGATAATCATGGCGAAGAAGCGATGCTCTTTCAGATATGCCCACAGCGCCGGCGGCAGATCGGCCATCTCATGGGTGATCTGGAAATCGTTCGCCATACGGCAGGCTTCTTCCACCGGGCCGTCGAGAAATGCCTGTTCTTCGGCGGTCAGGCGCGGTTGCGGGTAGTTATGCAGCTTTTTCCAGTCCGGGTTGCCGCGAAACAGATCGCCTTCCCACCAGGTGGTGCCCGCATCGATCGCCTCTTTCTCGGTACGGGACATCGGCGGCATCACTTTACGAAAGGTGCGCAGCATCGGCGCAGAGAACAGCGAACGGCGCAGCGTCGGCAGGTTGAAAGGCAGCAGTACGATAGCCAGCGGCAACAGCAGCCAGGGCGTCCAGAGGTCGAGCAGCGCCATTGCCGCCGTCCAGAGCAGCAGAATTGCGCTGCTGGCGGGCAGCGAAATCCGATGCCAGAAAAGCACGCCGATCAGCACCAGCGTCGCAAGAACAGAAAGAACCATCATAATGAACCGCTCCGTATCAAGTAAGAGGTCTGACCTGTTAGGCCTGAGTACAGATTTAGAGCAGATAGTATTTTTTAGCAATTGCATAACATAATAATTACAACGTGGCTCACACTCCGCTGCTAACTTTAGGTAAATCGCAGACTTCAACGCGTAGCGCTTTGCGGGTTATGACCATTTCGGTAAACTTGCGCTGACTCTTTCTCATCCAAAGGACATCCCTATGTACCAGGATATTATTCGTTCAGAACTTAACGAAGCAGCGGACACGCTAAATAAATTCCTGAGCGAAGACGCCAATATTCACGCGATCCAGCGCGCGGCGGTGTTGCTGGCCGACAGTTTTAAAGCGGGCGGCAAGGTGCTTTCCTGCGGCAATGGCGGCTCGCACTGCGATGCGATGCACTTTGCTGAAGAACTGACCGGGCGCTACCGTGAAAACCGTCCCGGCTATCCGGCTATCGCTATCTCTGACGTTAGCCATCTCTCCTGCGTCAGTAACGATTTTGGCTACGATTATGTCTTCTCGCGCTACGTTGAGGCGGTAGGGCGTGCGGGCGATGTGCTGCTGGGGATCTCTACCTCAGGCAACTCTGCTAATGTGATCAAGGCGATTGAAGCGGCGCGCGCTCAGGGCATGAAAGTGATTACCCTGACCGGTAAAGATGGCGGCAAAATGGCAGGCAGCGCCGATATTGAAATCCGCGTGCCTCATTTCGGTTATGCTGACCGCATCCAGGAGATTCATATCAAAGTGATCCATATCCTGATGCTGCTGATCGAAAAAGAGATGGAGAAAAAGTAACGGCGAACCCGTCGTGAAGGCTGCCGCGTCACCCCCGGCGCGGCCTGTTTCAGCCGCTGCTCCGTCCGTTTTCATCGCTGCGTATTCCTCTGCTGTTTGGTTATAATCGACGCTAAATCGTGCCGGAGGCTCCGACTATGTGTGAACTGCTCGGTATGAGCGCTAATGTCCCAACTGATATTTGCTTTAGCTTCACCGGACTGGTGCAGCGCGGCGGCGGCACCGGGCCGCATAAGGATGGCTGGGGCATCACCTTTTATGAAAATAAAGGCTGCCGCACCTTTAAAGATCCGCAGCCCAGCTACAGCTCGCCGATTGCACGGTTGGTGCAGGAGTATCCGATAAAATCCTGTTCGGTAGTGGCGCATATTCGTCAGGCCAACCGTGGCCAGGTCTCGCTGGAAAATACGCATCCCTTTACCCGCGAACTCTGGGGCCGCCACTGGACCTACGCCCATAACGGCCAGCTTAACGGCTATCGTCAGCTGGAGACCGGCAATTTTCGTCCGGTAGGCGAAACCGACAGTGAAAAGGCGTTCTGCTGGCTGCTGCATAAGCTGGCGACGCGCTATCCGCGCACGCCCGGCAACTGGCCTGCGGTATTTCGTTATATTGCTGAACTGGCGGCAGAGCTGCGGCAGAAAGGCGTATTTAATATGCTGCTGTCGGACGGGCGCTATTTAATGGCCTACTGCTCAACCAATCTGTTCTGGATTACGCGGCGTGCGCCTTTTGGCAAAGCCAAACTGCTGGATCAGGATGTGGAGATCGATTTTCAAAAGCAGACCACGCCAAATGACGTGGTCACGGTGATTGCCACACAGCCGTTAACCGGCAATGAAACCTGGCACCGGATTGCGCCAGGTGAATGGCAGCTATTTTGCCTGGGTGAGCGCCAGGAATGACTGGGAGGCGGCAGGCGTGCCGCTGACCGGCGTACCGTTCAGCACATACTTGCCGTTGCTGACCACCATCGTCGGCGGCTGGCGATGCTCAACAAACCAGGCGTAGCCCGGCTGTAGCTCCCGCCAGAAGCTGGCGTAATAGGAGTTGCGGTGGTTGTGCATATTGCTTTCGGTCATGCGGAACGGATAGATGCTGACCGCCACTTCCGGCTGACCGTTGCGCAGGGCGGCATCGACGTAGCTGAAAATCTCATCCATATAGGCGTTAGTCATCGCATAACAGCCGATGGAGACGCAGGCACCATGAATCATCAGGTATTTACCATCATAGCCGCGTTCGCGATCGTACTGGTTGGGGAAACCAATATTGATGGCGCGATAAAAGCGGCTATCCGGCTTCAGCTGGCTTAGCTTAACGCTGTAAAAACCTTCCGGGCTTTTAAAATCACCCTGACGACGCTTTGGCCCCAGGCCGCCAGAAAAATTACAGATGCGATAGCTGTCGAGCAGGCGATATTCGTTGCCGATTTTACCGTACAGCTCCAGCGTGCGTTCTTCTTTGAAGATCTGAATGTAGACCGGCGTGCCTAATAGCTGCTTCTTTAACTCTTTACTGACCGGCGCAAGTGGTTGTGCAGGTTCAGGTATGCTTGCCATGCTGAGGGCCGGCAAAAGAATCATCGCAAACAAGAGTGCGATTTTGCCCATTCTTTTTCCCTTGATAATTAGGGGGTTAAACTGCAACGCTTGATGGCGTTTGTGACTTGCATAATCGGAGAATTCCGCTATCGCAGCGCAACATTATCACTGTCTGTTTTTTTATCAAGATGCACGTTAATAAATTGCTGTGATTTCACCGCCGCGCAGCAGTCCGCGTGAATAATCCCGATGCTACGCCATTGAATTCTTGCAGGCTGACTGTATACTTATCCAGTGTTGGCGGAGGGGGTATGCGCAAAATCATTCATGTCGATATGGACTGTTTTTACGCCGCGGTGGAAATGCGCGATAACCCCAGCCTGCGCGATATTCCGCTGGCTATCGGCGGCAGCCATACCCAGCGCGGCGTGATCAGCACCGCGAACTATCCGGCGCGTAAATATGGCGTGCGCAGCGCGATGTCTACGGCGATGGCGCTAAAACTCTGCCCGCATCTGACGCTGCTGCCGGGGCGCTTTGACGCCTATAAAGAAGCCTCCGCCCATATTCGTGAGATCTTTTCCCGCTACACCTCCCTGATTGAGCCGCTGTCGCTGGATGAAGCCTATCTGGATGTCAGCAACAGCTCGCACTGTCACGGTTCGGCAACGCTGATCGCCCGTGAGATTCGCCAGACCATTGCCGACGAGCTTAACCTTACCGCTTCGGCGGGCATCGCGCCGGTTAAGTTTCTCGCCAAAATCGCCTCTGATTTAAATAAGCCCAACGGGCAGTTTGTTATTACACCGGATAAGATGCCGTCGTTTCTGCTGACGCTGCCGCTGGCAAAAATTCCCGGCGTCGGTAAGGTGACGGCGAAAAAGCTGGAAGACTTGGGGCTGCGCACCTGTGCCGATGTGCAGAACAGCGATCTGGCGATGCTGCTAAAGCGCTTTGGTAAATTTGGCCGCGTAATTTGGGAACGCAGCCACGGCATTGATGAACGCGAAGTGGTTGCCGATCGCGAGCGTAAATCACTCGGCGTGGAGCGCACGCTGTCAGAAGATATTCATCACTGGGAGCAGTGCATTGAGATTATCGATCGCCTGTATGAGGAGCTGGAGCGGCGGCTGACCAAAATCAAGCCGGATCGTCATATTGCCCGGCAGGGCGTTAAGCTCAAGTTCAGCGATTTTCAGCAAACGACTCAGGAGCATGTCTGGCCGATGCTGAACAAAGAGGATTTGCTGGCGGTAGCGAAAGAGGCCTGGGATGCACGGCGCGGCGGGCGCGGTGTCCGGCTGGTAGGCCTGCACGTTACGCTGCTTAATCCCCAGCTGGAGCGTCAGCTGCTGTTGGGGCTGTAAGGCTGGCGCGATAAAAAAGAAAAGCCAGACCTGCGTCTGGCTTTGAAACGTTATGTGACAGGCCGCGATTTATTTCGCCGGAATCGCCTTCAGCAGTTCGGTCAGCAGCTGCCAGTAAAGGCCGACGCTGCCAATATGTACCTGCTCATCCGGCGAGTGCGGGCCGGTAATGGTCGGGCCGATAGAAACCATATCCATATCCGGGTAAGGTTTCTTAAACAGGCCGCACTCCAGACCGGCGTGAATCACCTGAATGTTCGGCGTTTTGTTAAACAGACGGTGATAGGTTTCACGCACCAGCGCCATCACCGGCGAGCTGGCGTCCGGCTGCCAGCCCGGATAGCTGCCTTTTGCCACGGTCTGCGCGCCAGCCAGTTCGCCCAGCGAAGCGAGCATCGCGACGACAGACTCCTTGCCGCTGTCGATCAGCGAGCGGATCAGGCAGTTAATTTTCGCTTCCTGCTCGTCCATGGAAACTACGCCGATATTCAGGGAGGTTTCCACTACGCCTTTTGCCACGTCGGAGTTGCGGATGACGCCGTTCGGCGTACTGTTCAGCAGGGCGATAAAGCGATCGCGGCTCTGGGCCGTCAGCGCCTGTACGTCACCCGCTACCGGCTCGGTTTGCAGCGCGATATTTTTCTCTACTGCACCCAGCTCGTTTTGCAGCGTGGCGAGATAGCCCATCGCCGCTGATTTCAGCGCATCGATTTTTGCCGTCGGCAGCGCAAAGGTAGCAAAGGCTTCACGCGGGATAGCATTGCGCAGCGTACCCCCGGCGAAATCCACCAGACGCAGATCGAAATCACGGGCGTGATCGGCGAGGAAACGTACCAGCAGCTTATTAGCATTGCCGAGGCCGAGATGAATATCCGCACCGGAGTGACCGCCTTTCAGCCCTTTCAGCGTCAGACGCAGGTGCTCGTAACCGGCCGGAACGGCTTCACGCTGTAGCGGCAGGGTTGAGGTGACGTCAATGCCGCCCGCGCAGCCCATATAGATTTCACCTTCTTCTTCCGAATCGGTGTTAATCAGGATTTCTGACTGTAGCCAGTTGGGTTGCAGGCCAAACGCGCCATCCATGCCGGTTTCTTCCGTCATGGTCAGCAGCACTTCCAGCGGGCCGTGCTCTACGCTGTCATCGGCCAGCACCGCCAGCGCGGAAGCTATGCCGATACCGTTATCAGCGCCCAGCGTGGTGCCGCGTGCTTTTACCCATTCGCCATCAATCCACGGCTGAATCGGGTCTTTCGTAAAATCGTGTACGGTGTCGTTGTTTTTCTGCGGCACCATATCCAGATGCGCCTGTAGCGCGACTGGTTTACGGTTTTCCATGCCCGGCGTTGCCGGTTTGCGAATCAAAATATTGCCGACCTGGTCGCGTTCGCACCAGAAGCCTTTCTCCTTCGCCCAGGAGAGGATGTGCTGCGCCAGCGCTTCTTCATGAAAAGAAGGATGCGGGATAGAACAAATTTTAGCGAAAATATCCCACAGCGGCTGGGGAGAGAGTTGAGACAATTCAGACACGACAGGTCTCCTGTGTCATCGGTGCGCGGCTGCGCATCGTTACAAAATTTCTGGTAATCGATCGCCGTCAGCGAATCTGACGTGATGTTGTGAGAATAACATTCTTTCCCGCCCGCTGTGCAGTCAGACGCGTTAAAATGCGCCAACTGCGCAATCCGGTGCTGGTTTTTAGCACGCCAGATCCTTATAATGCCGCGCAACCTTTTCCCATTGCATATTTTTTAAGCCAAGTCGATTGGCCGGGATTCCTTTTATGAGCGAAAAATACGTCGTCACCTGGGACATGTTGCAGATTCATGCCCGCAAACTGGCCCAGCGCCTGCTTCCTGTCGAACAGTGGAAAGGCATTATCGCGGTAAGTCGCGGTGGCCTGGTTCCTGCCGCGCTGCTGGCGCGCGAACTTTCTATTCGCTATGTCGATACGGTCTGCATCTCCAGCTATGACCATGACCATCAGCGCGAAATGACCGTGCTGAAGCGTGCGGAAGGCGACGGCGAAGGCTTTATCGTTATTGATGACCTGGTGGATACCGGCGGTACTGCGCAGGCGATCCGTGAAATGTATCCGAAAGCCCGTTTCGTCACTATTTTCGCCAAGCCTGCGGGTGCGCCGCTGGTGGACGATTATGTCGTGGATATCCCGCAGAACACCTGGATTGAACAGCCGTGGGATATGGGCGTGGCCTTTATTCCGCCAATCGTCAACCGCTGATTGACCTGCATCAAACTAGCGCCCGGTTCGTCCGGGCGTTATTGTTTCTGTGGGTCGCACCCCCCGGAAGGGTGAAGTAAACTCTAGTCTCGTTATTGCGCCGCGGGAGGAGAGCTACGCTATGCCAGCAAAAAATCTCAGTGAAGAGCTGTTTAAACCTCGATTCAAACATCCTGAAACCTCATCACTGGTACGCCAGCGGCGGCATCAGACCTCAACCGTGCAGTCCACGCTGGACGGTGAAAGCCATTCGAGCTGGTATCGTATGCTTAATCGCCTGCTCTGGAACTGGCGTGGCCTGCCCGCCCAGGAGATTATCGAAGTGCTGGCGCGTATTTCTGCCTGCCAGGCAGAACGCACCAACGAGGCGCTGCTGGATACGGTGATTGGCTATCGTAGCGGCAACTGGATTTATGAGTGGAGCAAGCAGGCAGCGCTGTGGCAGCAGAAAGCGCTCGACGCGGGCGATACGCCGCAGGCGGGCCAGCGCTGGCTACATGCGGTCAACCTTTACAGCCTGGCAGCCTGGCCGCATATCAAGGGCGATGAGTTGGCTGAACAGGCGCAGACGCTGGCTAACCGTGCCTACGAAGAGGCGACGCGACGTCTGCCCGGCGAGCTGCGTGAACTTTCCTTCCCGATTCAGGGCGGCAGCCCGATTACCGGCTTTTTGCATATGCCGCCAGACGTCAGCGCGCCTTATCCAACGGTACTGATGTGCGGCAATCTCGATAACCTGCAAATCGATCACTATCGTCTGTTTCATGACTATCTGGCACCGCGCGGCATTGCAATGCTGACTATCGATATGCCTTCGGTTGGCTTCTCTGCCAAATGGAAGCTAACGCAGGATACCAGCTTTCTGCATCAGCAGGTGCTGCGCGGGCTGGAAACGGTGCCCTGGGTGGATCATACGCGCGTGGCGGCGCTGGGCTATCGCTTTGGCGCGAACGTGGCGGTACGGCTGGCCTATCTGGAGGCGCAGCGTCTGCGCGGTGTTGCCTGTCTTGGTCCGATCGTTCATACGATGCTGGCGAACGCCACGCAGCAGGCAAGGGTGCCTGAAATGTATATCGATGTGCTGGCGAGCCGCCTGGATATGGCCCAGGCGACCGATGAGACGCTACGCACCGAGCTAAACCGCTATTCGCTGAAAACGCAGGGCCTGTTGGGACGCCGCACTCCTACGCCAATGCTGTCGGGTTTCTGGGAAAACGATCCCTGGAGCCCGGAGGAGGATTCGCGCCTGATCGTTAACTCCTCCGCCAACGGCAAGCTGCTGCCCATCAATTTTTCACCGGTATTGCAGAATTTTGATCGCGCCCTGCAAACGATTTGTAACTGGCTGGCACAACAGTTGAAGTGATGAGTTGCTATTTTGCATTAGTTTGCTAAAACTGTTAGCTCATTTAAGGAGGTGGAAACCATGGCTTTACCGAGTGGACATCCCCGAAGCCGGTTAATTAAACGTTTTACCGCGCTGGGGCCCTATATTCGCGAGAACAAATGCGAGAATGAGCGTTTCTTTTTTGACTGCCTGGCCGTTTGCGTCAATGTTAAGCCTGCACCAGAAAATCGTGAGTTTTGGGGATGGTGGCTGGAACTGGATGCGCAGTCCGATCACTTTACCTATCAGTACTACTATGGTCTGCATGATAAAGAGGGCAACTGGAAGCCGTGCGCCATTAAAGGCAAAGAAAACGAAGACCGTCTGGAAGAGACACTGCGGAATTTCCATGAGCGTCTGAAAACAACGCTGGCTGAGCTGGAGCTGGGTCTGTTGCCCGCGCAGGGCGTTGACGAACAGCCGGTAAAACTGTCCGCCTGATGAAAGCTTAAAGCGCGTTACCTGTAATCAGGGGCAGGCATACAGTCTGCCCCTTGTTTTAGACACAGTCAGAGAGTAAGCACTTCATTTTCTGGCATGACGGCCAGCCTGGATCACAGACTGACCGCCATACATCAGAACTGGTAGGTCATGCCGATTGCCACGATATCATCGGTGTTGCGATTCAGCGTGTTGTTGTCATCCAGCAGGTTAATCTTGTAATCAACAAAGGCAGACATGTTTTTGTTGAAGTAATACGTTGCGCCTACGTCAGCAAATTTGTAGTAATCCGCATCGCCCACGCCACCTTCGATATCCTTCACTTTCGTCTGCACGTAAGCCAGCGACGGACGCAGGCCGAAATCAAACTGATACTGCGCTACCAGCTCGATGTTTTGCAGACGGTTAGCGTAACCACTTACGGCAACATCATTGCCGCCAACCTGCGCGGTGCCGCTGATCGGGTTCATATTGCGCGTTTCTGCGTAGTTGGCTGCCAGATAGACGCCGTTGTTATCATATTTGATGCCGGTAGCCCAGGCTTCCGCTTTGTCACCACCGCCGAAGACGCTGTTTTTCTGATCCAGCGTACGGTTAGAGGAGGAGACCGCGCCTTTAACGCTCAGGCCATCAATGATGGTATAGGAAAGTGACGCCGCCATGCCGTCTCCGTTGGAGACGCCGTCGTTGCGAGAGGTGCTTTCGTTTTTACCCTGGTATTGCAGGGCGAAATCCAGCCCATCAACCAGGCCGAAGAAGTTGCTGTTGCGCCAGGTAGCCACGCCGTTGGTGCGGGTCAGCATATAGACGTCAGCGGAGGTGTAGGCGGTGGCACCGAACTCCGGCATCATATCGGTGATAGCTTCCACATCATAAATCAGGCCGTAGTTGCGGCCATAATCGATTGAGCCGTAATTACCCACTTTAATCCCGGCGAAGCCAAGGCGGGTCTTGTTGCCCACGTTTGAGTCGCTTTCCGGGTTATTAAGGTTGTACTGGTATTCCCACTGACCGTAGCCGGTCATCAGTTCATTAATCTGCGTCTGACCTTTAAAGCCGATACGCACGTAGGATTTATCAGCATTGTTGTTGGGGTTGGTTTCCGCGTCGCTGATATAACGCATGGCTTTCACTTTGCCGTAGAAGTCCAGCTTGTTGCCATCTTTATTGTACACTTCAGCAGCCTGGGCGGCGGAGCTCAGAGCCAGTGCGGAAGCCAACAGTGCCAGTGCGTTCTTTTTCATTTGTTCTCTATCCCGATGAGTAAAAATAAAAGCGTTTGTGAAGCATTGTAAAAAACAGAAACGTTTTTACCGGGAATGTGTGAATGTTTTATGAAGCTTTTGCGTGCTTCTTGTGAATGGCGAACTTTTGCACACTGTCGTTGTCAGGGATTTTCTGTGCTTTTCCCGCAGCGGCTGTTGGCATCCTGCGCCACTCCTGATAAAACGTCCCTTCACAGACATTTTTATTACGGCAGGAAAACATGAGCGGCAGTCAGACCTTAGTGGTCAAACTGGGAACCAGCGTGCTGACCGGCGGATCGCGTCGGTTAAATCGGGCACATATTGTGGAGTTAGTTCGTCAGTGCGCACAGCAGCACGCGGCGGGCCATCGAATTGTGATCGTGACGTCCGGCGCGATGGCCGCCGGTCGTGAACACCTGGGATACCCGGAACTGCCGCCTACCATCGCCTCAAAGCAGCTGCTGGCTGCGGTGGGGCAGAGCCGTTTGATTCAGCTGTGGGAACAGCTGTTTTCCATCTATGGCATTCATATTGGGCAGATGTTGCTGACGCGGGCAGATATGGAAGATCGTGAGCGCTTCCTTAACGCGCGCGATACGCTGCGTGCGCTGCTGGATAACAATATCGTGCCGGTGATCAACGAGAACGATGCGGTGGCAACCGCTGAGATCAAGGTAGGCGATAACGATAACCTCTCGGCGCTGGCGGCAATGCTGGCGGGTGCGGATAAGCTGCTGCTGCTGACCGATCAGCAGGGATTATTTACCGCCGATCCGCGTAGCAATCCGCAGGCGGAGCTGATCAGTGACGTGCACGGCATCGACGATGCGCTGCGCACTATCGCCGGAGACAGCGTTTCCGGGCTGGGCACCGGCGGCATGACCACCAAACTTCAGGCGGCGGACGTGGCCTGCCGCGCCGGTATCGAAGTGATTATCGCTGCGGGCAGCCGTCCGGGCGTGATTGGCGATGTGATTGAAGGCAAGCCGGTCGGTACGCGTTTCCACGCGCAGGAGACGCCGCTGGAAACGCGTAAGCGCTGGATTTTCGGCGCGCCACCAGCCGGAGAAATTATCATTGATGACGGCGCGCTGTCGGCGGTACTGGAGCGCGGCAGCTCGTTGCTGCCTAAAGGGATTCGTGAAGTGAGTGGTAACTTCTCTCGCGGCGAAGTCATCCGTATCCGTAGCCTGCAAGGGCGCGATATCGCCCACGGCGTTTCACGTTATAACAGCGATGCGCTGCGCATGATTGCCGGTCATCACAGCCAGGAGATCGGTGATATCCTGGGATACGAATATGGTCCGGTCGCCATGCACCGCGACGACATGATTGTCAGCTAAGGGGGCTATGATGCTGGAACAAATGGGCAAGGCGGCGAAAGCGGCCTCATATCAGCTTGCCACGCTGACTACCGCGGAGAAAAACCGCGTGCTGATGACTATCGCTGACCAGCTTGAAGCGCAGAGCGCGACAATTTTGGCCGCCAACGAGCAGGATCTGGCGGACGCGCGCCATAATGGCATGAGCGCCGCGCTGCTGGATCGCCTGACGCTGGATGCGACACGGCTAAAGGGCATCGCGGACGATGTTCGTCAGGTTTGCCGCCTGGCCGATCCGGTTGGGCAGTTGATCGATGGCGGCCTGCTGGATAGCGGACTGCGTATTGAGCGCCGCCGCGTGCCGCTCGGCGTAGTCGGCGTGATTTATGAAGCGCGCCCGAACGTTACGGTGGATGTAGCTTCGCTTTGTCTGAAAACCGGCAACGCGGTGATCCTGCGCGGCGGCAAAGAGACCTGTCGCACCAACGGCGCGACGGTGCGCGTGATTCAGTCTGCGCTGCAACAGCATGGTTTACCAGCGGGCGCGGTGCAGGCGATTGAAAGCCCGGATCGCGAGCTGGTTAATCAGCTACTGAAGCTGGATCGCTATGTTGATATGCTGATCCCGCGCGGCGGTGCCGGGCTGCACAAGCTATGCCGCGAACAGTCAACCATTCCGGTGATTACCGGCGGTATCGGCGTCTGCCATATTTATATCGATGACAGCTATGATCCGGACGCGGCGCTTAAGGTTATCGTTAACGCCAAGAAACAGCGCCCCAGCGCCTGTAATTCGGTAGAAACGCTGTTGGTAAACCAGGCCATTGCCGATGATTTCTTGCCTGCGCTGAGCCAGCGTATGGCGCTGGAGGGCATCAAGCTGCACGCCGACGCGCTTTCTCTGTCGCTGCTACAGCAGGGGCCGGCGGAAGTGGAGGCGGTGAAAGCGGAAGAGTATAACGATGAATGGCTGTCGCTTGATTTGAATGTGCGTATCGTCAGCGATATGGATGAGGCGATAGCGCATATCCGCGAGCATGGCACCCAGCACTCCGACGCGATTCTGACGCGTGATACGCGCGCTGCCGATCGTTTTATCCGCCAGGTGGATTCATCTGCGGTTTATGTTAACGCCAGCACACGCTTCACTGACGGCGGTCAGTTTGGCCTTGGGGCCGAAGTGGCGGTCAGTACCCAAAAGCTGCACGCACGCGGACCGATGGGTCTGGAAGCGCTTACCACCTATAAATGGGTGGGCTATGGCGACGATACGATAAGAATGTAGGGCTAATCAGCGCTATCTGGCGACAAAAGCAGCATACAACACGGCGCCTCTTGACTCCGGCGCCGCTTTTTTTTAACGTTACAGCCCGTAGCACCTCTCCTCAACGCCGATATAGCTCAGTTGGTAGAGCAGCGCATTCGTAATGCGAAGGTCGTAGGTTCGACTCCTATTATCGGCACCATCATGTAAAAATCCTTATAAATCAAATGGTGAAAGTGAACATTACTCAAGCTGCATGGCTTGTGTTGAATGCCAGAAACAATGGTACAGGGATAACGGTAAGCGTAAGCCGGATCCAGACATCAAACCTTTCATCTCATTTACCCGCTGGTTAAGATGACTTTCAGAGGGTTACAATTCCCTCAGATATTCTCTTAAGGGCCTCTCAATGAATGACGAAAAATTACACACCTACCTTAAAGCTATTGGTATGGGGTGCTTTGTGACGTATTACAGCAAGTTTGCCAACACAACTATTTCACGTGCTGACCTTATTGAACTGCTACATACTCAGGAAAGATACACAGAAAAAAGCTGTGGGAGCCGCACCAGTAAAGCGAGAGCAATCATTTTCGCAGGGGCAAGTGAAGAAGCATTAAGGCTAATTATTGCGTCTAATCGTGTGAACGATGATTTAAGAGATGAGGCCAGAAAGTTACTGATGAAAATTTTTCCGTAAAATCAGGGTATTACTCGTTATTTTCGACCCTCATTGATTACTGGAACATATCTGTGAAGGTCTGGAGGATTTGATGAATACCTGTTTAGACGGCGAACCTGAGAAAGTAGCGTTTAACAAGCAATTTCTCAACATATCTGCAATGAAATCAATTAGAAAGCTCCACCCAAAGCAGGGCGTGACTCTTCACAAGTCAAATTAAGCCATCTATTTGAGACTCTTACTGACCTTTGCCACCGTTGCCCTTGAGCAATTTACCGTTTCCATTACGTCACTGTAGGACATACCAGCCTGTAACAGCTTTGCTATTCTCTCATTGCGCAGTGTGTCCTCAGCATAACTGTAGTGATTCATGAATTTCTTTCATTTCTCTATTCAAATAAGAGGGATTAACAAGCCATTCCTTTCTGTTAAAAATAGATGCAATGGACTACGAACGAGTGGCTCCTCATGTTTATTTCTTTAAAAAAGAAACGTGTATTACCCAAGTATTCAGATGGGTCATGTTGGGCCTGATATTGATGTTTTCGGCTATAGCGAACGAGCGGAATACACAGGAAAATTTAATGAAGATAAATATCATACTCAACGATAAAATCCTTACCGCGACTCTTAATGACTCTCCTGCGAGCCGCGAATTTGCTGCCTTATTACCGCTTACGTTGCAACTGAAAGATTACGCCAGGGAGGAGAAAATAAGTGACTTACCTTCCCGGTTGACCACCGAAGGTTCACCCGAAGGAACGGCAGCAAAAAAAGGCGATATAACCCTTTATGCCCCATGGGGAAATCTGGCTATTTTTTATAAATCTCATAACTATGTGTCTGGCTTAATTAAGCTTGGGCAATTAGATGAGCCGGACGCATTGCCCCTCCGCCCTGATGCCTATAGCGCCAGATTTGAACTGCTGACGGAATAATCATTACTCGGCGGGAGAACATGAATGATAAGCAGAACATTCCTGGCTATTGTTTCTCTGTTATTGATGAGCGGATGCGTTTCCCAAACCACGCAAAACAGGAGTTTGAAAATGACACCAGAAGATACACATAGCGCTGTCGCTGAAGTCGCACCCGCTATGGCTGCGTATGCTGAACGATTTATTGAAAAAGATCTCTGGAACCGTCCGGAGTTGTCGCGTCGCGACCGCAGTCTTGTCACAGTTGCAGCACTCATCAGCCGTAATGATACGGCTGAGCTTCCGCTCTACCTTAACGTGGCGCTGGATAGCGGCGTGAAGCCTGTTGAAATCTCTGAGGTAATTACCCACCTGGCATTTTACGCTGGCTGGCCAAATGCCACCTCTGCGGCACTGGTTGCACGTAACGTATTTGCACAACGCCAAATCGATACGGCGTCATTGTCAGGGGATAAAGTGGATTTCCTGCCTCTTGATAAAGCGTCGGAAAACCAACGTGCCACGATGGTTGAGTCAAACTTTGGCAAGGTATCACCAGGTGTAGTGAAATACACCACGGATGCGCTATTCCTCGACCTGTGGCTGCGCCCGGATCTGGCACCACGGGACCGAAGCCTGGTAACCGTCAGCGCACTGGTTACCGCCGGACAAGTGGCGCAAGTGCCTTATCATCTTAATCGGGCGATGGATAATGGTTTGACCCAGACTCAGGCCTCAGAGGTGTTGACGCAGTTGGCCTTTGTGGCTGGCTGGCCAAACATTTTCTCGGCATTACCCGTATTTAAAGAGGTATTTACAGGCAGAAATCACGCCTGACGGATAACAATTCGCAAAAGCCAGGGCCTGAACAGGTTGCTGGCTTTTTTCTCCCTGTCATCGCAGGTAGCTAATCCTGCCGGGGCATATTCAGGGATGTTTGTAATGGCGCAGCGCGTCAATGACGAGCTGGAAAGCTTTCGAATGATTTCTGTTTTCCGGGTAGTAAATGTAATAACCATCCCAGTAAGGACACCAGTCTTCAAGGACGCTAATCAGTTCGCCACGGGCGAGATGTTTCTCAGCGATATCACGGGGAACATGTGCCAGTCCGTATCCTTCTATGGCAGCCTGCAGATTTTGATAGATACGGCTAAACACAAGCTGACCGCTGACTTTGACGTTCAGGCTCTTACCCTCTTTTTCGAACTCCCAGACATACAAATTACCGTGGGTTGGAAACCGAAGATTGATGCAGTTGTGATCTATAAGATCGTTAGGATGCTGTGGGTAAGGATGACGGGAAAAATAGTCAGGAGAACCCACGACGGCAAAGCGCACATCCGGACCGATACGCACTGAGATCATGCCATTAGATATTTGCTCACCGAGCCGCGTTCCTGCATCAAAGCGACCGGAGACAATATCCGTCAGCGCATAGTCATCAATCAGCTCCAGCGTAATATCCGGGTATTCCTTGAGTAGCGGCTCAAGCTTGGGCCATATGACAGAACCGATCGCATAATCTGACGTTGATATACGTACCGTACCGGCGGCTTTACTGTTGAGATCCTTCAGTGACTGTAATCGTTCCTGGATCCTATCAATATGAGGGCCGAGGTCATCGAACATGGATTGCCCTATATCGGTCAACGAAATACTGCGCGTGGTGCGGGTCAGAAGTTTCATCCCCAGACGGGATTCGAGGGTTCGAATGGTATGGCTGAGGGCTGATTGTGAAACGCCTAAATACGCCGCTGCTTTGGTAAAGCTCTTTTCACGCGCGACGACTATAAACGCCATTAAATCATTAAGGTTTTCCCGTGCCAACCTGTGCCCCTTACTGTCAAAAGAGAGTGATGGGGTAGTGTAGCGTAATGCATAGAGAAGGGGCACATAATGGATGAGGAACTACTGCTTTTAGCCTGGTCGGTTTCAGGGGGCGTAATTTATGAAAATCGTGCATAAGACATATCAGATTTCGCGCCTTACTCATGTCTGTCTTTTTATTCTAGAATGATTATTCGGGTATGACAGAGGAATTCAATAGTGGATTATTCATTATTAAACAATAACCTAAAAATGCCGATGGTAGGTTTTGGTGTTTTTAAGGTAACAGATAAAGAAGAATGTAAACAGTCAGTATTGACTGCTATTCGTACTGGCTACCGCCTTATCGATACCGCAGCAGTTTACGGTAATGAAGATGCCGTTGGTGACGCAGTACGTGAGGCTATTGCCGAAGGGTTATGTAGCCGCGAAGAGCTATTTATTACCTCAAAACTGTGGGTACAGGACATGGCCAGTTACGATATGGCCAAAGCAGGGATTGAAGCGTCGTTAGAAAAATCAGGGCTGGAATATTTTGACCTTTATTTACTGCATCAGGCCATGCGTGATTATTTCAGCGCATGGCGTGCACTGGAGGATGCCTATGACGCCGGTAAGTTTAAGGCAATTGGAGTGTCCAATTTCTATGCTCATGTATTAACAAACTTCTGCGAAACCGTCAGAATTAAGCCTATGGTGAATCAAGTTGAATTACATCCTTATTTTGCTCAACCTGCTGCACTTGAAACCATGAAGTATTACAACGTTCAGCCGGAAGCATGGGCACCCTTAGGCGGTGGAAGACATAAGCCCTATGAAAATGAAATGCTGCAACAAATTGCTGATGCTCACAAAAAAACAATTGCTCAGGTTGTCCTGCGCTGGAATGTGCAGCGTGGTGTCACTGTCATCCCTAAATCCACCCGTCAGGAACGTATTGAAGAGAACTTCGCCATCTGGGATTTCTCATTGACTGAGAGCGAGATGGCGCAAATCAGCTCACTCGATTTAGGCTACGTTGGTGATGCCGTGAAACACTTTAATCCTGAATTTGTGCGGGGTTGTCTTGGTGTGAAGATTCACGATCGTTAGCGCTTTTTGAATCTGCGCCGGGTTATAATACATCAAACCGAATCACTTGTTCCGCGTATGACAACCATCTACGTGAAATGAAGAGTGAGCAGATGAAACCATTTGAGGTTGTTTACCTTAGTGATAACTTGCCTGGCCTGGGTTTAACCAAAGGGCAGCCCGGCGTGGTTTTAGATGTATATTATTCACCATCATTAGCATATGAAGTGGAATTTTGTGATGACGAAGGAAATACTATATTGAGTCTGGCTTTATCGCCAGAACAGTTAAAATCAGAGGTAAATTAACAGTCACGCAGTTATAAATTGTGCAACTTCTAACTGTTTAACAAACATATCCTGCTACCCGACGCGTTTTTTTATCCAGGCTTGCTACGGCGGGCCGTGAAAAGTTGCTCTGCTTTGGTTGCCTTGATAACAGACATCGTGATTGTCGGTTTAGAAAACAACTACGCCAGCCCAGGACGTTCGTATATATCAAACCGTATAAACACTTTGTGCCAGATCACCATTACTATTCCACTGCTTCTGCTCAGTTCCTGTATGGATTATACAGCGTAATAAAAAATCAATAAGCAAGAGGGGGCGATGCGCCCCCATTTATGGATTATGGATTATGGATTATGGATTAATGATTGCAGTCATATGTACTTTATTTGCCATCCTTGCCTCAATAATTTTGTATGACTTTCCGCCTTCATTCTGAGCCAATTGGTGAATCTTACTTTCCGTTTGCTCAAGTGTATCGCCGGTTGCCGTAATGGTTTTAGCGTATACGGAAAAGGGCAGGCAAAAACAAACCAGTAAAAGCGTAATAATGGTTTTCATGAGAATCACTCCTCAAAGAGTAGAGAATTAGATGACTGTTTTAAGCCAGGACTCAATATCCTGCGTCGGCAGATTATGTTGTGCATTCCAGGTTTCACTCATCGGCCACCACATCCCGTCTCCCCTGGCGAAGGCGGCGCGATAGCGGAGCATTTGATCCTCCGGATTTAAACGCAGTGCATCCAGCAGGGCGGGTAAAGTAAGTAGATTCCTGGAAAAAGTGTGTTTTGTTACGCGCTCTACGGTGTCCGCCAGCTTTCCATAGGAAGTCGTTTCCCCCGCGACAAAAATTACCTCATTAGTAATACGCGGTTGATGCAAATAAATGTCGGTGGTTAGTCGGCCAATATCTGCGGGTGACGTAACGGTAACCTGCGTTTCCCATCCCCCAAGCGCATTAATAGTTTTCTCAGATAAATTCACCACATCAAATGCAGGCTCGAAAAGAAAACTGGTAAACATGCCGGTTGAAACAATTACCCATTCCGTTTCGTTTTGTTGCCGGAGTAGCGTCCTGACGTCATACTGCTCATCCCAGACAGGTTGACCGCTTCCTTTGCCCACCACATCGTAATTTACGCCAAACTGCCAGGGGAAATATCGGTTAACGCCAGCCTTCAGCACCGCGCGGGTTATTTTTAACTGCGTCCCCGTACCCGCGACAAAACCCATGCAATTGATCACCGTATCAAAATTTACAAAGTGGTTTTTTAATGAATCAATCGTACTGGCAGCAACGTTGACAGGAATAAATTTAGCTCCCGCATCAGCCAGTTTTTGATGGATATGGGATACCAGCTTTCCCTGTTGATCCCAGGAGGCGGGCGACACAATAACGGAGACGGTGCCCTTGCGCTGTATGACTGCCGGGACCAAAGCGTCCAGCACGGCGGCCCCCAGTTGTCCCGCGCCCAGCACTAATACTTTTTCGCCGGTGTTAATGTTTTGTTCTTTCATCTTCATTCCTTACTTTGTTAAGCAGGTGTTTGCTACGTGTAGGATGAGTTTATGGCAATGTTTATCATTCGATAAGACGATGGCGACAGGTTAGACTGTTCGTAAAAATGGGATAATCAATGTGCTCAGTGACGGTGGGAATATGGATAAGCTGGAATCAATGCAGGTCTATATTAGCGTGGTGGACGCTCACAGCTTCGCCAGGGCAGCAGAAATGCTGGGACTGCCGCGTTCAACGGTATCGCGGGTCATTAAGGAGCTGGAAGCCTGGCTTGGGATTCAACTTCTTAAGCGTACCACCCGTAAACTCAGCGTGACCGCAGATGGTCAACGCTACTATGAAGAGTGCAAAAGAGTGCTGGCTGATATCGCGACGATGGAGTCTTCATTTCCCGGCAGAGCGGCCCAGCCCAAAGGCCGCTTTAAAGTGGGGATGCCCCAGTCTTTCGCCCGGCATTGCATTCTTCCTGGGCTTCCGGAATTTTTGCATCAGTACCCTGAGCTGGAATTAATGCTTTGTTCCAGCGATAGCGTGGAAGACATCATTCAGGAAGGATATGACTGTGTGATCCGCACCGGCAGGATTGACGATTCAACCACGCTGGTTGCACGTCCGCTGGCCAATTTTAAATGGGTGATCCTGGCATCACCGCACTATATTGATCTTTATGGCAGGCCGGAAAGCTTAGCGGATTTGAAACAGCATCGTGCGGTTGGCTACCTGAATCACCGTACCGGACGTACTACCGACTGGTTTTTTACGCTTGATGGAGAGGATGTTGCGCTTCGCATGAAGGAAACGCTGATTGTCGATGATACCGATGCCTATATTCAGGCCGGGGTACAAGGACTTGGGCTTGTTCGCATTGCCAGCTATCTGGCGGTGCCGTATTTGCAGAGTGGTGCATTGGTTTCCTGCATGGATAATTTCTCCTTTGATTTACCCCTTTCGCTGGTCTATCCGCAAAACAGATATCTTCCTCCCTCAGTACGCGTTTTCTATGACTGGTGCAGGGGGCTTTTGACCTCGCCGGAGCGATATCCATAAAGCAGATAGCCTGGCAACTCGGCTTGCCGTCTTCTTCCGCGTTTGTATAGCGCAACATCCTCATAAAAAACGAGCAACCCTAAGGCTGCTCGTACCAACACACGCTAAAAAACAGCGCCACTCACCCCGCAGCCACCTCCCGCAGATGCTTCTTCAGCTTGTGATATTCATCAATCACGTACTGTTCGGCGGCCTGCTGGTCGGCGATAGGCTCCACGCGCACGGCGCAATACTTATACTCCGGCGTTTTGGTCACCGGGCTGAGGTTCTCCGTCACCAGCTCGTTACAGGCGCCGATCCACCACTGGTAAGTCATATAGACCGCACCCACGTTTGGTCGATTGCTCACCTGTGCGCGGGTGATGACTTTGCCCTTACGCGACGTCACCCAGACCAGCGCCTCATCCTTAATACCCAGACGCGCCGCGTCAGCGGTATTGATTTGGGCATAGCCAGGCTCATCGGCCAGCGCCGCTAAGGCCGCACAGTTACCGGTCATGGAACGGCACGAGTAGTGGCCCACTTCTCGCACGGTGGAGAGCACCATGGGGTACTCTTCGGTGAGCTTATCAATGGGCGCGACCCAGTCGCAGGTATAGAGCTGCCCCAGCCCGTTCGGGGTGGAGAACGTCTCTTTGAACAGGTAATCCTGACCCTGATCTTCCTCTGACTCGTCCCGACACGGCCACTGGATGTAGCCCAGCTCGCCCATCTTCTCGTAGGTGGCACCGTAGAAATCCGGGCACAGATGGCGCAGCTCGTCCCAGATCTCCTGGGTGTTGCTGTAGTGCATCGGATAGCCCATGCGGGTGGAGATCTCGCTGATTATCTGCCAGTCCGTTTTCAGATCCCACTTCGGCTCCACCGCTTTAAAGAAGCGCTGAAAACCACGGTCGGCAGCGGTATAAACCCCTTCGTGCTCGCCCCAGGAGGTGGATGGCAGGATCACATCGGCGGCGGCGGCGGTTTTGGTCATGAAGATATCCTGCACGATGACCAGTTCCAGTTCGTCAAACGCCTTACGCACGGCGGAAAGTTCCGCGTCCGTTTGCAGCGGATCTTCGCCCATGATGTAGGCAGCATGCACTTCGCCGTGTGCCACCCGGTGGGGCAGCTCGCTGATGCGATACCCGTTGTGGGCGGGCAGAGACTCCACGCCCCAGGCTCTGGCAAACTTCGCCCGGTTCTCAGGATCGTTGATATACTGATAGCCTGGATAGGTATCCGGTAGTGCGCCCATGTCACATGCGCCCTGCACGTTATTCTGTCCCCGCACCGGGTTCACCCCCGCGTATGGCTTGCCGAGGTTACCGGTCAGCAGCGCCAGACTCGTCAGGGAACGCACGGTTTCCACACCCTGGTAGAACTGGGTTACGCCCATCCCCCAGAGGATCGCCGCATTTTCAGCCGCCGCGTACATGCGCGCCGCCTGGCGGATCTCAAAGGCGCTGACCCCGGTGATCGCCTCAACGGATTCTGGCGTATAGCCTTCAACGATCTTGCGGTACTCCTCAAACCCTTCCGTCCGCGCCGTTACAAATGCGCGGTCGTACAGTTGTTCTTCAATGATCACGTGCCCCATCGCATTCAGTAGTGCGATATTGGAGCCGTTTTTCAGCGCCAGGTGCATATCGGCAATGCGCGCGGTTTCAATTTTGCGCGGATCGCAGACGATAATTTTCGCTCCTTTGCGTTTGGCTTTAATCACCCGATTCGCCACTATGGGGTGCGAATCCGCCGGATTGTAGCCGAAGATAAAGACCATATCGGCATTTTCAATACCGACAATCGAGTTACTCATTGCGCCGTTACCGACCGACTGGTGCAGACCTGCAACCGATGGGCCGTGTCAGACGCGCGCGCAGCAGTCGATATTGTTAGTACCGATAACCGCGCGGGCAAATTTTTGCATTACATAGTTGGTTTCATTGCCGGTACCGCGCGATGACCCGGTGGTCATGATCGCGTCCGGTCCGTGCTTAGCCTTAATGGCGCTGAGTTTAGTCGCAACGTAATCCAGGGCTTCATCCCAGGAGACCGCCTCCAGCTTGCCGCCGCGCTGGCGTCGGATCATCGGGGATTTCAGGCGCGGCGTCAGGATTTTGGTGTCGTTAATAAAATCCCAGCCGTAATACCCCTTCAGGCAGAGAGTGCCCTGATTGGTTTTACCCTGCGCTGCTTCAGCCTTGACGATTTTGCCGTTATCGACCACCAGGTTGATCTTGCAACCCGAGGCACAATAGGGGCAAACCGTGACTACTTTCTTCATCGGTATGAACTCCCGTTCCTGTTCGTATAGTCAGGCTATGCATGAATCGCGCCACTATAAAAATCGCAATTAATAGACTGAAAAATAATAAAAAATTGAGAAGGGCATTAAAGCGCGCCGTCCATTCGACAGAAATGACATGACGAACGGACAGCGGTGACGAGGGGATTAACGCACAATCAGGGCGTCGTAGCCTTTACGGCGATAGTTAATAAGGGAGATTAGCCAACAGGCGACGAAGAGAGCGACCACAATAAAGCCCGCGTTACCCAGGTTATCATTCATTGCGGCTACGCCGTTCCACAGCCCGCCCTCCAGCCCGAGCTTGTTCGCCAGCAGCCCCAGCGCCTCCAGCCCTCCGATAAACAGCGCCACCACTACAGAGGTGCCGGTGATGGTCATGTTGTAGTAAAGCTTGCGCTGGGGCTTGTTGAATGCCCAGCCGTAGGCACCCACCATAATCAGGTTATCGAGGGTATCGATCAGCGCCATACCGCTGGTGAAGAGCAGGGGAAAAACCAGGATCGCCCATACCGACATCCCGCTGGAGGCACCGGCGGCGGAGATCCCCAGCACCCCGATCTCGGTGGCGGTATCAAAGCCCAGGCCAAATAAAAATCCCACCAGATACATGTGCCAGCTGCGGGTCACCAGGCGGAACGCCGGGCGAAACAGCCGGTTCATCACGCCGCCGCCTTCAAAGGTGATGGCGTCAGGCACCGGCTCGCCGCGTTTCATCTTGTTAAAGCTGCCCCACACGTCGCGCAGGATAATCATGTTCACCAGCGCCATCGCCAGCAGGAAAAAGGCCGAAACCGCCGTGCCGATGGTGCCGCCCGTATCGTGGAACCAGGCCATATGACGGCTGAAGGCCGTGGCGGTGGCGGCGATGGCAATCGAGGCCAGCACCACGATGGTGGAGTGGCCGAGCGAGAACCAGGCTCCCACACCGCAGGGGCGTTTGCCCTGCTGCATCATCTTGCGGGTCACGTTATCAATGGCGGCGATGTGATCGGCATCCACCGCGTGACGCAAGCCATAGCACCAGGCGAGCATGCTTGCCGCCAGCAGCGACGGCACAGCGTGAAAAAGATAAAACGCCGTCCCCCAGGCCACAATATTGGTCACGACCAGCGCCAGCATCAGCGCCACGGCTTTAGGATGATTGTTGAAATAGTGCACAAACATAGCGAGGTCCAGAATCAGGAAAATGTCGCGGCAGCAATCACTGCCTGTCCAAATGCTACCGCCCCGTCTCCGGCGGGAAGCCGTTCGGGAAACAGTACGGTAAAATCGCGTAGCCAGAACCGCAGGCGCGCTCGCAGCAGCCGGTTGTGCAGCACCCCGCCGCCACAGGCGATGGTGGAGATGCGATGCTGCCGGGCGTGAGCGGCGGCCAGCGTCGCCATCCCCTGCGCCAGGGCATCGTGAAACGCCCATGCCCGTTCGGCATCCGGGGCCTGCCAGCCTAATAACCGGTGCCAGAAGATCGCCATATCCAGCTCACCTTCGCGCACCGGCAGGGTCACCGGATGCGTTACGGGCGAGGCGCTCAGCGCCAGGGCTTCCAGTCGGCAGGCGGCTTCGCCTTCGTAGCTGAGCTGTGAAGGCGCGCAGCCCAGCGCTGCGGCCACGGCATCAAACAACCGGCCAGCAGAGGAGGCGGGCGGCGAGTTCACCCCGCGCGCAATCGCCTTCGCCAGCGGCTGCCAGGGCTTATCCAGTAGCACGTTTGCCTGGGGCAACGATTGCCATTCCGGGACAAACGCCAGCCACTGAGCCAGCAGATTGCGCCACGGTTGGCGGGCCGCCAGATCGCCGCCGGGCAGCGCCACCGGCGGCAGCCCGCCCAGCCTTTCGCAGCGGCGATAATTCACCCGCAGGCACTCGCCACCCCAGAGCGCGCCGTTTTCGCCCTGGCCGATGCCGTCAAGCACCAGGGCGATGACGTCGCCGCCGTCGCGCGGCCAGCCGTGTTCGGCCAGGCAGGCCGCCGCGTGGGCGTGGTGATGCAGCACGTGCATCTGCGGCAGGGGCATCTCTTCGCCGAGCTGCGTTGAGCGATAGCCCGGATGGGCGTCGGTCACCACCCGTTCGGGGGTAAACTGCCAGAGATCCTGCATTAACGTCAGCGCCCGCCGCCACTGCGCCACTGCGCCGTCATCGTTCAGATCGCCCAGGTGCTGGCTCAGCACCGCCTGCCCGCCGCGCACCAGGCAAAATGTATTCTTAAGATCGGCCCCGAGGCACAGCAGAGACGGGGCATCTTCAAAGCCGGGGGGAAGGGGCAGGGCATCTGGCACAAAGCCACGGGCGCGGCGCAGCATCTCGCCACTGGCGCGCATCACCGAGTCATCCATGCGCTGGACGATAGCGCGATTATGCAGCAGAAAGCCGTCGGCAATCCCGCTCAGATCGCGCAGGGCATCGACGTTGGTGAGCGCTGGCGGACGGCCGTTCAGGTTGCCGGAGGTCATCACCAGCGGGCGGTCCAGATCCTGCATTAACAGGTGCTGAAGCGGGTTGGCGGCGAGCATCACTCCGACCTCGTTAAGCCCTGGAGCTACCGCTTCACACAGCGCTATGCCGCTTTTCTCCACCAGCACGATGGGGGCGGCAGGGGAGCGCAGCAGCGCCTGAACTCCAGCGGGCAGGGCATCCGCCACGCGCGGCGGGATCATTACCGCCAGCGGCTTCGCCGGGCGGCCTTTGCGTGCGCGCAGCGCGTTCACCGCCGCCTCGTTTTGCGCATCGCAGGCCAGGTGGAAACCTCCCAGCCCTTTGATTGCCACTATGTCGCCGCGCTTCAGTGCCGCCACCGCAGCCTGTAGCGCATTTTCTTGTTCTTCCTCGCCTGTTACCCAGCTCACCTGTGGCCCGCACTCCGGACAGGCCACTGGCTGGGCGTGAAAACGCCGGTCGGCGGGGTTGCGGTACTCCGCTTCGCAGGCCGGGCAGAGGGCAAATTCGGCCATAGTGGTGGAGGGACGGTCGTAGGGCATCGCCCGAATAATGGTGAAGCGTGGTCCGCAGTGGGTACAGTTGATAAAGGGGTAGCGGTAGCGGCGCTGGTGCGGATCGTTCATCTCCGCCAGGCATGCCGGGCAGGTTGCGGCATCCGGGACCACCTGGGTGGTCATCTTTCCCTGCGCGCTGGGAATAATCGTAAAATCCTGTGGCAGCACTGCCCAGTGCCAGGGCTGCTCGCTGATGTCGTCGATACGCGCCAGCGGCGGGCAGCCGACGGCAAGCTGAGCAATAAAAGTCTGCGCCTGGCCGACGAGGCGCACCACCACGCCGCCACCGTCGTTGCAGACATCGCCCTTCAGCGCCAGCCGCTGCGCCAGCTGCCAGACCCAGGGGCGAAATCCCACCCCCTGGACTTTGCCGCGAATGCGCAGCCGCGTGCCGTTTACACTCATCGCATCACTTCCTGAAGATTAAATAATGTTGCCGGGGAGAAGTACTCCCCGGCTGCCAGCCATTAGCTGTCTACCGCCTCCCGCAGGCGGGTTTTCATGACGTTATAGGTTGTCAGAGCATAATTTTCCGCCCAGTTTTGATCGGCAATTTTGTCGATCTTCACGGCGCAATATTTGGTCTCCGGCGTTTTGGAGATAGGATCGAGGTTATCCTGGGTCAGTTCGTTGCAGGCCCCAATCCACCACTGGTAGGTCATGTACACCGCCCCTTTATTGATCCGCTCGTTAACGTCGGCCCGGCTGATAACCTTGCCGCGGCGGGAGCTGACCCACACCAGCTGCCCATCTTTAATGCCCGCAGCAGCGGCATCTTCCGGGTTCATCTGCACAAAGCCCGGTTCATCCGCCAGGGTTTGCAGCGCCGCGCAGTTGCCGGTCATTGACCGACAGGAGTAATGCCCTACCTCGCGCACGGTGCAGAGCACCAGCGGATAGTCGGCGTCCGGTACCTCCGCCGGCTTGCGCCATTTAGCGGCAAAAAGCTGGCCTTTGCCGCTCGGCGTGTCGAAGCGGTTGCCTTCGTACAACCAGGGCGTGCCCGGATGATCGAGGGTCGGGCACGGCCACTGCACGTGTCCCATATCGCCCATTTTTTCGTACGTCACGCCGTAGAAAAGCGGGCAGAGCTCGCGCATTTCGTCCCAGATGTGCTGGTTATCGCGATAGTGCATCGGATAGCCCATCTCAGTAGCAATCAGGCTGATGATCTCCCAGTCACGTTTGACGTTGCCCTTCGGCTCAATGGCTTTTTCAAAGCGCTGGAAGCCCCGGTCGGCGCAGGTGAATACCCCCGCATGTTCGCCCCAGGAAGTGGCGGGCAGCAGCACGTCGGCCATCTCTGCGGTTTTGGTCATAAAGATGTCCTGCACCACCACGAATTCGAGCGCCTCAAAGCCTTTACGCACCAGGCCCAGATCCGCTTCGGTCTGGAGCGGATCTTCGCCCATGATGTAATAGGCTTTCATCTTGCCCTCCAGCGCGAGGTGTGGCACTTCGGTAATGCGCACCCCTACCTGGTCGTCCATGTTGCGCGGATCGATATTCCACGCCCGGGCAAATTTCTCCCGCACCTGCGGATCGGTCACATTCTGATAGCCGGGGAACTGGTTGGGGATAACCCCCATGTCGCACGCCCCCTGCACGTTATTCTGGCCGCGCACCGGCCCCACGCCCACGTGTTCGCGTCCCAGGTTGCCGGTTAACAGCGCCAGCGTGGAGAGCCCTTTCACCACGTCTACCGCCTGGCCAAACTGGGTCACCCCCATTCCCCACATCACGGTGGCGGATGGTGCGGCGGCGTAAATACGCATCGCCTGGCGGATCTGCTGGGCGCTCACGCCGGTGATGTCTTCTACCGCTTCCGGCGCATACTCGCTCACGGTTTCGCGCAGCGTCTCCAGCCCTTCGGTGTATTGCGCCACGTAGTCGCTGTTGTAGAGATGCTCGTCCAGCAGGGTGTAGATGAAGGCATTGACCAACGCCATGTTGCAGCCGTTTTTGAGCTGCAGGTGCCGGTCGGCAATGCGTGCCGTCTCAATTTTGCGCGGATCGCAGACGATCACCTTCGCGCCGTTCTGCTTCGCTTTGATCACCCGACGGGCGACAATCGGGTGCGAGTCGGCGCAGTTGTAGCCGAAGATCAGCAGGCATTTTGAATTTTCGATATCGCTGATAGAGTTGCTCATCGCCCCGTTGCCCAGCGTCTCCTGGAGGCCGGCAACGCTCGGCCCATGGCAGACGCGGGCGCAGCAGTCGACGTTGTTGGTGTTAAGCACCCCGCGAGCAAACTTCTGCATCACGTAGTTGGTTTCATTCCCCGTTCCGCGCGACGAGCCGGTGGTCATAATAGCGCGCGGGCCGTATTTCGCCTTGATCTCAGAGAGGCGGCGGGCGGTGTAGCGAATAGCTTCATCCCAGGTGACGGGCACAAATTTGCCGCCCTTCTGGTAGCGGATCATGGGCTGGGTCAGGCGCGGCGTCAGCAGCCGGGTATCATTGAGAAAATCCCAGCCGTAGTATCCCTTAAGGCAAAGTTGATCCTGGTTGGTGACGCCCGGCGCGGCCTCCGCGCGGATGATTTTATTGTTCTCAACTACCAGTTTTAATTTACAACCTGCACCGCAGTACGGGCAGACGCTAGTGATTTTCTTCATCAGTAACAGACCTGCTAAAAGTGAAAAGAGGCCGAGGCTTACAGCATCAGCGAAGAGATATCGTCCAGCGCCGCACGGCGGCGTTTTTCCAGACTCAGTTGTTCAAGCTTGTTGCGATCGATACAGACGATGGCGTTGGTGGGGCAGGCCTGAATGCAGGCCGGGCCGTTCGGCTGGTGATAGCAGAGGTCGCATTTGTTGGCTTCGGCCTTTTCTGCCACCACGTTCAGCCCGGATCCCGTGCTGCGCACCACCGGCTTAACCACCACCTCCATGGCGCCGTAGGGACAGGCCACCACGCAGGTTTTGCAGCCGATGCAGCGCTCCTGGTGAACATGCACAAAGTCGTTATCCCGGGTGATCGCCCCGTTCGGACAGACGCTGGCGCAGGGAGCATCCTCGCACTGGCGGCACATAGTCGCGGTGGAGACGTTGACGCCTTTGATGACGTGAATACGCGGTAAGAAGGTTTGTGGCGTCAGCGAAGAGCAGTCCTGGTCTTCGTGGTGCGATACCACGCAGGCAACTTCACAGGTACGACAGCCGATACATTTACTGGCATCGGCGATGATGAAACGATTCATCCTTTATCTCCGGCATTGATAGTAATCTCACCGGGTGGATGCATAAAACGCGCCAAAAATTAACTTTTTGAAATATAGGTGTTTTATTTGAGTTGAGGCTGTCGTCGACATTAGTGACGATGACGGTAGTGACGGTTTCGCTTTGGATAAAGGAAGGAGTAGAGGGTGTTATCTTTTTTGGAAATAACTGTATTTACCGTAGGAAATAACTATGGGTTATTCAGATAAAAGGAAACTTCGCGGGTAATCTGGCTCGAAGGAAAAAGCCGGCTGGTCGGGTATGAGCGAAGAGCGGAAGTTCACTTGCTAACTGTAAAGACAACTTCCGAAGTCTCGGCTGCCCATTTAGAATTTTACAATCAAGCTTATTATTCCCACTGCCATAGCACTATAGAAAGGACTATTTCCATTTTGTCACTTCTGAAATACTACTATCCTATATTGTCTAGAGAGAGTGAGAGTTTTAATATTACATTCATTCCAGTGAGTAACGAAATAATAATCATTAATTCATTATTCTCTTTGCTTAACCTTTCAGTTTATTTATTTTTTCTGGTTTCACGAGAGTTGTCATGGTTTTTCAGTGTTGACGGCAATATTTAAACTCACTGTAGTATCAGAAGAGAAAATTGTTATGAACACCAAAGGTCTCATCCTTATTATTATCGGCGCAATGTTTGAATGCGCCTGGGCATTCGGTCTTAAGCACGCGCAGGGCTCATTTGAAATATTTCTGACAGTGATCTGCGTAGTGGCCAGTTTTGGCATATTCATGCTTTCGTTCAAATACGTAGGCGCGAGTATTGCGTATGTGGTTTATACCGGTCTCGGTACCCTGTTTGTGGTGCTGGTCGAAATGGCTGACACCCTGTCCCATGGAGGTCAGCCAGAAATTCTCCGTATCGTATTTGTTGTCACACTGATGCTGGGCGTCATTGGTGTCAAAGGAGCAAAATCATGATTTCCTATCTCGTTCTGTTTATTGCCGGATGCTTCGAGGTTGCCGGCATCTCCACCTTGAATGGATATGCCAATACCGAAACCGTTAGCCGTAAGGTCACGTTCCTTCTGGCCACCATTGTACTTTTTGCCATTGCGCTCAGTTCGTTGAGTATCTCCATGCGCGAGATCCCCCTTTCCGTGGCCTATGCCATCTTTACGGGCGTGGGTACCGTTGGTGCCGTTGCGGTAGGCGTGTTTATTAACGGAGATAAAATCCGTTTGCTCAAGGGGGCAAGTATCTTTCTTATTATCTTCAGCGCAATCATGCTGAAGCTGGTTTAATTAAGATGACTCACTTTCAAATGGATGTTAGTAAACATGCTGTTTGGAAGTGAGAATTACGTCGTTATTAACCATACTCAAGACAGGTTAAAATTTTCAACCATAAAACTAACGAAAGATTTAAGCCTTGGGGTTGTATATTTATTCGTCGGCCAGACGATATTCATATCATAACTTCGCCCAACGATATCACCCAGTACAATCTCCAGTTCTCCCGACGCAAGATATTTTTCTGTCAATAACCCTGGCATAAAAACAATCCCTTTTCCGTTCAGGGCCAGCCCCAGGCGAATATCGGTACTGTTGCATACAACAGCGGGGATGATATTGATATCTCCAGCCCCGGCATTCAGTAACGGCCAGGGCTCCGTTCTGCCGCTGGAAGGATACCGGTACTGGATGCAACTGTGTGAGCTGAGGTCATCCACACAGGAAGGTGTACCGTATCTCTTCAGATACTCCGGCGATGCCACCAGATTCATGGGGCAGTTACCGAGCGAGCGGGCCGTTAAGCGTGAATCAGAGAGATGTCCAACACGGATTACGGCGTCAAAGCCTTCATCCACGACATCAACCAGCCTGTCGCTGAGATCCACCTCCAGCATTACAGCTGGATAAAGCTCGATAAACCGACTGATTAGGGGCACAAAGAACGAAGGCATATTAGGCATGCTTACACGTAACTTTCCCCTTGGTTCACACGATATAGATGAAAGCTCTTCTTTTGCGGATTTTAGTTCATTGAGGATCACCCGGCAGCGTTCAAGGAACATCTCCCCTTCCTGCGTCAGGCTTAATCCACGGGTGTTTCGGTTGAGAAGCCGTGTGCCCAGCTCTTCCTCCGTTTTGCTAACCAGCTTGCTTACGGCTGAGGGCGAGATATTAAGCTCACGTGCCGCTGCGGCAAAGCTGCCAAGCTCCGCAATCTTTACGAATGCCTCTATTCCGTCAACAAGGTTCATCTTCTTCTCCTTCGTGATATACCGCTGAAAACGCGTGCCTGACACATCTTATCGTAACCACTCATTCCATTCTGTCATGACTGAAATACCGGAAGAGGGAATTGTTTGAATACGATCACAGGGCTACCCTTTGAACTCCCGTTCTCCGATCGTTTTGTATAGTGGTATAGGCCGCCACCGCTTCACACTGGACAGAGCTAACCAGCAGATTCACTCGTTTTAGGGGAAACTATGTCATCAGACAAACAACAAAAAGCCGGCTCTACGCCACATCATGACATCAGTACAAGTGTAAGCGTACATGGAGCAAGAACACATAACCTCAGGGATATTTCGTTTACATTCCCCCGCGATGCAATGGTAGTGTTTACCGGGATCTCGGGTTCGGGTAAATCCTCACTGGCCTTTGATACCCTCTATGCGGAAGCCCAGCGACGGTTTATGGAATCTATTGCCCCTCATGCGCGGCGTCTGATTGAACAGGCGTCCGCACCGGATGTTGATGGTATCAATGGCCTGCCGCCTGCGGTTGCCCTGCAACAGAGTCGGGCCGGGGCTCAGGAACGATCTACCGTCGGTAGCCTGACGCGAATTTCTGTCACCTTAAGGCTGCTGTTTTCCCGCGCAGGCATTCGCCCCGAAGGGGTTCCGTTCCTGCCCGCCGAGTCGTTTTCACCCAATAATCCCCAGGGGGCTTGCCCAACCTGCCAGGGGATGGGAATGGTTCATGAAGTGAAAGCCGATGTGCTTGTTCCGGACGGTGCGCTGAGCATCCGTGAAGGTGCTATCGCCTCCTGGCCGAATGGCTGGCAGGCGAAGAACCTTCGTTCTATTCTCGATACGCTTGGCTACGACATTGATGCACCGTGGAATACGCTGTCTGAACAGGACAAAGAGTGGATCCTGTTTACCGATGAACAGCCTTCTGTACCTATCTTTATGGGTCTCAATGCAGAGCAGCGTCAGGAAGCGATCGCAGCCGGAACCGAACCTTCTTATACCGGTACTTATACCAGTGCCCGGAAATACGTACTGCAAAGTTATTCCGGCGGGAAAGAATCTGTGAAAAAACGTCTTTCACGTTTTATTACCGTGGCACCGTGCACCGAATGCCACGGTAAAAGGCTCAACCAGAAAGCATTGTCTGTGACTTTTGCCGGGCACGATATCGCTCAAATCGGTGAGCTGACGATAACGCAATTGAAATCTTTATTTTTACCCTTTGCCAACGGGCACTCTCAGTCTCTGCCTGGCGAAGCTGCATTAAGGGAAGCCACTATCAGAATGACGACCGACATTTGCGGACGTCTCGAACAACTTGAAAAACTGGGCCTTGGCCATTTGTCTCTCGGTCGCCGGACCACAATGTTGTCATCAGGGGAACTCCAGCGTATCCGGCTTGCAACCCAGCTCATCTCCCGCCTTTTCGGTGTGCTGTATGTGCTTGATGAACCTGCGGCCGGATTGCACCCGGATGACGTGCGGGCGCTGATTCATTCTCTACGTTCTCTTCTGGAGGCGGGTAACTCTCTGGTCATCGTCGAGCATAACCTGGACGTTATCGCCGAAGCAGACTGGCTGACGGAAGTCGGGCCAGGACCGGGCCGACTGGGTGGAGAAATCGTCTATAACGGCATACCGTCCGGGCTTGCACAGGTTTCCCGATCGCCTACGGCCGGTTATCTGTTCGGCCAGCGCTATAAGGGCCTACGCCAACGCAGACTTCCGGAGCGCTGGCTGAAGCTTGAGCAGGTTATGTGTAATAATATACATTCTGTTAATGTCCAAATCCCCCTTGAGCGGATGACCGTGATCACCGGTGTATCCGGCTCGGGTAAATCAACGCTTCTGACCCAAGTGCTCCCGACGTTGCTACAGCGGCTAGATAAAACCCCTGAAGATGAGGAAACGGGAGAAGAAACCGTATATTTGGGCGTTCAGGGGAAAATCACGGCCGGAGGAACCTCTCTCAAACGACTGGTCCGTATCGATCAGAGGCCTATAGGGCGCACACCGCGTTCGAACCTGGCGACCTATACTGGTTTTTTTGACACTGTCCGCAAGCTCTTTGCTGAAACCGATGAAGCCAGGAAACGTGGCTTTGACGCCAGTCGCTTTTCCTTTAATCTCCCTGCCGGGCGATGTCCTGCCTGCGAGGGGCAGGGGCAGATAACCATTGAACTGATGTTCATGCCTCAGGCAAGTGCGCCATGTTCTGCCTGTGGCGGGCGTCGCTACAATGATGAAACACTTGAGGTTCGCTGGAATAACAGAAACATAGCCGATGTTCTGGCCCTTACCGTAGACGAAGCCATTACCGTATTCAGAAACAATGAAGCCATACAGCGTTCTCTGGCAGCGCTTGCTTCGCTTGGTCTTGGCTACCTGACGTTAGGCCAGCCAGCCACGGAACTGTCCGGAGGTGAATGTCAGCGCATCAAGCTTGCCTGGGAGCTTCAGCGGGTGCAGCGGGGTAAGACACTCTATCTCCTCGACGAGCCGTCCACGGGGCTACATCCTGCGGATATGGATAAGTTGATGCGAGTGCTGGACAAGCTGGTTCAGCGAGGGGATACAGTTGTGATGGCAGAGCACGACATGCGGATAGCCTCGGAAGCCGACTGGGTCCTCGATCTCGGTCCTGGCTCGGGTGAGAACGGCGGGGAAATCGTTGCGGCTGGTACCCCGGAGGAGGTCAGTCATGTAGGTAACAGCATCACTGCGCCTTACTTATTGGCAAGGTTAAAAAAGCGGATTGGCGATCCTGAAGAATAATCCCGGGCATGGTTTCATATAGCAATAATGATGGGCATATATAGTTTGACTGATCTGTTCCCCACCGGTTGATGCAGATAGATGCTGGCAATGACCGCCCCTGGCACAAAGCTGTCATCACAACGACCTTAGGAATAATCATATCCCTGGAGTACCGCCTTTCCTCCAAAACAAAAAGCGCCCGCCTACCGCGAACGCTTTTCCCAACCCTTCGTTACTTCCGTCCCCAGCTAAGTATCAACCTAACCTCTCACAGCTCCTCAAATCCCAGCACCCCATTCCTTTCTGCCAGGCTTTCATGAACCCTTTCCACCGCCGCCTTAACCGCTTCCGTCATCGGATAATAAAACCCGACAATATCCGGCTGAATGCCTAAGAAAACGACCTCACCAACGTCGTCGCGCAGTTGGTCCACCAGATAGTTAAGCGGCATATTGTGGGTGGTCATCATAAACATTTCGGCGATGTCGTCCGGGTCAATGCGGCGGATCTCGCCGGGGTTAAGCCCCATATCGGTGGCATCCACAATCAGTAGCCGCGCCGGGCGCAGCTCGCGGATCGCTACCACCTCGTTTTCCGGGGCGCTGCCGCCGTCAAACACCACCCAGTCGCCATGCGGTGCCTGCTGGCACATCTCGGCCAGCAGCGGACCGGCGCCATCGTCACCCATCATGCTGTTGCCGACGCAGAGTAAAACATCAGTCACGTTGCCTCCTCACCATCAGATAGATGGCGTTTTCCTGGTGAATGGCGTGCAGCATGGCGAGCATCTCGCGGCTCCACGCCTGCTGCTGCGCCGTCTGGTGTGCAAGGGCCGCGTCAAAGGCACTCGCCAGCATCGTTATATGAGTCGCATCGATCACGATCTCCCCGTAGCGCGGTACGCCTTCCATTTTGCGCCGCGCCTCGCTGCCCGCCTCCAGGGTGGCTATCCACGCCAGATAGTCATCCCAGGGGCAGGTGAGCACCGCCGACAGGCAGTCGATTACCCCCAGGTGGTGACCAATAGCCAGCCCGTAATAGATCACCTGCTGCGCGTCGGCGGGGGTGTCATCACTTTCGTCAATGAACTTGCGGCTGAGCTGGCTGAAAATTACCGTTTCACCCATCAGGCGCGCTCCTGCCCGACCACCTCAATGAGATTGGCCACGATTTCACTCAGGCGCGGATCGTTCTCCTGGGCCAGCCACGCCGCCACGCTCTCTTCGCCCTTCAGCAGATGGCGCATAAAATCATCCGCAATTTGGCGACCATAGCGGTAGCCAGCCAGTCGACGCGCGGCGCGGTCGATGCGCACCCGCAGAGGCTGCACCATCTCCGGGTGCAGCAGCTCGGCGGGCTGGTTATCTATGCTCCCCGGCTCGCGGGCGTGGATTTTTTGCTCCAGCAGCCCCAGCGCCATCGCAAAACCGTACAGCGTGGCGGCAGGGGAGGGCGGGCAGCCGGGAATATAGACGTCAACCGGGACGATTTTGTCGGTGCCGCCCCACACGCAGTACAGATCGTGGAAAATGCCGCCGGAGTTGCCGCAGGCCCCGTAGGAGATACAGATTTTCGGATCCGGGGCCGATTCCCACGCACGCAGCGCCGGGGAGCGCATCGCGCGGGTCACCGCGCCGGTAAAGAGCAGAATGTCGGCGTGGCGCGGGGAAGGCACCACCTTAATGCCGAAGCGCTCAGGATCGAAAATGGGCGACAGGGTGGCGAAGATCTCGATTTCGCAGCCGTTGCAGCCGCCGCAGTCTACCCGGTAGACGTAGGCCGAGCGCTTAATGTTTTTCAGCAGCGAGGTCTTCATGCGGGCGATGGACTCATCCACCGTGAACGGTACCGGCATCCCCTGTTTGTTACGCGGCCCTAAGAGTTCGTTCATCGCGTCGCCTCCTTCATTTCGCGGATTAGCTGGATTTTTTCCGAAGGCGCAAGCCCCTGCAGGCGCTTGCAGTCCGGGCAGGTTTCAAAGCTCTCGCGGTGTGATTCTGCCCGCTTGTCCCCGTTGTGACGCAGGATCTCAATCGCGTAATCAATCTCTTTTTGCACCGCGTAGGGGCGCTCGCATACCCGGCAGTAGCAGATGTCAAAGCGCGACTGCTGGAGGAAATCCGCTTTACTCCACACCGCCAGTTCGTACTCCTGAGAGAGCGTGATGGCGGTGGTCGGACAGACCTCCTCGCAGCGCCCGCAGAAGATGCAGCGCCCTAAGTTAAACTGCCATGCCAGTTGCCCGGTGAGCAGGTCGGTCTCTACCGTCAGGGCGTTAGCGGGGCAGGCGTTTACGCAGGCCGCGCAGCCGATGCACTGCTGCGGATTGTGTTCCGGCTTGCCGCGCAGATTTTTGTCAACCGCAATCGGCTGGAGCGGGTAGGACTCCGTCACCGTGCCGGTTTTGATTACTTTTTTAATAAAGGTAAACATGAATGCTCCGGGTTATTTCAGCGGCGAGTTCTTGCGTTCGATGCTGTAGCGTTCCAGCTCTTTATAGGGCACCACTTTGCTTTTCTTCTTGCGCACGTCGACCACCGTCATGCGGTCGGTGCAGGAGTAGCAGGGGTCAAGGCTGCCGATAATCAGCGGCGCGTCAGAGACGGTGTTGCCGCGCAGCATATAGCGCAGCGTCGGCCAGTTGGCGTAGGTGGCCGCCCGGCAGCGCCAGCGCCAGAGCTTCTGGTTGTCGCCGGTCATGCTCCAGTGGATATCATCCCCGCGCGGCGCTTCGCTAAAGCCCAGCGCAAACCGGTTCGGAATATAGGTAAAGCCCTCCACCATCAGCGGGCCGCCCGGCAGGTTATCCAGCCCGTAATCGATCATGTTCAGGGCGGTAAAGACTTCGTTGATGCGCACCTTCAGGCGGGAGATGACGTCGCAGCCCTGCTCGGAGTGGACCTCCATCGGCAGCAGGCCGTAGCCGGCAAAGGGGTGATCTGCGCGGGTGTCGCGGGCATGTCCGCTGGCGCGCACCATCGGTCCCACATTGCTGAAGTCGCGGGCGATCTGCGGGTCGAGGCGGCCGACGCCCACCGTACGCTGCTCAATGTTCGGCGTGCTCATGAGGATATCCACCAGATCCTGCACGTCGCGGCGCATCTGCTGCGCCAGCTGGCGCGTGGCGATCATATCCTCTTTCAACATATCGCGACGGATGCCGCCAATCAGGTTCAGGCCGTAGGTTTTGCGCGCCCCGGTGAGGATTTCCGCCATCTTCATCGAGGCTTCGCGCACGCGGAAGAACTGCATAAAGCCGGAGTCAAAGCCAACAAAGTGGCAGGCCAGCCCCAGGTTCAGCAGGTGCGAGTGCAGACGCTCCACCTCCAGCAGGATGGCGCGGATCATTTGGGCGCGTTCCGGCACCACTATTCCCATCGCATTTTCCACCGAGGTGGTGTACGCCGTGCTGTGGGCAAAGCCGCAGATGCCGCACACGCGGTCGGAGAGGAAGGTCACTTCGTTGTAGCCCATGCGGGTCTCCGCCAGCTTCTCCATGCCGCGATGGACGTAGAACAGGCGGTAATCGGCGTCGATGATGTTCTCGCCGTCGACGAACAGGCGGAAGTGCCCCGGCTCATCGGAGGTAACGTGCAGCGGGCCAATGGGCACTACGTTGTTTTTCTTATCGCCGAGCTCGTTAATAAACTCGTAGGTCTCTTTATCGGTGGTGGGAGCCGGACGCTGGCGATAATCCATACTGTCTTTACGCAGCGGATAGAGCTCGTCAGGCCAGTCGTCCGGCAGCACCAGGCGGCGCTCGTCGGGCAGGCCGACCGGGATCAGGCCGTACATATCGCGCACTTCGCGCTCGCCCCAGACGGCGGCGGGCACCCGTGGCGTCACCGAGGGGAACTCCGGCTTGTTGGCGTCCACCTCGACGCGCACGGTTATCCAGCAGCGCGTACCCTGTTCCATCGACAGCACATAATAGACGGCGTAGCTGCCGCAGAGCTGGCGCTCATCGTTGCCAAACAGCACCGAAAGCCAGCCCCCCTGTTGGTAATACAGGAACTCGACCACCTCCGGCAGGTAGTTGTTTTTCACCGTAAGGGTGATTTGATCCCGGGTCTGCCAGGCCTCATTTAACACTACGCCCGGGAAGGCCTGATGCAGGGCGGCGAGATAGTGTTGACCAACTTTTTCTTCAGACATGGTTATTCTCTACAGTCACGCCGCCAGCAAGGAGACGAAAGCTAAAAAGGCCAGACCAAAACCGGTCCAGGTAATCCGTGAGGTGGCGTTAAAGCGCAGGCGCGCCATGCTGTTCTCGAACAGGGCAATCACCAGCACGCCCGCCACCAGCTTGACCGCTGCGATAACGATAGCCAGCAGCAGGCCGCCGACGGAAAAGTGCGTCATCTGCCCCCAGGGGATAAACACCCCGACGAACATTTGCAGCACCACCAGCTGCTTCAGGCTGATGCCCCACTTGAACAGGGCAAAGCCCGCGCCGCTGTACTCCGACAGCGGGCCTTCCTGTAGCTCCTGTTCGGCTTCGGCCAGGTCAAAGGGCAGCTTGCCCATCTCAATAAAGGTGGCGAAGGCGCAGGCGCACAGGGCCAGCGTCAGCGTCAGGGAGTGGGCGACCGGCCAGTGCCAGATCGTCTCTGCCACCGCGCTGATATGGGTACTGCCCGCTACCTGAGCGGCAACCCACAGGCCAAGCAGCAGGATCGGCTCCACCAGTACCCCGAGCATCGCCTCGCGGCTGGCGCCAATGGCGGTGAAGGGGCTGCCAGTGTCCAGTCCGGCAATGGCAAAGAAGAAGCGAGCAATGGCAAAGAGATAAATCAGGGTAATGAGATCCCCCAGCGGCGGCAGCGGCGAGGCGAGGGTGATCACCGGCAGCGCGCTGGCGATGGCGACCATTACGGCTACCATCACAAAGGGCGTCAGGCGAAATACCCAGCCGGAGGCTGCGGGAGCCACGCTCTGGCGGCCAAGCAGCTTAATCAGATCGCGGTACTCCTGGAAAATATCCGGCCCGCGGCGGGTATGCAGCCGGGCGCGCGTCACGCGAGTAATGCCGGTCAGCAGTGGCGCAAGGGCAAACAGCACCAGCGCCTGGATCAGGGCGTAGATCAGGGTCATTTTCCGACTCCTTGAGAGATAATCACCACCAGCAGCACCGCCAGCTCAAGCAGCGCGATACGGTGGAACACGACAGCCGTGCGCTCACGCTGCCAGCCGGGAATAAAGCGCACCGGGTTCAGCCATTTGCGCAGCTTCAGTACCGGGGCAAAGGCCTCTTTTACCGGCATCGCGAAGCCGTGAGCGGTGATCACCATCGAATCTTCATGATCGTAGCCGCACACCCAGGCCATCCCGCGGGAGCGGTTCGCCAGGCGATCGCCTTTGAACAGCACCGTAACGATAAAAGGCAGCAGCAGACCGGCGAGCAACAGCAGCGTGACCATCGGTTGCGAGACGGTGTTTACCGCGCCGCTATTCACCGGGAACATCTGGCTAATTAGCGGCAGAAACCACGGGGCCGCTACGCCGCCCGCCACGCAGCAGAGCGCCGCCAGCCCGGTGCTGAAAGTCATCAGCCAGGGGGCGTCGGCGGCGTTTTGCGCTTCAGGAGTACGGGGGACACCAAGGAAGGTGACGCCATAGACTTTTGCCATGCACATCACCGCCAGCGCGCCGGTAATCGCCAGTCCCACTGCCAGCAACGGCCCCAGCAGGCGAGTGATAAACAGGTCGTGCGCGCCGAGGTTAAAGAAGGACTGATAAATCACCCATTCGCCGGCAAAGCCGTTGAGGGGAGGCAGCGCAGCCATCGCCATCAGCCCTACCAGCATGGAGAGGGAGATCAGCGGCATTTTTTTGCCGATGCCGCCGAGCTTCTCAATATCGCGATGGCCGGTGCGATACCACACCGCCCCCGCGCCGAGGAACAGGGTGCTTTTAAACAGGCCGTGGCTCACCAGATGGTACAGCCCGCCAGTGAAGCCCAGCGCAATCAGCAGGTTGCTCTGGAGCGCAATACCGCTCACGCCCGCGCCGAGGCCAAGCAGGATGATGCCGATATTTTCCAGGGTGTGGTACGCCAGCAGGCGCTGAATGTTGTGTTCCATCAGGGCATACAGGCCGCCGCTGAAGGCGGTGATCATCCCCAGCACCAGCAGCAGTACCCCCAGCCACAGGGGAGGATAAGTTCCACTCAGGCACACCGTCAGCATGCCGTACAGCCCCACTTTCATCACCACCGTGGAGAAGAGCGCGGCTGCGGGAGCGCTGGCATTGGCGTGCGCCTGCGGTGCCCAGCCGTGCAGCGGGATTGCTCCGGCCAGCAGGCCAAAGCCAGCCAGCCCCGGTAACCAGACGCTGGCACCCGGTGCCTGTTCGCTCGCCAGCTCTGCCATCGCCGCAAAGTCCAGTGAGCCGTAAAACTGCCACGCCTGCCAGCAGGCGATCGCCAGCAGCAGCGTTCCCAGGCGGCCAAGCACAAACCACAGCTTGCCGGACTGGGCGCAACCGGTCAGAAACGCGGCGCACAGGGCCATAATCTCTGCCATGACCACCAGCCAGCCGAGGTTATCGGCCACGATGGCTGCTACGGCAGCGGCCATCAGCAGGTTCATCAGCGCGCCGTTGTTTTTCGCCTGCGGATGGCGATGCCAGGCGATGCTAAACAGGCCGATAAAGCAGGCCGGCAGGCCGATGGCGATAAGCCATACCGCCCCGATGCGCGTCAGCTGCGTCCCTACCTGAAGCCAGGGGATGTCGGCGTGCAGCGCCAGGGGCGCAGGTGCGGCCAGCAGGGTGCTAAACCCTGCCGCCACCGTCAGGGCGCTGGCGATTGCGTTGCCGATCCCGGCAATCGCACCGCTCGCGGGCCGGTTGGCACAAAAGAGCAGGGCCAGCACGGCGCTGATGAGGTACACGCCCAGCGCCAGGTTAAGTAGTGAAAAGGCGTTCATCAGCGTTCTCCTTGCTGCGACTGGAACAGCGACAGATCGCCCAGATCGGTAAAGACGGTAAGTTCACGTTTGCGCTTGCTGGCGTGGGTGATGTCGTCGTCGTTCACCAGATACAGGGATTTGGTCGGACAGGTGCGGACGCACGCCGGGCCATCTTCGTCGAAGTAGCAGAGGTCGCACTTCACCGCGATGGCGCGCACCCCAGGCACCCAGTCGAGGAACGGGCTGACGCGGGCGGGGGATGGAGGAGCCGGTGGCGCTTTAGCGGTATTGCTGTTGGCGGGGATAGCCAGCGGGCGGCTACCGGCAAATTCTATCGCCCCAAACGGGCAGGCGATGCCGCACAGCTTGCAGCTAACGCACAGGCTTTCATTAAGCTGGATGGCACCGTCAATGCGGGTGATGGCGTTAACCGGGCAGACCTGCGCGCAGGGGGCATCTTCGCAGTGGTGGCACAGCTGCGGCGCGGACTCGTTGCGGTTACGCATCACTTTTAGCCGCGGCTGGCTTTGCAGGCCATGCAGGCGGTGGTTTTCTGAGCAGGCTGCCTCACAGGTATGGCAACCGATACACAGAGCGGGATCGGCAATTACAAAACGATTCACCTGGTTTCCTCTGGTGATAGTCATTTTTGACGAAATGTGTCGAAAACGTCATTTTCGACACCTGACGACAGCGTATTCAGGCGGCGGCGTGCTGTTGCGCCAGGGTCGCCAGGGTCAGCGACTCGCCGCGTGTGGTGGCCTGAAAGATCGCGGTATAAATACCGCTGATTAGGTTAAGGAAATGGTTCAGCACCGCCTCGCGCTCGTTAATGTTAATACTGTCGTCCAGCATGCCATCATCCTTCAGACGGGCGCGGCCAATCAGCACCCGCGTCTGCTCGTCACGCGCTTCGACGGTGTAATTGAAGATATGGCCGTTAAAAGCCTGCTCGGGCGTCACGCGGATAAGGAAATGGTCAAACAGCCAGAAGGCCAGCCCGTCATCTATACCGCTGGTTGGGGTCAGGTGCAGACTGGCTTTCGAAAGGGTAATGGCCTGAATCAGCGAATTACCGTAGTGATTCCAGTGGGTGCGCAGTACGCGCTGCTGTCCAGCGATAAAATTTGCCTTCTCAGTTAATTCGGAAAGGTTCATGGGAAATACCTAATGCGTCTGTTTTACAAAGTTGTCAGCATTAAGCACGTTCCATGCCAAATTTTAAGTTATTGATTATTTTGGTTGTTTTTATTTTAATGCGGCAAAATAACATCAAATGACATGTCATTTCGTCATCTTTGCCCGCATCAGGACACTGCTTTTTCGGAAACTTTACTGGAAACATGGCACCAATATTGCTTTACCCGGTAAGACTTCACCGGGACGAGCATCATGCACGAAATCACCCTCTGCCAGCAGGCGCTGGAATTAATTGAACAGCAGGCGCACCTGCATCGGGTCAAGCGGATCGTCGGCGTATGGCTACGCGTCGGCGCCTTTTCTTGTGTAGAAAGCAGCGCGCTGCAGTTCTGCTTTGAGCTGGTTTGCCGGGGCAGCGTCGCCGAAGGCTGCGAACTGCATCTGGAAGAACAGCAGGCGGAATGCTGGTGCCGGGACTGCAACGCTTATGTCCAGCTTTTAACCCACCGTGTGCGGCGCTGCCCCTCCTGCGGCGGCGGCGATTTACATATCGTCGCTGACGACGGGCTGCATATCACGCGTCTGGAATTTGAACAGGAGTAAACCATGTGTACCACCTGCGGTTGCGATCGGGGCAACCTTTATATTGAAGGCGACGAGCGTAATCCCCACTCCGCGTTTCGCAGCGCCCCCTTTGCGCCAGCCCGCCGCCCGCCGCAGCGCATCATTCGGATAGAGGCGGGAGATTTTGCCCCCGCAGAGCATCCTTCCGGCCAGCTTGATTACGGCCAGGGCGAGGCCGGCACCCACGCGCCCGGGCTGAGCCAGCGCAAAATGGTCGAGATTGAGATCGATGTGCTGAGCAAAAATAACCTGATTGCCCGCCGTAACCGCGAGCGCTTTCACAGCAGAAAACAGCTGGTGCTGAACTTGGTTTCCAGCCCTGGCTCCGGTAAGACGACCCTGCTGACGGAAACCCTCACCCGGCTGCGCCAGCGCGTGGCCTGCGCGGTAATTGAAGGGGATCAGCAAACCGTTAACGACGCGGAGCGGATCCGCGCCACCGGCACCCCGGCGATTCAGGTCAATACCGGTAAAGGCTGCCACCTGGATGCCCGGATGATCGAGGATGCGATGCAGCGTCTGCCGCTGGAAGAAGGCGGCATTATGTTTATCGAAAACGTCGGCAATCTGGTCTGCCCCGCCGGTTTCGATCTCGGCGAGCGCCATAAGGTGGCGGTACTTTCGGTAACCGAAGGCGAAGATAAGCCGCTGAAATATCCCCACATGTTTGCCGCCGCCTCGGTGATGCTGCTGAACAAGGTAGATTTGCTGCCGTACCTTAACTTTGATGTTGAGAAGTGCCTCGCCGCCGCCCGCGAGGTGAACCCGGAGATTGAGATCCTGCAAATCTCCGCCACCCGCGGCGACGGAATGGATGCCTGGCTTGCCTGGCTGGAGGCGCAGCGATGTGCATAGGCGTTCCCGGTAAGATCAGCGCAATTGACGAGGGTATGCAGGCCAAAGTCGAAGTCTGTGGCGTCATGCGCGATGTAGATCTGACCCTGGTCGGCACCCATGACGAAAGCGGGCACAGCCGCCTCGGTCAGTGGGTGCTGGTTCACGTTGGCTTCGCCATGAGCGTGATTAATGAAGAGGAGGCGCTGGATACCCTCGCCGCGCTACAGAATATGTTTGACGTGGAGCCGGACGTCGGCCCGCTGCTGTTCGGTGAGGAGGCCTGCTAATGCGCTTTGTTGATGAATACCGCGATCCGGAAAAGGTGATGCAGCTGATCGAGGCCCTGAAGGCCCGCGCCGGGAAATTACCCTATAGCGCCCGGCGTCCGCTGCGCATCATGGAAGTCTGCGGCGGCCACACCCACGCCATCTTTAAGTTCGGGCTGGATCGGCTGCTGCCCGACAACATCGAGTTTATCCACGGGCCCGGCTGCCCGGTGTGCGTGCTGCCAATGGGGCGCATCGACACCTGTATTGAGATCGCCAGCCGACCTGAGGTCATTTTCTGTACCTTCGGCGACGCGATGCGTGTGCCGGGGCGCAACGGCTCGCTGCTGGACGCCCGGATGCGCGGCGCGGACGTGCGTATTATCTACTCCCCGGCTGATGCCCTGAAGCTGGCGCAGCACAACCCGCAGCACAAAGTGGTCTTTTTTGGCCTCGGGTTCGAAACCACCATGCCTGCCACCGCTCTGACCCTGCGCCAGGCAAAGGCGGCGAACGTGCAGAATTTCTACTTTTTCTGTCAGCACATCACCCTGATCCCGGTGCTGAAAAGCCTGCTGGAACAACCGGAAAACGGCATCGACGCTTTTCTGGCACCGGGCCACGTTAGTATGGTGATTGGCACCCACGCCTATGATTTTATTGCCTCGCAGTATCGGCGACCGCTGGTGGTAGCGGGCTTTGAGCCGGTCGATCTCCTGCAGGGGGTATTAATGTTGGCGGAGCAGAAAATAGCGGGCGACAGTCGGGTAGAAAATCAGTATCGCCGCATCGTGCCGGACGCGGGCAACACCGTGGCGCAGGCCGCCATCAAAGAGGTGTTTGCCGTGGCGGGTGACAGCGAATGGCGCGGGCTCGGCATTATCAATCATTCGGGCGTGCATCTGACCGATGCCTATCGCGCCTTTGACGCCGAGCACCACTTCCGGCCCCGCGCCCAAAGCGCCAGTGACGATCCGCAGGCCCGCTGCGGTGAGGTGCTGACCGGGCGGTGTAAACCGGCCCAGTGTCCGCTGTTTGGCGGGAAATGCACACCGCAAAGCGCCTTTGGCGCGCTGATGGTCTCATCTGAAGGTGCGTGCAGCGCCTGGTATCAGTACCGTTCTCAGGAGTGTGAAAGTTGAAACAGATAACCCTCGCCCACGGCAGCGGTGGACAGGCCATGCAGCAGCTTATCGGCGAGCTTTTTATGCGTGCCTTCGCCAACCCGCTACTGGCAGAGCAGGAAGATCAGGCGCGTATTCCGCTGCATGAGCTAACCGCCTGCGGCGATCGGCTGGCCTTTTCCACCGACAGCTACGTGATAGATCCGCTCTTCTTTCCGGGAGGCAATATCGGCAAACTGGCGGTCTGCGGCACGGCAAACGACGTGGCGGTGAGCGGGGCGATCCCCCGCTGGCTCTCCTGTGGGTTTATCCTTGAGGAGGGGCTGGAGATGGCGACCCTTGAGCGCATTGTTGCCAGCATGGCCGCCGCTGCCGCTGCAGCCGGGATTTCTATTGTCACCGGCGATACCAAAGTGGTGCCGCGCGGCGCGGCGGATAAGGTGTTTATTAATACAGCAGGTATCGGTACTATTCCTGTCGGTCTACACTGGGGCATGCGCCAGATTCAGCAGGGCGATCTGCTACTGGTCAGCGGCACCCTTGGCGATCACGGCGCAACCATCCTTAACCTGCGCGAAGGCCTGGGCCTGGAGGGTGATTTGCAGAGCGATTGCGCCGTACTGACGCCGTTGATACAGGCGCTGCGCACGGAACCTGGTGTACGAACCCTGCGTGACGCCACGCGCGGCGGCCTGAATGCCGTCGCCCATGAATTTGCCGCCAGTAGCGGCTATGGGATTGAAATAGCAGAAAGCAGCCTGCCGGTGAAATTCGCCGTACGCGGTGCCTGCGAATTGCTGGGGCTGGATCCCCTCAACTTTGCTAACGAAGGCAAGCTGGCGATTGTGGTTGAGCGCCAGGCGGCGGAGCGCGTGCTGGCCCTGTTGCGTCAGCATCCTCTTGGCGAGAACGCGGCGATTGTCGGCGAGGTGGTGGAGCGCAAAGGGGTACGACTCACCGGCCTGTACGGGGTGAAACGCACGCTTAATTTGCCCCATGCTGAACCGCTCCCCCGTATTTGCTGACCCGGTCCTTACTTTTCTGGATATAACGCATGTCGTATACACCCACGAACGATCCTGTCGATCAGGGATTGTTTGATATAACCCGTACTTTGCTGCAACAGCCGGATCTCTGCGCCCTGGCGCAGGCGCTTACCCGGCATGTTCGGCAGATAAAGCTGGCCGATCGCGTCAATATTCTGCTCTGGCAGCCAGAACCGCGGCGCGTTTATCTGTACGGCACCGATGAACAGGGGCTGGACGTCCGTTATGAAGATGAGCCGTTGCTGGCAAATGGTCCTTTTCACCGCATGCTGTCGCGCCCGGACGTGCTGCATTGCAGGGCCGAACAGTTTAGCCAGACCTGGCCAGCGCTTGCCGCGCTGGCGCTCTATCCTCCCTTTGCTCACTACTGCATGACGCCGCTGGCCGCCGACGGTCGGATCTTCGGCGGCTGCGAGTTTCTGCGCAATAACGACAGTGCCTGGAGCGACGCCGACTTCTCCCATCTGCAAACGCTCACCCAGGCCGTCGGCCTTGCCGTGGAGCAGATTCAGGCGCGGCTGAACAGCAGCGACAGCTACGAGCTGCTCTGCCGTGAACGGGACGATTTCCGCCTGCTGGTGGCTATCACCAACGCCGTGCTGTCAAAGCTCGATCTGGATGAGCTGGTGGCGGAGGTTTCCCGGGAAATTCAGCGCAACTTCGGCATCGATTCCATCAGCATGGTGCTGCGCAGCGACCATCCCGGAAAGCTTATTATCTACTCCACTCACTACGTAGATAAAAACGCGCCGTTGCAGGATCAGAGCGAGGTGGACGAAAAGGGGACGCTGTCTGAAAAGGTAATGCATACTAAGCAGATGCTGATGCTTAAACTCCATCACCGGGACCGTCACGCCCCCTACGAAAGAATGTTGTTTGATATGTGGGGCGAGCAGGACCAGACGCTGTGCCTGTTCCCGCTGATTTTCCGTGACCGGGTGCTCGGCACCCTGAAGCTGGCGCAGTGCAAAGCGCAGGTGTTTACTGCCGCCAACCTGAAGCTGCTGAGCCAGATTGCTGAACGCATCGCCATCGCCGTGGATAACGCCCTCTCTTACCGGGAGATCAGCCATCTGAAAGAGCGGCTGATCGACGAAAACCTGGCCCTGACCGAGCAGATCAACAATGTCGCCGCTGACTTTGGCGAAATCATTGGCCGCAGCAACGCCATGATGACGGTGATGAAGCAGGTGGAGATGGTCGCCCAGAGCAACAGCACCGTTTTGATTCTGGGGGAGACCGGCACCGGGAAAGAGCTGATTGCCCGCGCCATCCATAACCTGAGCGGGCGCAGTAATCGCCGGATGGTGAAGATGAACTGTGCGGCAATGCCCGCCGGTCTGCTGGAGAGCGATCTCTTTGGCCACGAGCGCGGCGCCTTTACCGGTGCCAGCGCCCAGCGCATCGGCCGCTTTGAACTGGCGGATAAAAGCACCCTGTTTCTGGATGAGGTGGGCGATATGCCCGTTGAGCTTCAGCCCAAACTGCTGCGCGTGCTCCAGGAGCAGGAGTTCGAGCGGCTTGGCAGCAACCGCATTATCCGCACCGACGTGCGCCTGATCGCCGCCACCAATCGCGACCTGAAGCAGATGGTGGCCGACCGTGAGTTCCGCAGCGATCTCTACTATCGCCTCAACGTCTTTCCGATCTGGCTGCCGCCGTTGCGGGAGCGTCCGGAAGATATTCCCCTGCTGGTGAAGTCCTTTACCTTTAAGATTGCCCACCGGCTGGGGCGCAGTATCGACAGTATTCCGGCGGAGACTCTGCGCCTGCTGAGTAAAATGGAGTGGCCCGGCAATGTGCGCGAGCTGGAAAACGTCATTGAGCGGGCGGTGCTGCTGACCCGTGGCAATGTGCTTCAGCTTTCTATGCCGGATATCGACTTCCACCGCGCGGCAAGCGTCGCCGCGCTGGAGCAGCCGGCCATCAGCGAGGTTCGCGAAGGGGAGGAGGAGTATCAGCGTATCGTGCGGGTGCTTAAGGAGACCAACGGTGTTATTGCCGGACCGAGGGGGGCGGCACAGCGCTTAGGGCTGAAGCGCACCACGCTGCTGTCGCGCATGAAACGGCTGGGCATTGATAAGCATTCGCTCTTCTGAGGAGGGATTTCCCGGCCAGTAAAAAGCGCGATCTCCGGGAAGAGCTCGCGCTTGCCATTCAGGACTAAAACAGCTCCTTCAGCGTGTGGGCTGGCGCAAATTTAACTGACAGAGCAGCCTGAACTGAACCCACAGCAGCAGACACTCTACCTTTGCGGTGCAGCCCGTTCAAAGGCCGTCGGGTTCGTTATGAGCCTGACGGTAACCGTTAGCTCAGCCTGCGCAGCAGGATAATGTCACGCTGCGGATCGGAGCCAAGCTGAAATATATGTTCGCCCACCTCGGTAAAACCCACTTTATGATAGAAAGCGATAGCTTTGGGGTTGTGCTCCCAGACGCCAAGCCACACCACATCTGAACCATATTGCCTGAACGCATCCAGAGAGGCCGCCATTAGCTGACGGGCTACTCCTCGTCCATGCCAGGCTTTATCAAGGTAGAAACAGAGAATTTCCCCGGCGTTGTCAGATCCTACGCAGGGCGGAAACTCTTCCCAGCGCAGCTGGGCATAGCCCGCCAGTTCGCCGTTCTCTTCGCAGACCAGCGTAACCCAGTCCGGGTTCTCTATTTCCTTACGCTGTATTTCCGGCGAATAGCTTAAACGGCAGTGAAGCGCCATATCTTCAGGCGTGTTGTCGTTACCAAAGGTATCGATAAAAGTACGTCTGGCCAGCGCGGCAAGTTGTTCCGCGTCTGAAGGGCAGGCTTTACGGATGAGCATGGGAATTCTCTTACAACAATATTCAGAACAATGAAGATAATGTCACCGCAAAACAGAAACAATAATGACCTGACGCAAGCCACCATCGCCCTGGCCTGGCGGTTGTACAGATGTCTGCCTGCTGCGCCAACAAAAAGAGTCTCTTCCGCCTCATAGCCTTTCTTATAAGGCGTGATAGCTGACTATCAGAGAATCTGATGAAACGCTCAGAAAGGGGGAAGCAGGGGCATTTTATGTATCTGGTTATCGCCGGTCTGATTAAGGTTACCGCTAATTTAATCTACAGAAGAAATAAATAGATCTCATTAAATCAGGTAAGAGAAACTTTTTAATTTCGCAAGAAAAATCTCAGGTAAAAAACAAGGTATTAAGCTTTGTCTTCTGTCAGGGAACGTTGGCTAACTTGTCACAAAATGTGTCAGTCATCACAAATTATGAAACGTTGTTTTGATAAATTAACGTTGCCATTTTAAAAAGGAGCGGTGCGCTTCTTTACTTCTGAAAATTAAAAAGAAAAAAGCCTTTATCTCTGGGAGAATGTATGAATGTCTTTGGGAAGGACTCATTTTACATTTGTGGAGTGAAAGCGATATTGCAGGAGATAGCGAAGCAGCGTCGTAGCCATTCTCCGCCGTTAGATCGGTGTATTTACGTGACTACCGGGATGGATCTTGCCGAGATGTTTTCATGTATGACGCAACACCCTCCCCATAACTACGCTATTTTCATCTCTCCGGAACGTTATTTTTATATCCTGAAGCGTCTGTATCCCGATCTGACCATTCTGTGCCTGCCTGAACAGTTAACGGTAAGCGAACTGCGTCAGGCGCTAACGGTAATGGAAACGCTACAGGTGCAAAACGCGGCGGTCAATAATGCTCAGAATTTGTTTAAGTTTACCCAGGCAGAACAGCAGATCATGCGGTTAACGTTACGCGGTTATTCCATCGATGAGATTGCCTCTATTCGTAGCGTCAGCCCCAGCACCGTAAGCGTACAACGCAGCGGGCTAATGAAGCGAACGGGTACTAAAAGCATACAGGAACTGTGCGTGCTATACAGCAGCGGCGCGCTGAATATGGCTACCTGATTTGGGGAATGCAGAAATGGTGGTAATGACGGACTGGTAATGCGCGATTCGCGAGGGCAGGAAAGACATTATCAGAACGAATAAAAAAGGCAGGATGAAAACATCCTGCCTTTTTTGTTGGGAAACTTAACGTTTACCGTTAGGTTTCAGCATTTCGCCAGGTTTTAATTTGAACAGCTCATCGTCACGGGTGGAATAACGAATGCTTCCATCCTGTACGCGATATGCGCCTTCCGTAAAGCCAGCACCGTTAAGGAAAGGTGCGACGGCATCGGGTTTGTTCTGCCAGGCAGCTTCAAGCGCCAGCAGTGCGTAAGGAGCGATGTGATCGATATTCGCATAGATATATTGCGGATCGTCGATAAAGAAACCGTTAATACGCTGGGTTGAGATAATGTTCTGGGCGATTTTATCAGCCAGTTCCAGGTAACCTTTCTGGCCGCTTGATTGCCAGAGGTCAATCAGCGCGAAAATAGCGTAAGGTTCTTTATTGCTGGTCGCCATATTCAGCTTGCTGTTGGCACCGCCAGGCTCGCCGATATCACCAAGATCCTGTCCTTTAGCGATCCCGCGTGCAACTTTCCAGAGCTGCGGATTAGGATCGAGCGTCCAGGCCCTGGCGTATGACAGCAGAAATTCATTACCGGCAGGATAGGGCGTCAGCTCTTTCCCTTTCTTACCGTAGTAGCCATCCCGTTTCAGGATATAGCCAGAAAGATCGGTGCCGTTCGCTAACATAGGACGGAAGGTATTGGTTTTTTCGTCATACGCCCAGTTTGCAAAGGCGATTAAACCATCCAGCGTCCATTTTTTTATGTCTTCCCCATCTTTACCCAGCGATTTAGCCAGTGCCAGTTGCATCAGGGCATTTTCTGAATAGATCGTGCTGGTTCTGCCTTTCAGCATCATATTGCCTTCCAGCGCGTCAGGGCCGAATTCCGGGCCGAACTGACGTTGAGCGCGATCGCCATATTTTGAGTTAGTATCGCCGTCGTCGGTCGTTTCCGCACGTTTCAGCGGCTGGGTGAACTGGTAAACGCCGAGGCCGGTTTTCTTATCACGCGGGAGAACGTACTGTTCCGCCAGACGTTTTGCCCAAACTAATGCACCGTCTTCATGGTTATATTTATATAACATCGATGCGGAATAGATCAGGTCATTACCTGCGTTAAGGAAGCTCAACCCTTTCGTAGCGAAGAACGGTGGCTGTTGCTCAAATTCGTTATTCCACAGTTTTCCTTGCGCTTTGCCATACTGACCGTGACGGCTGGTTTCAAGGATTTTCCAGTCGTAGACATGCGCATTCCAGAAGGCGCGAACAAATTTCACCGTGGCTTGTTTATCCACCGAGAACATCAGATCGTACCAGGGATAGGCATTTTTAAGCTCGTGGACCAGCTCTTTTTCGCTGGGACCTTCCGGCTGTAACGTATTCAGGTCGATAAACCGGTGACCGCCCCACAGTAAGAGGCCGCTTTCATCCTGGTAGTTTTTGAAATAGTAGCGAACGTTATCTTCAGCAAGCTGCTTATATTTTTGATCGCCGGTCAGGTTAGTTAACCCTACCAGAACGCGCATGAAGTTTTGTTGTGCGGAGAAGTTTGACAGGACGGCTGTTTTTCCATCGGGAAAGATCCATTCCATCTGTTGACCGGTTCGCGGATCGATACCATCAGCAAGCAGGGGAACATCCGGGTGAATTTTACTCTTTCCTTTATCGATTACCGCGTCTGCAAATTCTTTAACGCTGCTAAGTCGTAGACTGTCTTGCGCCTGTGAATAGTGTGGAAAAATGCTAAATAAACTCACTATCACAGCTAAACCAGATAGTTTCATCATTTACCTCATACGTAAAAGGAAAGCTGAGCATTTTGGTGCTCAGCTTGCGTTTAGGTTATTGATTAGAATGAATATTTCACACCAACACGGTAACGGGTCTGCCTTTCATCAGTTGCTTTGCTGCCTGAAACGTTACCAATGGCTGCATAAGGCGCCCAGTTTTTATCGAGTTTATAAGTTAATTTAAAATCGTGAGTCCAGTCTTCGTTCTTATTGTTGGCAATAATTACGCCATCAGAGTTGGCTTTTTTATAATCAATTTCATAATCAAGCTGGTAATCCTGGAGGAATTTATAGGATAAAACCAGGGTGAGGTTATAACCGTTTTCTGACGTATCTTTTTTGGTGCCGATATTCGCGGAATTACGCTTGTAGTACGGGCGATAGCGCAGTGATGCACTCACATCATTGCTAACGTTCGCTTTACCACGCAGGTAAGGGCGATAGTTATTGGATGAGGAGCTGGTGTCCAGCGAGAAGCCCGGTTCGATCTGGAAAGTCGGATTAATTTTATAAACATAGCTGGCAACGACTTCAGTGCCGTTGCTGACGGTTTCGTGATAGGCTTTATCTTTCTTTTGTGAACCTTTCCATTTCCCTTCAAGTGAGAGACCGAACCCATTGGCGAAGCGGTGGGACATTAACAATCTGTCTTTATGATTATTACCCCCGTTGTCATTCATTTCATGGCGGTAATCAATCGTAACCGCCTGGGCGGCAAAACTCATTACAGGGATAGTAATCAATAACAGTGAGCGTAACATATCAACCTCTTATTATAGAGTTCAAGTGTAAAATTTTTTCTCTTCTTTGGTACAGAGAGGGTTTATTTGTTTATAAAAATAAAAAGTATTTTTAAATTTCTATTAAGGGGCTGAATATCAACAGATGTGCAGCTTCCATTTATAAATGAAATAAACGGTTTTAATTACCTGTCTGTAGCCGTTATTGCGCGCATCCAGAGAGCCATAAGAAAGTTTAACGCTGTCGTATGGTTTTATTCTGACTGAACCTTCCCAGAAGGTATTGTCACCCTGATGTACTATAAATTTTTCGCCTTAGAAATCTTGGAAAGGAATTTTACACAAATTGAAATACTGTTTTGAGTTGCAGATCTCAAAATTTTGTTTCTCATTTAAATATGTTTTTGCGTGATTTTAAAGATAGTCCTATATCTGTTATTGTTTGTATATCAATAACTTATCTTGATTTTGTTTTTTATTAATGCATTTGCTATCAGTAGCGACCTCTCTGGATGTAAAGATTTTCCTGGTTATCCGCGAATGCGGCAGTAGCAAAAGGATAAATAAGCTATCGTTAACCGTTGGCAAAAAGACGGGCTAGAGATTGATATGAAGTTATCTCCAGAAATGACAGCGCAGCAGACCATACTTTCGCAATGGTAATATATCCAGCTTGGTAGCCGAACGTATATTGTTGAGAGGGATTACTGTATCAGATAGCCGGTTACGCCTGAGCAATAAAGGAAAACGATAACCATTAACTTTAATAGGCTCAGCGCTAAATCTGTGAAGGAGACAATGGCCGACAGCGTCTGTTCGGCGGTGCTATTGAATAGCCAGATATGAACGTGAATTTGCTCACGTAAGCTTTGTCTGATGCGCTATTTATTTTTATCCGTATAGCTATACAGGCAGGGTTAAAAAAAATAAACATATCGTCCCTGGCGCGGCATCTCCTTTTTGTTGTCTCGCTTTCTTCGCCAGACTCAATAGCCCAGTGGCAAAAATGCCACCCTCCTCATCTTTTTGAAACAGTGTTTCGACGTGGATCACACTTCTGTCATGATTTGAATGACGTGGAAACAAATAGCAATAAAATAAAATTAAAACGACGTTTTACAAATTAAGATTCAAGCGGCAGAAAATATGAAACGGAATCTAAGGAACTATGAAACCGCATCATTACGCTTTTTGTTTCAACACGTTATGGGGAAGCGCCGAATGGCAAACCGTCAACAGATACCGTAGCTCTCTGGCCCTTTCGCTCTGCCGGAGCCGCTTCATTACCGAATCCATTAACAAACTTGTTTGCCAGGTAGGTATGTATGAATGAAAACAAACTCCTGGGGTTAGCCTGGATATCTCCCTATATTATTGGGTTGATTGTCTTTACGGCTTTCCCTTTCGTTTCATCGTTCTTCCTCAGTTTTACTGATTACGATCTGATGAGTCCGCCGCAATTTAACGGCATCGAAAACTATCGCTATATGCTGGCTGAAGATGCGCTGTTCTGGAAATCCATGGGCGTGACGTTTGCCTATGTATTTTTGACGATTCCGCTGAAGCTGGCTTTTGCGCTGGGTATTGCGTTCGTCCTGAACTTTAAACTGCGCGGCATCGGTTTCTTCCGTACCGCTTACTACATTCCGTCTATCCTCGGTAGCTCCGTGGCTATCGCCGTACTGTGGCGTGCGCTGTTCGCTATCGATGGTCTGTTGAATAGCTTTATCGGCGTACTGGGTTTTGATCCGGTGAACTGGCTGGGTGAGCCTTCACTGGCCCTGATGTCGGTAACGCTGCTGCGCGTATGGCAGTTTGGTTCTGCGATGGTGATCTTCCTCGCTGCGCTGCAAAACGTGCCGCAGTCTCAGTATGAAGCTGCGATGATCGACGGCGCTTCTAAATGGCAGATGTTCCTGAAAGTGACCGTACCGCTGATTACGCCGGTGATTTTCTTTAACTTCATTATGCAAACCACGCAGGCGTTCCAGGAGTTTACCGGACCATACGTCATTACCGGCGGTGGCCCGACTTACTCAACTTACCTGTTCTCGCTGTACATCTATGACACCGCGTTCAAGTACTTCGATATGGGCTACGGCGCTGCGCTGGCCTGGGTGTTGTTCCTGGTGGTAGCCGTGTTTGCCGCTATTTCCTTTAAATCATCGAAATACTGGGTGTTCTACTCTGCGGATAAGGGAGGCAAAAATGGCTGATATCCAGCAAAGTCAACTGTCGACAGCAATGGAAGTGGCTGAACGTGAAGTTGCCCGTACCATGCGTCGTGAAAAAATTAACCGCACCATTCGTTATATCGTGCTGCTGATTGTCGGTCTGCTGATGCTTTATCCGCTGGTGTGGATGTTCTCGGCATCGTTCAAACCGAACCATGAAATCTTTTCCACCATGAGCCTGTGGCCGGCACATGCCACCTGGGAAGGGTTTGTTAACGGCTGGAAAACCGGCACGGAATATAACTTCGGTCATTACATGCTGAACACCTTCAAGTATGTAATTCCGAAAGTGATCCTGACCATTATCTCCTCCACCATCGTGGCGTACGGCTTTGCCCGCTTCGAGATTCCATGGAAGAAATTCTGGTTCGCAACGCTGATTACCACCATGCTGCTGCCGAGCACCGTACTGCTGATTCCTCAGTATCTGATGTTCCGTGAAATGGGCATGCTGGACAGCTATCTGCCGCTCTATCTGCCGCTGGCCTTCGCCACGCAAGGGTTCTTTGTCTTCATGCTGATTCAGTTCCTGCGCGGCGTACCGCGTGACATGGAAGAAGCGGCGCAGATTGACGGCTGTAACTCTATGCAGGTGCTGTGGTACGTGGTGGTGCCGATTCTGAAACCGGCCATCATCTCTGTCGCACTGTTCCAGTTCATGTGGTCAATGAACGACTTTATCGGCCCGCTGATCTATGTCTACAGCGTAGAGAAGTACCCGATTGCACTGGCTCTTAAAATGTCCATCGACGTCACCGAAGGTGCGCCGTGGAATGAAATTCTGGCAATGGCGAGCATCTCCATTCTGCCATCCATCATTGTGTTCTTCCTGGCGCAGCGTCACTTCGTACAGGGCGTTACCAGCAGCGGAATTAAAGGTTAAGAGGGAAATATCATGGCTGAAGTTATTTTCAACAAACTGGAAAAGGTTTACTCCAACGGCTTCAAAGCGGTACATGGTATCGACCTGAAAATCGCAGAAGGTGAGTTCATGGTTATTGTCGGTCCGTCCGGCTGCGCCAAATCGACTACCCTGCGTATGCTGGCTGGTCTGGAGACCATCAGCGGCGGTGAAGTGCGTATCGGCGACAAAATCGTGAATAACCTGGCGCCGAAAGAGCGTGGTATTGCGATGGTGTTCCAGAACTATGCGCTCTATCCGCATATGACCGTGCGTGAAAACCTGGCCTTTGGCCTGAAGCTGAGCAAGCTGCCGAAAGAGCAGATTGAACAGCAGGTTAACGAAGCGGCCAAAATCCTTGAGCTGGAGGAGCTGATGGATCGCCTGCCGCGCCAGCTTTCCGGCGGTCAGGCACAGCGTGTGGCGGTAGGCCGCGCCATCGTGAAGAAACCGGACGTGTTCCTGTTCGACGAACCGCTCTCCAACCTCGATGCGAAACTGCGTGCGTCAATGCGTATCCGTATCTCTGACCTGCATAAGCAGCTGAAGAAATCCGGTAAGCCTGCGACCACCGTTTACGTTACCCACGATCAGACCGAAGCGATGACCATGGGTGACCGTATCTGCGTGATGAAGCTGGGCCACATCATGCAGGTGGATACTCCGGATAATCTGTATCACAAACCGAAAAATATGTTCGTGGCGGGCTTTATCGGCGCGCCGGAAATGAACATCCGCGCCTCAAAACTGGTGGAGCATGACGGACGTCTGCATCTGACTATCGGCAACGAAACGATGCCGCTGTCAGCCGAGAAGCAGGAGAAAGTGCTCAATCATAAAGGACAAGACGTATTTTACGGCGTGCGCCCGGAATTCGTCTCTGTCGCTGATGAGCCATTTGCCGAAGGAAGTTGCAGCGGTGAAATGGTACGCGTGGAAAACATGGGCCATGAATTCTTTGTCTACCTGAAAGTGGCGGATTATGAACTAACGGCTCGTATACCGTCAGATGAAGCTAAGCCTATGATTGCTAAAGGGCTTCATCGTCGGGTCTATTTCAAGTTTGATATGAATAAATGTCATATCTTTGACGCGAAAACCGAGCAGAACATTTCTCTGTAACCTACTGGAGTATTATTATGAAAAAAGTGCTTTTAAGCGCAGCAATCTCCGCCACTCTGGGACTTACCGCGCTGCCGTCAATGGCCAGGGATGCCAATTTACGTATGTCATGGTGGGGCGGCAACAGCCGTCACCAGGTGACGCTGAAAGCGGTTGAAGAGTTCCACAAACAGAACCCGGATATCAACGTGAAGGCCGAATACACCGGCTGGGATGGTCACCTTTCCCGTCTGACTACCCAGATTGCGGGTGGCACCGAGCCGGATGTCATGCAGACCAACTGGAACTGGCTGCCGATTTTCTCTAAAAACGGCGATGGCTTCTACGATCTGAACAAAATGAAGAACGTGATCGATTTAAGCCAGTTCGAAGCGACGGAGCTGCAAACCACCACGGTTAACGGCAAGCTGAACGGTATTCCGGTTTCCGTTACCGCTCGCGTGTTCTACTTCAACGATGAAACCTGGAAAAAGGCTGGCGTTGAATACCCACAAACCTGGGACGCGCTGATGGAAGCCGGTAAAGCTTTTGAAAGCAAGCTCGGCAAGCAGTATTACCCGATCGTGCTGGAGCACCAGGATACGCTGGCGCTGCTGAACTCCTATATGGTGCAGAAGTACAACATTCCGGCCATTGATGAGCAGGGTAAAAAATTCAGCTACAGCAAAGAGCAATGGGTTGAGTTCTTCCAGATGTATAAGAAACTCATCGACAGCCACGTGATGCCGGATACCAAATACTATGCATCATTTGGTAAGAGCAACATGTATGAGATGAAGCCGTGGATTCAGGGCGAGTGGGGCGGCACCTACATGTGGAACTCCACCATCAAAAAATATTCCGATAACCTGAAGCCACCAGCCAGGCTGGAATTGGGCAGCTATCCGATGCTGGATGGTGCTAAAGATGCCGGTCTGTTCTTCAAACCTGCGCTGATGCTCTCTATCGGTAAATCAACTAAACAGCCGGAAGCTGCTGCAAAACTGATTAATTTCCTGCTTAACGACAAAGCAGGCGTGGAAGCGCTGGGTCTGGAACGTGGCGTGCCGTTGAGTAAAGCGGCCAGGGGCTTCCTGACCGAAACGGGCGTTGTTAGCGAAAACGATCCGGCAGTAGCGGGCCTGCGTTTAGCACAGTCTCTGCCGACCACGCTCTCCGTATCACCGTACTTTGACGATCCGCAGATTGTTGCCCAGTTCGGTACCACTTTACAGTACATCGACTACGGACAGAAAACGATAGAGGAAGCCGCTGCTGACTTCCAGCGTCAGGCCGAACGTATCCTGCGTCGCGCCATGCGCTAGTCCTCTCTGTCAGAACCTACCCCGCCAGCTGTGGCGGGGTATTTTTTTATATGGAGTATGCGATATGAAAGGCAAAATCATCCCGCTGGATTTTCGTCATCAGACAGACAGCGAGACCGGTCACGAGGTGATCCGGATGACGCCTCCCCACATTATTTGTCACCGAAACTACTTTTATCAGAAGTGCTTCACCAACGATGGTCAAAAGCTGATTTTTGGCGGCGCGTTTGAAGGGCACTGGAACTACTACCTGTTAGATCTGCAACAGCAACAGGCAACGCAGCTGACTGAAGGCGCGGGCGACAATACCTTTGGCGGCTTCCTGTCAGCGGACGATCGGAGCCTGTGGTATGTAAAAAATCAGCGTCAGCTGCGTCAGGTCTGCCTGCACAGCTTTGAAGAACGCGTGGTGTATGAAGTGGATGCTGACTGGGTGGCGTATGGCACCTGGGTGGCGAACAGCGACTGCACCAGGCTGGTGGGGATTGAGATCAAAGCCAGCGACTGGCAGCCGCTGACCGACTGGCGTAAATTCCGGGATTTCTATTTCACCAACCCGGAATGTCGGTTAATCAGCATCGATCTGACCACCGGCGAACAGCGCACCCTGTTACAGGAAAAACGCTGGCTGGGCCATCCGATCTATCGTCCTTTTGACGATCGTACCGTTGCTTTTTGTCATGAAGGCCCGCGTGACGCTATCGACGCCCGCATGTGGTTGATTAATGAGGATGGCACGCAGATGCGTAAAGTGCGTCAGCATCAGCCCGGCGAGAGCTTTACCCACGAATTTTGGGTGCCGGATGGCTCCGCGCTTTACTATGTGGCGCATCAGGAAAACGATCCGCACCGCTATCTGTTCAGTGCCGATCCGCAGACGCTGGATAACCGCCAGCTGATGGCGATTCCGCCCTGTTCGCATCTGATGAGCAACCACGATGGCTCGCTAATCGTGGGCGATGGTGCGCCGCATAATACCGGCGATATCAGCCTCAACGATCCCTTTATCTGGGTATTCAATATCCAGGACGGCAGCCAGACCGCTATCTGTCGCCACGATACCAGCTGGAAAGTGCTGGACGGCGATCGTCAGGTCACCCATCCGCATCCGTCATTCTCTCCGGACAACCAGTGGGTGCTGTTTACCTCTGATAAAGAAGGCATGCCCGCGCTCTATCTGGCGCGCGTGTAATGCGTCCATAAAAAAAGCCCCCGCTGATTGGCGGGGGCGATTTATATCAGAAGAGCAGGGGTAAGAATTAGCGAGCCAGCCAGCCGCCGTCAACAGCGATGGTGTAGCCGTTGATGTAGTCAGATGCGCTGGAAGCCAGGAACACGATCGGACCCATCAGATCGCTCGGCAGACCCCAACGACCCGCCGGGATACGATCCAGAATTTCTGCGCTACGCTGCTCATCAGCACGCAGCTGCTGGGTGTTGTTGGTAGCCATGTAGCCCGGTGCGATGGCGTTAACATTGATGCCGTGTTTCGCCCATTCGTTCGCCAGCAGACGGGTTACGCCCATTACGCCGCTCTTAGAGGCGGTGTAAGACGGTACGCGGATGCCGCCCTGGAAAGAAAGCATAGAGGCGATGTTAATGATTTTGCCGCCGTTGCCCTGGTTGATAAAGTGTTTTGCTGCTGCCTGAGACATGAAGAACACCGCTTTGATGTTCAGGTTCATGACGTCGTCCCAGTCTTTTTCGCTGAATTCGATCGCATCCTGACGACGGATCAGACCCGCATTGTTAACCAGAATATCGATATGACCGAATTCAGCCACCGCCTGATCCAGCAGCGCCGGGATACAATCAATCTGACGCAGGTCAGCGGTCAGGTTGAGGAAACGGCGGCCCAGGGCAGTTACGCGTTCGATAGTTTCAGTCGGCTCAACGATGTTGATGCCCACGATATCACAGCCCGCTTCCGCCAGGCCCAACGCCATACCCTGACCTAAACCGGTATCGCAACCAGATACCACAGCAACTTTACCTGCAAGAGAAAATGTATCGAGAATCATAATCTTTTCCTTTATCTTTCAGCGCCTGTTTTGGACAGGCAGGGGTCTGTTTATGCTCGCCCGCGACTAACGCAGATCCTGAGTGGCAAGGCACTTCTCGCCATCAAAGACCTGATATCACCCACCATCCTCCAAATGAAGGTGTGTTCGTGGGTGCCAACGCTCAAGTGAATAGACCAACTCGGCGAAATCACGGCCTGCTCGTTGTGCATCACAATGTGATGCGTTTCCTGCGGTTTCCCCAGCATGTGAAACGCACAGGCGTCTTCATCCATATTGAAGTAGAAGGAGACTTCCGTCCGGCGTTCGTGGGGATGGCAGGTTTCGGGAACATCCGGAGCGAAATAGTTATCGCGACTCAAGCGCCGCTGTGCTTTTCCTGATGCGGTAATCTTATCCTTACCGAAACGGTATTTCAATTATAATTAAAACACTGTTTCATTTTTTCTGCCTGATTATATCAAAATTGCAAATCAGATCACGGTTAATCCAGCGGCAAATAACCGATCAGAAAAATAAGCCCATGATAAATATGGTGTTGTTAAAGCATTACAATTTTTCAGAGTAATATGTAAAGAAAGCACCAGAGGACAAACCCCTGTTCTTGCTGCATTAAATTGCCAACCTGTCACAAAGTGCGCTGGCTGTCACATACAATGAAACGTTGTTTTGATAAAATCGCACTCTATTTTTAAAACCATCAAAAACGGAGTGGTTCGCCTCTCCGGACAGTTAGCATAAGGAGTGCAACATGGCTAAAGGCATGCGGGTTAAGCTTCAGTATGAGGTCAGCCACGATCCGGATACCGGTGCGGAAATTACCCGTCTGACACCGCCAGAGGTGACCTGTCACCGTAATTACTTCTATCAGAAGTGTTTCTTCAATGATGGCAGCCATCTGCTGTTTGCCGGTGAGTTTGACGGCAACTGGAACTACTATTTACTGGATATCGCCAATGCCGAAGCTATCCAGCTGACGGAAGGCGCAGGGGACAACACCTTCGGTGGCTTCCTCTCTCCGGATGACAAATCCTTCTACTATGTGAAGAACGATCGCACCCTGCTGGAGGTGGATCTGAAAACGCTGGTGGAACGCGAAGTCTATCGTGTCTCTGACGACTGGGTGGGCTATGGCACCTGGGTTGCCAACAGCGACTGCACTAAGCTGGTAGGCATTGAAATTGCCAAAAGTGACTGGACGCCGCTTAACGACTGGAAAATTTTCCACGACTTTTTCCACAAAGGCCCGCATTGCCGCCTGCTGCGTGTGGATCTGAAAACGGGTGAAAGCTCCGTTATCCACGAAGAGCGCAAATGGCTTGGTCATCCTATCTATCGTCCTTTCGATGACAATACCGTTGCCTTCTGCCATGAAGGTCCGCACGATCTGGTGGATGCGCGGATGTGGATGGTTAACGAAGACGGCAGCAACGTGCGTAAAGTGAAAGAGCACGCGGAAGGCGAAAGCTGCACCCACGAATTCTGGGTACCGAACGGATCGGCGCTGGTTTATGTCTCTTACCTGAAAGGGCAGCAGGGCCGTACCATCTACAGCTATAATCCCGATAACGGCAGCAATGAAGCGGTAATGCAGATGCCAGCGTGTTCGCACCTGATGAGTAACTTTGACGGTACGCTGTTGGTTGGCGATGGCTCCGGGACGCCGGTGGATGTGAAAGACACCAGCGGCTATACCATCGATAACGATCCCTATCTGTATGTCTTTGACGTGGCGAAAAAAGCGCATTTCCGCGTGGCCCGCCATGACACTTCCTGGGCTACCGTGGCTAACAGCCGTCAGGTTACCCATCCACATCCGTCCTTTACGCCGGACGACAGCGCGGTTCTGTTCAGTTCTGACAAAGATGGTAAACCCGCCATCTATATTGCGAAGCTGCCGCAGCAGCGTGAATATCTGCAAGCCTGAATCTGAATGCCTTTTTTATATTTTGCGCTTAGCCCTCTTCGGAGGGCTTTTTTATAGCAGGCGTTCAGTAATCATCGTCTGTTTCACCGATCATAAATTAAACCAGCCAGTGCATATTGTGTATAACTTAAGCACTTTATTATAACGATCGATTAAAACGATCATTTTTTTGTTATTGATCGCTCATATCAATTATCACCATGCCAGGAATAGGGTTATTATACTATTCGCCAACACCAGGGCACCTGAAAGCGAAGTCAATATTCTTAACCATTATAAGCAAAGTAACATTAGTTTTTATTATTGTTTTAATGCTCAATGACAATAACGAATCTAATGCTTTAACGCTAAAAATAAGTAAACCAGCCCTGACGGTATGCTGTCGTCAGGGCTTTTTAACTTTTATAATGCTATTAAATTCTCACGTTACCGTTCTGAGCCAGAATATCTGTGATTGCTGGTGATAATATGAAAGCCAAAATTACGGTTTCATTTTATTTTCCTCAGGGTAAGGGGAATAAGACTGGCTTTTATCAGCTTCGTGCGGTGCCGCCAGCGCGGAATAGCCATAATGTCTGGCGGCACGGTAAGCTGGCACAGTTACGCTATTCCAATAAGTTTCATCCACATACCGCCAGCTGCCAGCCAGATAACAACAGAGATAAGGGATAACACAAAGCTAACGCCCCACCACTGGCCGGTAGAGTTATAGCCGGAACCGAACAGCGCCGGGCCGGGACCGCCAGAATACTGAGTCAGTCCCATCGACAGGTTAGAGGTATAACCCAGCGTTAGGGCTGCGAGCAACGGTGGTACGCCGACCGAAATCGAAACCGCTAAAAAGGCCAGGTACATTGCAGAGATATGCGCCATTGCTGAAGCAAAGAAATAGCGCGTATAGAAATAGACCAGAACCAACATCAGGAAAACCAGCAGCCAGTCAACGTGCCCGATGTAAATAACCATCTCCTGAGAAATCCAGCTAATCATGCCATATTTATTCAGCGCGTTAGCCATCATCACCAGCACGGCAAACCAGAACATCGTATCCCAGGCCGTTTTTTCTTCAATGATGTTTTTCCATGACATGATATTGCTCAGCAGCAAAATGACCAGGCCGATAAAGGCGGATAAGGTGGCCGGGATATGGAAAAAGATATCTCCAACGGTCCAGAGCACGATTAACAAGATAAAATCACAGGCAAGAATTTTCTCGGCAAACGACATCGGCCCCATCTTGCGCAGCTCTTCGCGAGCGATACCGGGAATCTGAGGCGTTTTCTTTAGCTCAGGCGGGTAGATGAAATAGAGGCAGAGAGGGATAAAAATCAGCGACAGCAGGCCAGGAACAATAGCGCCCAGACACCAGGTAACCCAGTTAATCACAATGCCCTGACTTAACGCGAGTTCAGCAATAAGCGGGTTACCTGCCATTGCCGTCAGAAACATCGCACAAATAATGGCATCAATTTGTGAAACGCAGATCATTAAAAACGCACCCGCTCTTCTCGCCGTTGGCCCTGGTTCAGACTGATATGCCGACGCAATTGACTGCGTCACAGGATACATAATACCGCCGCCGCGTGCAGAGGCTGATGGAATACCCGGCCCCAGTACCATATCGGATAAGGCCAGCCCATAGGCAACGCCTAGCATGCTGTAGCCGCACCTGGAGATAAACCACAGCGCGATGCGTCGTCCCAGCCCGGTTTTAATCACCGCACGTGAAATAAACATAGCAATACCGATTAGCCAGATGGTGCCATTGGCAAAGCCTGACAGCGCGGCGACGTTATCTGGACCTGCGCCGGTAAGCGGCGTCAGGCCCGTCATCGCCGATATAACCAGGGCCACCATCGTCACCGCACCCATTGGCATCACCTTGAGAATGATGGCAACAATGGTCGCGGCAAACAGCGCAAACATATGCCAGGCTTTAATATCAAGCCCTTCAGGCGGTGGAATAAACCAAATTAAAAAACCGATAAAAAGCGTCATGGCTGCTTTCCATAGCGGAAATGCCAGTTTTACCTGTACTTGCTCATCCATATTATTTTCTCTGTTAATGATCCCTGGCCTCTTTAAAACGTAAGCCCGCGTTGACGTTTGAGTGATATCAATTTCTCCTCTTGTTTATAAAGTGAAGTTTTCGAAAAGAAATTTAGTGCGTTGGTTTTATTGATGCTGGTAGAGTTGTAGATAACACATCGAATAAAATTTTTCACTGAACGTGGCGGGATCGTCGGGAAAAGCAGCCTCCGTAGAGGGAGATCTCAACCGTTGATGCAGTATGGACGTTTTCGCAGTGGATTATTGAGCGGTTAAATAACAGGAGCCAATTATGATTAATTTGAAAGATATTGAAGATCTCATCATTACCTGGGAGGGAGAGGCGGAAGAAAATGTAAACCTGAGCGGTGTCAGAGGCTCGAGCGAGTGGAAGTATGAGACTGACGAGTACATTCGAAAACATCACGGCGATGAGGCGAATCGACTCATTCGACGTTTAGACGAAGAATATAACACTCTGGGAAGCGATCATGATGAGTTAACCCCCGATAGCGAAAGAGAAGATGTTGAACACGCCCGAAAGGCTATCGAGGCGCTGTGTGATCGTCTTATGGAATACAAAAATTAGATAGCGCTCCAGCGCTGAAAATCCTTGCTCAGATACGCGCCTTATCAACTGTGGATTTTGTGAATAATGCCGCAGCACGTCCTGTCATTGTCTGTATGGTGAAGCTTTCTGCTGCGCTGTGAAAGCAGCGGCAATGCTTTTCTATTTAACAGGACAGTGAGTATGAAGCACGAAGTGGAATGGCGGCAGCTTGCCCAACAAATAGCTGACTGGCGCGCCGCGATTCATCGATATCCAGAGCTATCGCACGAAGAATTTGTCACCACCGATTATATTGTTCAGCAGCTATCCGCATATCCTCAACTACAGATCAGCCGCCCGGCAGCAACCGGAGCCGTGGTGCGGCTGAAAGGGGCATTGCCGGGACGGACCATTGCGTTCCGGTGTGATATTGATGCGTTACCGGTTGAGGAAAAAACGGCGCTGCCTTTTGCTTCGTCACGCCCCGGATTAATGCATGCCTGTGGTCATGATTTTCATACCGCCATGCTGATGGGGGCCGCCAGCGCGCTGGCGGCACGGCAACAGCAAATTAAGGGCGAAATCGTATTTATCTTCCAGCGCGGTGAAGAAATGTCGCCCGGCGGCGCGAAAGAGTTGATTGATGCGGGCGTATTAAGTGACGTAGAGATGTTTTTCGCGCTGCACGTCTTGCCAGCGCTGCCGTGCGGCGTGATTGCCCTGAAGCGCGGCATCGCCACCGCCAATCGCGATACCTTTAATATCTGGCTACGTGGCAAAGGAGGGCACAGCTCAATGCCGCATTTAACGGTCGATCCCTGTATCGCGGCGGCAGAAGTGGTGCAGGCGCTGCAAACCATCGTTGCGCGTGAAATCAATCCGCGCGAGTCTGCGGTTGTTTCTGTATGCAGCCTGATCTGCGGCGATGGTACCACCGCGGCAATTCCCAACGATGCCCATATTTGCGGTACTAACCGCACTTTTACGCCCGAAGTGCGCGCGCAGGTCAAAGAGGCGATGACGCGCATCGTGCATGCCGTGGCTCAGGCGCATCGTTGTGAAGGGGAGATTGTTTTCGATAGCTGGGATTATTCCGCCATCGTCAACGATGAGGCGTTATGCGATATCGCTGCCCATGTGGCGCAGGCGCTCTCGCCGGAGGAGAGTTTCCGCGAGGAGCACGATCCGATGTTTGTTGGGGAAGATTTCTCGGAATATCAGGCGCAGGCACCGGTATGTTTTGCCTGGCTGGGTGTCGGCAACGGACAGCAGGAACCGCCGCTGCATAACTCCTTTTTCAACCCCGACGAGCGGGCGCTAACGCAGGGCGTAAAATATTATCTGGGGCTGGCAGAGAAACTGGTGATGTAAGCTGTCCGATTGCGTCTGCATCCGCGGTTACGCTGTGGCGTGATAGCATTTCTGCAGGGTTGGTATCACTCCCGGTAGTGAAAAAAAGGACAGTGCAAACTGTCCTTTTAACAACCGTTATCTGTGTTGAAAAATTAACGTTTACCGTCGGGCATCAGGATGGAAAGCGCTGGCGGGACGCGTTGCCATATTTTCGTAGGTAGCCCATTTTTGCCACGCCACGTTTTGGGCGATATTCATCAGACGTTCAGCTTCCTGCGGGTTTTGCTGCATAAGTGCGAGAAAACGCGTTTCATGTTTTCTGTATTCAGACAGCGGCAGGGTGGGGCGCAGACTGTCCAGACTAAACGGATTATGCTCTCCCTCACGTAAGACCGGGTTATAGCGGAACAGTGGCCAGTGGCCGGATTGAACGGCGCGTTTTTGCTGTTGCAGCGCCAGTTTCATGTCGATGCCGTGGGCAATGCAGTGGCTGTAGGCAATAATCAATGAAGGTCCTGGATAGGCTTCAGCTTCACGTATCGCCTGAAGTGTCTGCTGAGGGCTGGCACCGAAGGCGATGCGGGCAACATAAACATTACCGTAAGAGATAGCCTGTAAGGCGATATCTTTTTTCGCCATCGTTTTACCACCAGCAGCAAACCGGGCGGTCGCGCCCAACGGGGTAGATTTAGACATCTGACCACCAGTATTAGAGTAGACCTCCGTATCCATGACCAATATATTGATATCGCGTCCTGAAGCGAGCGCATGGTCCAGACCGGCTGAACCAATATCGTAGGCCCAGCCGTCACCGCCAACAATCCAGATGGAACGGCGGATCAGGTGATCCAGCATGCTTTGCAGATTCAACGCCTGTTCAGAGGTATCATCGGCGAGTAACGTGCGGACTTTTGCTAATCGCTGACGCTGCCGGTAAATATCTGATTCGATCTGCTGCGGTGCATTAATAATCTCATCCACCAGCGTTTGGCCCAGAAGTGGGATAAACGTACGTAACGCCTGTATCGCCTGATGTTTATGCTGATCGGCTGTCAGGCGGAAACCCAATCCAAACTCGGCGTTATCTTCAAACAGTGAGTTGGACCAGGCTGGCCCCTTACCGTCATGGTTTTTCGCCCACGGTGTAGTGGGCAGGTTACCCCCGTAGATTGACGAGCAGCCTGTGGCGTTGGCTACCATCATACGATCGCCAAAGAGCTGGGTCAGTAACTTAAGATAGGGCGTTTCGCCACAGCCAGAGCAGGCACCAGAAAATTCAAACAATGGTTCCAGGTACTGTACGCCGCGAACGGTAGAAAAATCGATGGTGGAGCGCTCGGGCCAGGGTTGTGCCTGGAACCAGTTCAGTGATGCTTTGCTACGTTCCAGTATTGGCAGTTTATCTACCATGTTGATGGCGCGGATCGTATTACCCTGGGCGTCTGTGGCGCGCACCGGGCAGGCATCGACGCACAAATTACAGCCGGTACAGTCCTGCGGATAAACCTGTAACGTGTAGCGCGTATCGGGAAAGCCGCGGGCGCTAATCGGTGCGCTTTTAACGCTTTCCGGTGCGCCTTCTGCCCGATCCCGGTGATAAAATTTAGCGCGAATAGCGGCATGGGGACAGACAAATGAACAGTTGCCGCATTGAATGCAGAGATCTTCGCGCCAGTCTGGAATGGTTAAGGCAATGTCACGTTTTTCCCACTGTGTGGTCGCGGTTGGGTAAGTGCCGTCAGCGGGTAGCAGAGAAACCGGAATGCGATCGCCGCGATCCTGTAACATCTCTGCGGTGACGTCACGTACAAAACGTGGCGCCTCTTCTGGTATGAACCAGCTCACCCTGGTTGCGCCGGTTATCTGCTCCGGTACTTTTATCTGATGCAGGTTCGCCAGCGATGCATCCACTGCGGCGAAGTTTTTATCAATGACGGCGCGGCCTTTCCTGCTGTACGTTTTTTCGATGCTTTTCTTAATCAACTTAATTGCACGCTCTTTAGGCATTACATTAGAAAGGGCAAAAAAGCAGGTTTGCATAATGGTGTTAATGCGCGATCCCATTCCGCTCTGCTGGGCTACCTTAGCCGCATTGATAACGTAAAAAGAGAGTTTTTTCTGCTGGATTTTTTGCTGCACTTTCGCCGGTAGATGGTGCCAGGTCTCTGTGGCGGGCCAGGGGCTGTTAAGCAGGAAGGTCGCCCCCGGTGCGGCAAAAGACAGTACGTCCAGCGTTTCAATGAAGTTAAACTGATGGCAACCAATAAAATTGGCTGAGCCGATCAGGTAGGGAGCATCGATAGGTTCCGGCCCGAAACGTAAATGAGACGTTGTGCGCGAGCCGGATTTCTTTGAATCATAAACGAAATACCCCTGAGCATAGTAGTTGGGCAGTTCGCCAATAATTTTAATACTGTTTTTGTTGGCACCAACGGTGCCATCGGCGCCCAGTCCAAAGAAAAGCGCTCGTACCTGATTATCAGGCTCTATATGCCAGTTTTCATCCCAATCCAGGCTGAGGTGAGTCACGTCATCGTTAATGCCGATGGTAAAGAAGGGCCTGGCGTTTGGCCGCTGTTGCTGTTCAAATACCGCCTTAACCATGGCTGGCGTAAATTCTTTTGAAGAAAGACCGTAACGGCCACCGCTCAGTCTGGGAAGTTTTTTCAGCTGGCGGTGCTGTAAAGCGCTGACCAGCGCGGCCAGTGTATCAAGGTAAAGCGGCTCACCGTTGGCACCGGGCTCTTTGGTTCGATCGAGCACCGTAACAAATTTTACGCTGGCGGGCAGCGTCTTGATAAAACAGTCCGTTGGGAAGGGGCGGTAAAGATGTACCGTCATCAGCCCATACTTGCCGCCTTTGGCATTCAGCGCGTCGATAGTCAGGCGCACTGTGGCAGCACCGGAACCCATGATAACAATCACGTGTTCCGCCTTTTCTGCACCGTAATAATCGACGAGTTGATAACGACGCCCCGTCAGTTCTGCG